>DASTGO010000409.1:0-40434 GCA_035719045.1 Kineosporiaceae bacterium | reverse complement strand
GATTGGTCTCGACGGCCCGACGTTCGCTAGGATCCGGGAGTCCCGTTGCGACAGCGTCGGGACGCGGGCGATTAGCTCAGCGGGAGAGCGCCTCGTTCACACCGAGGAGGCCACTGGTTCGATCCCAGTATCGCCCACCGCGAAGCAGCAGGTCAGAGGCCGGTTCCGAGATCGCCGGAACCGGCCTCTAGATCGTTTGTTGACAGAATGTTGACGGCTCAGGACGGGGCTATAGGCCAAAAAGTGGGCTATAGCCCCCAAAAGTGTGTCCGCCCCGGGTGTGTCATGACCGTCCTGCCCAGCCCTCGCGGGTCCACAGGCCTTCCTCAGCGGTTAGTGCGGTGTCGTAGCTGGCGGGCTGGCCGTGCTCGTCCGGGTGCTCCGGTCTGGTTGCTGGTTCTGGGGTGTTGGTGAGCGGCTGACGTGCGAGGTCGGCCGGCGGTGTGGGGTTCTCGGCGTGCTGACGACACCACCAGTCGACGGCTCGGCGGCGGCGAGTGGGCATGCCGCGGTGGGTGCGCAGAACGGCGCGGAGACAGGCGTGACCCCGCCTTCGATCTTGTTGGTGGCGTCCAGGCCGGGGGTACAGGACGGGTTGGTCAGGTGGTGGCGGACGTCGCGTTGGACGTGGACCAGGCAGCGCTGCACCCGCGTGCCCGGCCAGACCGCTCAGCGGCCCGGGGCGGCCGTCGACCACGACCACGACCGCGTCCGGGGGCGGAAGCCACGGCCGGCGCGGGGAACTACCACTACATCGCCGGCCTATGACCATGTTCCACGGCTACCGGCCACGTACGGACGATGCCCTGGGCACCGGGACTGCGGCATGAGGGGCCGACGGGAGCAGAAGATGACGGCGTCCCGCGGCGACCGCCCACGAAACCGAGGCCGTCCCCCGAAGCGGGGTGTCACCGGTTTTCGCTGCCGGGGCTGGTCGGCGGGCTGCGTTGGGACCGGCGCCGCCCCCCTACCACGGGCACCCGAGTACTCCCAGGCCACCAGCCTGGTCACCGCCGTCGCCAAGAAGACCCTCACCGTCGATGATCCGGTGCAGGTGCGGACGCTGGTGCCGGTCCTGCGCAAGGCGGTGGACCGGGTGACACGGGGGTTGCGGTACCTGGACGACTCCTCTGGGGTCATCGGTCAGGACCTGCATGACCTCATGGGCCTGTATGCGCGGGCCTGCTCCGCGTCGCCGCCTTTGCCGGCGCCTCTGGCAGCCTGGCTGGTGGGCCTGGTCTGGGACGGGCCGGGCTGGCCGGAGGTCAGGCCGACGGACTTCGCCCCGCGCTGGGGGTCAAGGGGTCGTGGGTTCAAATCCCGCCGTCCCGACTGGCAAAACCGTAGGTCAGTGGCTTGTTCAGCATGCTGATGGTGATCCTCCTTGACTCTGGGGACCACTTGACTGGTCCCCGGCCGACGGCGGCGCTATTTGACCGCTGGTCAAGTGGGTCGTGGCCGCGTCGGCCGGTCGCTAGGCGCCGGCACCGTCGGGAACGCGCTGCTGCGGAAGCTGGCCGAGCGGACCGGGTTGCGGGCGGAGTGCTGCGCTGCCATGGACGGGCTTCGTCGCCGTGGCGGCGGGCATGATCCGGGGCAGGTGCTGGTCGACGTGGCGGTGATGCTCGCCGACGGCGGTGAGGCGATCGCCGACATCCCCGCCCCTGCCGATCAGCCCGCGCTGCACGGCCCGGTGGCCTCCCCGGCGACAGCGTGGCGGGTGTTGGTCGGCATCAACGAGCAGCGGTCGGCCGACCTGCACCGTTCCGGGCGGTCGCCTGGCAACGGGCCTGTCCGGAAGGGCATGATCATCGCAAAGTTCCGCCAGATGTGAGTTCGGCCGTCATGTGGGCCTGAAGCTGCCGACTCCCGCCGACGACGTCACAGCTGCTGGCTGGTCATACCGACTCACAGCCGGGCGAGGATGGCGAGCACGAGGACGACGGTCGCCAGGGTCCCGACGATGACAGCGAACCAGGCCCGGACCCGCCCGTGCCCCCGCCCCGCGGCAGAGGCCCGTAACGCCGCGATCCCGAAGCCGAGCGCGACCGGGCCGAGGAACCACAGGACCGTCGCGAACAGGGCCACGTAGCCGGCGACGATCGACTGCCAGGTGCGCCCGAGCGGCAGTAGCCAGTGCGCCGGGTCGCTCGGCGCAGCGCCTACCCGGCGCGGTGTTTGCCAGGCCGCCGGCGGAACTGGTTGGGCGCTCCACGGGGTGATCGAGCCGCCCGGTACCACCGATAGCCCGACCCCCGATCGCAGCGGTGCCCCAGCAGGCCCGGACATCACAGGCGCGGCAGCCGCGACCTGCCCCGATGCCGCGGGCTGCCCTGGTGCGACGGGAAGGGTCTGCTCCGTCCAGGTGGTGCCGTCGAACCAGCGCAGGAGTCCCGGATGAGTAGGGTCGGGGTACCAGCCCGGGGCGGGGGAGGGCTGCGCGAACGTCACTGCCGTGACATCGGCCAAGCCGACCGTCAGAGCGAGCTAAAGGCGCCAGTTCGACCCGTTCGGACCACCGACGTCCGGCCAGACTCTTGTCAAGGGCGCGGCATCGTGGTCTGGCCGGCGCCTTGAACTCGTAGAGAAGTCCCGACTGGCTCAAGTTAGTGTCCATCGCAGAGGTCCTGCGCCCGCCAAACCTCTCCTCAGCGCTACCTCGACGGTGAAGCCGCGGGGTTGGAACGGGTAGTGGGCGGCGACTACGCGGGCCCCGTGACGGTGGTGGCTGTCCCTGGCTCCCGGCTGTCGCCGACGGTGTTGGCCCCGCCACCCGCGTAACGGTCCGGACCGGTGCCCCAGGGAGATCGCGATGTCTGCTTGGCTGCGGGTGTCCTCCACCCGGCCCGGCGACGGGTGCGGCTGTGGGTCATGTCGGGGAGTCGTCGAGCGGTTGGCTTCCGGCGGACCCGCTGAACCGGCTGGGGAATGCTGGGGCGGCCCGGTGTGGAGGCGGGGCGTATGTCAGACTCCGCGCGTGGCCACCGGCGCGGGGGATGAGGTCCCGGTGGTGGTGTGCCGGGGGAGTTGGCCGCTGATCTACCTGGTGCCGGTCGTGCCGTTGGTGGTGATGGTGCTGACGGGTGGGGACCTGTTGGGGGTGCGGGTCCCCGGCGCGAGGCAGACCGGCGGCCCCTGGATGGACTTTGTGGGGATGCTGGCCGCGGCGGTGATGGTGTGGGTCTTCGCGATCAGGGTGCCCCGCCGGCTGGAACTGCTGCGGGACGGACGATTGCGGCTGATCGGCTGGACCGCGGCCGTCGACGTCCCGCTGGCCGCGGTCGTGCAGTTGACCAAGAACGGGAACCTGGGCTGGCATCTGCGCTGGCGGGGCGGGTGGCGGGTCGTCGACGCCGCGCGTCTGAGCGAGCTGCGGCAGATCGCGGCGGCGATCCGGGCCGCCAATCCGGGAGCAGTGATCGATCCCGGCCTGCTGGCTGTCGAGATCCCCGCAGCCGCCGGCCCCCAGACCTCTCAACGCCTGCGCCCCGTCCTGGACGGGAGTCTGAGCCGGTGCCCCGTGTGTCGGCACGTGGTGCATGCCCATCCCCAACCGTGGCGGGACGACGTCACCGACTGCGCCGAATGCCTCCTCGAATCAGACCGGAGCCAGCGCCCGTCGACCGGGGTGTGCCGGGAACGGTTCACCTGGTGACAGGTGCGCGTGGTCGGACTGAGCCCCGTGGAATTGGTGGCCTGCGAGGACATGGACGTCGGGCCGGGCGTGCTCGGAGCTGTCGATGCCGCATCGCGCCGGCGCGGCCGTTCGAGGCGCCGACAGACCACAGCTCGGACGCCGCGGCTGGCAACTGGGAGGGGTGTGATGGGCTCTGAATCGCCGGCCTGGTACGTCGTGGACACCGACGGGCTGAACGATGACGAGCGCGCTGCGGCGTGTCGGGTGGTGTTGCAGAGCCTGCGTCCGGTGCTGGTGCGGGGGGAGTGCGACATCCCCTGGTCTGTTGCCGAGACTTGGGCGCCGGAGGTGGTGGCGGCGGCAACCCGGTTGCGCGAGCGATTCGTCCCGGCGTCGAGGCGTGATCCGTTCTACGAGCAGACGGGTGTGCAAGACGTGCGCGATCCGCAGGTCTGGGCGGACTTCGTGACCTTCGTGCCGGAAGCCCTGGACGCCACCTTCTGGTCGACCGATGGAGCCCCCGTCCACTTGTCGGACCAGGCCGACTGCATCGCCGTCCGCGCAGACGATGGCCTCTTGGAGGCTCTCACCGACGTGCTCGCGCCGGTCCGCCTGGTGCCGGCACGAGTCTCCTTCACCGAGCGGACCGCGGCTCGACTACGAGGGCTGCTGAATCGGGTCATGAGAGCGCTGTGGCGGTAGCCGCTCACCCGTACGGCGGGGGCGGGGGGAAAGACCAGGGGAGGCTTGGGGTTGGACGAGAAGGACCCGGAGGTGGTCCAGCCGCGCACCCGTGTCCCGGGCATCCTGACCCGCCAGGACGTGGAGGACCGTGAGCGGCTGGCGCGACGTCGCCCGCGTTGGCGGCGACGTCCCCGGCGGCCGCTGCGGGACATGAACGGTGGTCAGGCCACCGTACTTGTCCTGGCTCCGGTGGTGTTGCTCGTCGACGCCGTCCGCCTGGCCGCGGGCCTGCAGGGGCACGGGTGGATCCAGCTGCTGGCCGCTCCCTGTGCGGTTGCCGGGGCTGCCTTGATCGCCGTGGAGGTCGTGTACCTGCGGCGGCCGGTGGACCGGAGGTAGCAGCCAGGCTGGGGGAGGCGCGATACCGCGGTAGCGATTCCCTCCTACTCCCGTGTGCCACAGCCGCTGCGGAGAGACGGGCTGGGGGTGTGGTGGAGGCATCATGTGGTGGTGATCGATCTGGGTGGGGGGCAGTGGCCCGCTGTGGAGGGTGGGCAGCTGCGGGGGCCGGATGGGACGGTGTTCTCGCGGCGTATGACCCGGATGAGTCGTCGCGTGGGGGATGACCTGGTGGCCGGCGGCGTTCCGGTGGTGGCCCACTGGTTCGGCGGCGGGCTCTTGCAGTGGTGTGACGGCGCCGATGCCGTCGCGATGTGGCGGCGGTCGAGGGCACGGGTGATCGTCCAGCCTCTCCCACCGCGGGTCGGGCAGGAGCCGTGGTGGACTCTCGGCCGGTGGGAGAGCCCGGTCGGGCAGCCGTTGCTGGTCCTGACCGGCCATTGTTGAGGTTCACCGCGTGCGGCGTCGGGGTCGTGACCGCGTACCTTGACCTGCTGGCTCGCCCCGATCGGAGGTCAGTGCGTCACGGTGGGCTGAGCAGGCCATCGGCGTGGACTTGGTGGACCTGTTGGCGGAGTTGGTCGGCGGCGGTGTGGGGTGGCTGGTCATCGACCCAGTCGTGGGTGCCGAAGCGGCGATGTCGGATGGGCTGGTAGATCTCGATCTGGGGGCCGTTGCCCCAGGTGAAGCACAGGCAGTCCTGGACCTCGCGGCGCCGTAGTCGATGGTGCCGGTGCGCCGATACCCGCCAGGCGACGTCCTGCGCGGGTCCGTGGGCCAGTTCGTCGTTGAGGGCGTGGGTCAGGGCCTGGGCGTGGTGGTGGAGCCGGCGCCACCAGAACACTTCGGCCGGGTCTTCCGGCCGGAGGGGACGCCACCATCGCGGGGTCTGGTCGTCCGGCCCGTCGGGATGGGCTGTCCGCCGCCGTGGCGGATGGGCTGTCCGCCGCCGTGGTGGATGGGCGCGGCCGGTGGGGCGACGTCGGCGTAGCAGCTTGGCGATCGCGGGGATCGGCCAGAGCCAGGATGTGTAGTGCCACCACCAGGGCGTGGGTCCGACCCGGCGGTGATAGGCGTCGGCGATCACCCCGGTCACCGCCCAGCTGGCCGCGCCGAGCAGGACCACGAGGACCAGCGCTGCGACGACGTCCACGGCGCCGGTCCGGGGGATGGCTGGCCGGGAGCTGTCGGAGGTCGCCGACGCTGGTCGTTCTGCCACGCGACTCCTGTCCAAACGCTGACTGACTTTCGCCGTTGATTGTGCGGCATCGTCAGAACCGGGATCTAGGGTCGGAGTCGGATCGTGCCGCAGAGGGGCTGGCTGGCGCAGGGACGGCGAGTGAAGCGGCTACTCCGTGGTGGTGATCGTTTCGGCCCAGTTGGTCAGTGATTCGACCAAGGTCTTGATCTGGTCGTGGGTGAGTCCGTAGGCCGTGAATTCGGCGTCAGGGAGGCGCCGGATCGCCTGGAGCGCGTCGGCGAACACGGTCGGGTCGAAGCCGGGGTCGTGTTCGGTGGCCAGGCGGAGCAGGTCGGGTCCGGCATAGCGGCCGGAAGCCAGGGCGGCGTGGACGTCGATGTAGTCGCGGGCTTGGGCGCGGGAGTACAGGGCGTTGACCTTGTTGGCGACGGCGTCGTCCTGGTCGAGGACGGGGCCGATCGCCAGGGTGGTGGGGGAGTGCTGGCGCCAGTCGATGCCCAACTCGACCTTCGCGCTGAGGTGCTGTTCCGGGTCGGTGACCGAGAGCCGGGCGAACCCGGGGGAGTCGACGAGGACCTCCACGGTCAGCCCGTTCTGGCGGTAGGCGGTGACGGCGGCGGCCACCGCGGCGGGGAAGGTGGCTTCGGCGTCCATGGTGGTGAACAGGTCGACGTCCTCGGATGGCCGCGAGACTAGGCCGTGGGCTTGCACGGCGTAGCCGCCGGCGAGGGCGAAGCCGTAGTCCGACAGGGCAGCCAGGCCGACGCGGGCCAGGCGTTCATGGAAGGGGTGCACGGCTCAGGCGGCTCTGGTCAGTTCGGGGAACCGTGCCTGCCACAGGTCACGAACGGGGGCTGGTAGGAAGAGCCGCGACCAGAGCGCCCGCACCGTGGGCGCGGCGAGCAGGGCGAGGTCGTCGGGGCTGGCGGCCTCGACGATGATCCGCTCGTACAGCACCGCGACGTCGGCGGGATCGTCCAGGTCGTAGCTGCGCCGACCGGTCCACCCCAGGTGCGTGGGTAGCTCCACGACACCGTGCACCGGACCGTCGAGGTCGTCCAGGCGGGCCGGGACGACGTACGGCCGGCGCTGGGCGTACCCGGTCGGCGTCATGACACCCAGTATGTGCCCGGAGGGCCAAGGCCTGGCTCCTGCCACGCATCGGCTGAGCACACCAAGCACCCGAAACCGGGCGAGGGAGCCGTAGAAGCGCCTCGTCGTATGCCGCTGGCCGGCTCTGTTCCTGGTGCCTTCTGGCGTGTACACGGCCTATACGTGGTCGTTGCCGTCCTAGCGCTCCGCGTCGGTAGTTGTTTGACACTTGGAGAATTGGGACGATGGCGGTATGGCGAATCGTCCAGCCCCGGTGCTGCTGCTGCGTGAGGGCGATCGGGAGGAGTTGGGGCGGCTGACCCGGTCCTCCAGCGTGCGTGCGGGGTTGGCGCAGCGGGCGCGGATCGTGTTGCTGGCCGCGGACGGGCTGTCGAACACGGCGATCGCCGAGCGGGTCGGGGTGTCCCGCCCGACCGTGATCGCGTGGCGGGGCCGGTACCAGGCCAAGGGCATCAAGGGGTTACAGGACGAGGACCGGTCGGGCCGGCCCCGACAGATCGACCGGTCGGGGGTGCTGACCGCGACGTTGACCCCGCCGCCGAAGAAGTACGGCATCACGCACTGGTCGACCCGGCTGCTGGCCCGGCATCTGAAGATCTCCGACCACGCGGTGGCCACGATCTGGCGCGACTACGGGATCCAGCCCTGGCGGGCCGGGTCGTTCCGGTTCTCCACCGACCCACAACTGGAGACCAAGGTCGTCGATGTCGTCGGCCTGTCCTGGACCCACGTGCGCCGCGAGGCGCTGTTGATTCGAGTGGAGGTGAGAGACCTTCCACCGCCGGCCTGTCGCAGCAGGGCGGCGAAGCTGAGGGCAGCTGATCCGGGAGGTGCCGGGGAGGTGGGAGCAGCCCTGACAAAGCCGGGACGCGCCGGTATCGCCAGATGACGCGGGTTCGGCGAGCGTGGCGGAGAGGAGTATGCGAGGAACCAGCGTGATTACGTCCCTCGAACGGTAAACCAGCTCAAATCTGGCGGATATGGGCTGGGCGCGGTGCGCACCTGGCCTGGCCCGGAAGGGCCGGACCGGGCAACTTCCGGGGAGTCATGTGGGTGGCGGTCCGGGAGGCCACGGTGAAGTGCTGCGGGGTAGCCGTGGCGATGCCGCAGGGGATAGAGCTGGGCTCCTCCTTCGCCGAGCGAATCACAGTGAACGCGGGAACCATCTCGGGCCTGCCCGGCCCCGACGCGGCCAGCGCCGTGAGTTCGGGCTGGACGCACCGTCCGTCGATCGGGTCGAGGTGGGGCGGAGCCGTCGTAGTACTCCGAGACCGGGAGAGCCGGTCGCATGGGGAAGGGCGGCAGCGGAGGCGAGAAGGGATGGATGCTGCAATGTCGAAAGACGCGCCGGTGAATGCCGGCGCTGCGCCGGACGGCCCACCGGGTCCGTATCGGTGGGTATCGGAGATGCAGGCCAAGCTTCACCGTTGGGCGGCGGCTGATCCTGGCCGCAGGTTCGACGACCTGTTCAACTTCGTGCATGACCCGGCGACGTTGATCGTGGCGTTTGATCGGGTGGCGGGCAACCATGGTGCGAACACACCGGGCGTGGACGGCTGGACGGTCGCCCGTGTCGAGGAGTCCGTGGGGGTGCCCGGGTTCCTGGAGGATCCCCGGATCGCGGTGAAGACCGATTCGTTCCGGCCCTTGCCCGTGCGAGAACGGAAGATCCCCAAGCCTGGTGGCAGCGGGAAGCTGAGAAGTCTCGGGATTCCCGTGGTCGCCGACCGGGTGGTCCAGGCTGCGTTGAAGTTGGTGCTGGAACCTCAGCAAGGGGAAGAGCTTTGACGCAACCAACGACTCCGACGCACGCCGCGGGAGCGGCGGCGAACGCATCAGAGAAACTTGACCGGAGAATCCTCGCGATCGGCGGCGTGATCGTGCTCGGCGCGATCATGGCGATGCTCGACATCACCGTGGTAAATGTCGCGCTCAACCGGCTGATCATCGAATTCGACACCACGCTCGACACCATGCAATGGGTGGCGACCGGCTACACGCTGGCACTGTCCACCGTGATCCCGCTGTCCGGCTGGGCGGCGGACCGGTTCGGCACCAAGCGGATCTACCTCACCGCGGTGTTCCTGTTCATCGCTGGCTCAGCACTGGCCGGCACCGCCTGGTCGGCCGAATCGCTGATCTTGTTCCGGGTCTTGCAGGGGCTCGGCGGCGGCATGCTGGTGCCGCTCAGTATGACGATCCTGACCAACGCGGCCGGGGCCGGCCGGATCGGCCGGGTGATGGCCGTGCTCGGCATTGCGATGCAGCTCGGCCCGATCATCGGCCCCGTCCTCGGCGGCTGGCTCGTCGATGACGTGTCGTGGCGCGCGATCTTCTACCTGAACGTCCCGATCGGCATCCTGACGCTCATCCTCGGCGCACGCATCCTCCCCGGCGACGAGCCGCGTCCGACGGAGCAACTCGACGTGCTCGGCCTGTTCCTCCTCCCGCCAGGCCTGGCTGCGCTGATCTACGGCCTGGCCCAGGTGCCCGCGCACGAGGGCTTCGCGCACCCCGAGGTATACCTGCCCGCCGGCGCAGGCGCCGTCCTGGTGATCGCGTTCCTGTGGCACGCGGCACGCACACCGCACGCACTGATCGACCTGCAGCTGTTCCGCAACCGGGACGTCTCGATCGCGACGGCCACGATGGCACTGTTCATGATCGCGTTCTTCGGCACCATGTTGCTGTTCCCGCTGTACTTCCAGCAAGTGCGGGCCGAGAGCGCGCTGAACGCAGGACTGCTGGTCGCGCCGCAGGGTGTCGGCTTGATGGTCATGATGCCGATCTGCGGGCGGCTCGTCGACCGCGGCCACGCGGCACGGCTCGTGCCCCTGGGCATTGTGGTAATCGCCGGCGCAATGGTGGTGTTCACCCAGCTCGCCGACATCACGTCGTACTGGGCGATCGGCGTGGCACTGTTCGTGGTGGGGCTCGGTATGGCCATGGTGGGAATGCCGAACATGTCGATCGCACTGAAGACGCTGCGGCAGCAGGACGTCGCCCGCGCGTCGACGAGCCTGAGCATCATCCAGCAGGTCGCCGCGTCGATCGGGACCGCGATGCTGTCGGTGATCCTGTTCAACGAGGTCAAGGACCGACTCGCGCCGGGCGTCGCGCAGCTACAGGCGCAGACACCCGGGACCGAGCCGTCGGCCGCCACCGCGATGCAGGACCTGCCCCAGCAGGTGCGCCAACTACTCGCCCCACCCATCGCCGACGCATACGCGTCGACCTTCATGTGGGCACTGGTGCTGCTGGCCCTATCGCTGGTCCCAGCGCTGCTCCGGCTGCGGGGCAGGAACACTCCAGCTGAGCCGGCCGCCAGCTCAGCTGACCCGGACGAGTTGGCCCTGCCGTAGCTTCCAGCGAAAAGCCGACCAACGCACCGCGTACCGCTCGACGATCCGTTCCCCGGTGGCGGGGGCAGGACACAGGTGAGCAGGACGGTGGTGGTCTGCCGTCGGGGACTCAGCGGACGACATTGATCCTGCTGGTCGGTGCCTTCGCCGGGCTGGCGGGTGGTTGGTTGACCGTTCAGGCCGGGCAGCCGTGGGCGGGCGGGGTGTTGGTCGGGGCGGGGTGCGCGGTGGCCGCGGTCCGGATCGCCGCTGAGGTGATCCGGGAGTGGGGGGCGGGGTGTCGCGCAGCGTGTGTGCCTGTCCCTCCAGCTTCCCGGGTCGCTGGTCAGGTGTTTTGTGTGGTCATGGGTGTGAGTCGATCAGCGACGGCGCGGCGGGTCCGGCTGGCGATCTGCGCGATGAGGCGTTCCAGGGGCCCTTGTTCGTGGTGGCGTGCCCAGGTCATCGCGAAGACCAGAGCTGTCCCGGCCATCAGCAGGTACAGCCCCAGTGCGTTGTCCTCCAGAACGCCTGAGGCGAGGAGGATCAGGTGCCCGGTGTACAGGGTCAGGGTCATGCCACCCAGGACGGCGATCGGTCGCAGTGCGCGGGCGAGTACCTGCATGCGGGTCAGCAGGAGTGCAGCGCCCAGGATCGCCATGGCTGAGCCGAGGGTGTGGGCGAGGTCGAAGGGGGTGTTGGCGTGTGGTGAGGGTAGGGCCAGGTACCACCAGGACGGGAGCCGCTCGGGTTCCCACAGCAACTGTTGGCGGCTCGTGACGGCGGAGCCGGGGTCGAGCGCGGTCAGCTTGTCCAGGCCACCCAGGGGGTACAGCAGGAGCCATGCCCCGGCCTGGGCCGCGGCGGCCAGGGTGAGGCCGCCGCCGAGCAGCCACCCCGCCACGCGTCGGGAGGTCAGGTCGAGCCGCCCAACGGCGATCCCGGCGCACAGGTACGCCATATAGACCACGACCGGATACCCCCCGGTCACCAGCAACAGGGCGAGCAGTTCGCGGGGGCTGGTCAGCAGCATGCCGAGGCTGGGGTCCGCCGATCCGTGCGTCACGTTGATGCTGCCGGCGGTGGCTACCAGCAGGACCGGGCCCACGATGATCAGCCCGGCGGTGATCCCCGCGAGCGTCCGTGGGGAGCGGGCGAGCAGCGGGATGGCGAGCAGGAACATCAGCCCGTAGGCGGCGAGGATGATGTCCACGCCACTGTCCAGGTAGGCCAGGGCCAGACCGAGTAGCCCGACGAACAGCCCCCGCACGGCGATCCCGGCTGCTGCCGCGGTGCGCTGGTGCCCCTGCACGACCGTCCGGCCTCCGGACACAAACGCCAGGCTCACCCCTGCCACGAAGACAAAGGTGGCTGCCGATCGGCCGGCTGCGATCATCGTGGCCGGTGACGGCGCGCCGTCACCGGTGAAGGTGTCGAAGCTGTGCACCGCCATCATCCCCAGCAGGGCCACGCCTCGGGTGATGTCCACACCCACGACCCGGGGTTTTCGGCTGGTGGCCTCGGACGCCGTCGCATCGACCGCCATTGCTCGCCTCACTCTGGTCATGGGATCGGTGCACGCCCGCAGACGATCCCTCCGCGGCAGTTGAGAAGCAGTCCCGGCGGCACGCAGAAAGCGCGGCCTCCGGTGCCACCTGGCCGCCGCAAGACCCTTGTTGAGCGATCGGCGCGGCAACCGGGTCAAGCATGCACGTTTCGCGCCTTTTGAGCGCATTTTCATGCTTCATTCAGCCTGCTCACAGGCAGGACTTCCCATCCCTGTCCGGCAGGACTTCCCATCCCTGCCGAGCAGGGGGAGTGGGAGACCGGGGCAAACCGTGGGAGGGTACGGTCGGTCACCGAGTTTCGCGGCTACATCGACACCAACGCCGCCCAGATCCCCAACTACGGCGAACTCCACCGCTGCGGCGAGGCCATCTCCAGCGCCACCGCCGAGTCCGCCGTCAACCAGGTGATCAGCAGACGGATGGTCAAGAAGCAGCAGATGCGCTGGACCCCAGCCGGCGCCCACCTGCTCCTGCAGGTCCGCACCCGGGTCCTGAACAATGACCTCACCACCGACTTCCATCGCTGGTACCCCGGCTTCACCGACCCGGCCGAGTCCGTCACAGGCGCGGCGTGGATGCCTGGCCGAGCGGTGGCGCGGGCGTCAAGATCAGGAATGAAACGCAAGGTCACGGGGAGGTGTGGGGGAGAGCTGCTCTTCGGCGAAGGTCGTGAAGTCGTCGGTCTCGACCAGCGCGATGCCCGAGACCGAGACCGGCCAGGGGGCGATCAGCAGGCATTCGGCCAGCAGGCGTCGGGCGTGCTCCCGATCGCCGATCCGGGCGAGGGCGGGAGTGGCCGACGCCATGATCGCGGCCCGCATGGCGGGGTCGGGCAGGCCGGGCAGCAGTTCGAGGAGCTCCCCGACATACAGCCGGACCCGTTCGGTCTGATCGGCGCTGGAGAAGGCCAGGGCGAGCCTGCTGATGGCACGACAGCGCATGTGCCGGGTCGTGATCTCGGCCAGCTGGCGCTCGGCTTCGAAAGCGTCGGCGCGCGCGGCCTCGGGGTGCCCGCCGGCGGCCAGGGCGAGGGACACCTCGCACAGGGCCCATAGGCGGTTGTAGGGGCCAGCAACCCAGCGGGCCCGGGCCTCGGCGTCCCGAACCAAGCGTCTGCTCTCGCGCTTGTTGCCGACGGTCTCGAACGCCCGGGCCAGTTCGATCAGGTCGAGGCTCTGCAGGAACGGCATCGCCCAGGACCGCGCCCGGCGTTCGGAATGCGCGTCGGGGACCTTCGGCGAGGTGTGCAGCGCCCTCCTGACCGCGCGGTCCAGTTCCTTCGTGGCGGTCTCGCGCGCCTTGTCGCCCTTCAACGCTGACAGGGCCCGGCGGGCCAGGTCGAGTCGCCCGATCGTGCAGGTGCCGGTGATCACGGCCGCGAACGACTCGTCGTGGATCCGGGGGTCGACCACGGACCGGGCGACGCTCTCGGCCTCCAGGGCGAGGTCACGGGCCACCCCCGGCTGGTCGACGTCGCATGCGGCGTAGGCGGTGGCGGCCAGCGCCTCGACCCGGGCGACCAGGTCGCCCATGGTCCTGATCACTGCGGCCGCCTCGGGAATCCGGCTCGCCTTCAGCAGCGCGTCGACCAGGAACGTGAGCGACGCCGAGCCCGACTCCAGGCGGCACAGGTCCTGGGTGAACGAGACGGCGATCTCGATGTAGCCGCTCGACACCAGGTCGCCGATGAACGTTCCCGTCACGGCGGACTCGCCGATCCCGCCCGCGGGCTGGGACAGCAGGCTCTGGACCAGCAGCGCAGCCGACGTTCGCAGGGGTGCGGCGGCTGCGGACTGCATGAACGAGCGGGACATCCCTAGCAGGGCGCGCTGCTGCACGGCGGCGTCGGCGATGTGCTCCACGACGGCCGTCGCGTCGTCCGCCTGGCCAGCCTCGGCAAGGATCTCGGCGAGCTCCTGCAGCACGGGGTCGACGGTGAAGGCCGGGGCGTCGCGTTCGGTCAGCAGTTGGGTGACGACGGTGGCGAGGGTCGCGCCGTCGTCGGACCGGGCCGCCATGCGCGCCAGCTGGACCAGGGTCGTCAGGCGCTCTGAGGGAGCGTGGATCCTGAGGGCGACAGCGATGGCCTCGCCGGGGTCGCCCAGTTCGTGCAGTTCGACGGCGAGCCTGGACATCCAGCCGCTCAGGATGGACGCCTGCGTGTGCGGCTGGAGGTCCTGCGCGAGTTGCTTGGCGAGGGGGGCGCACACCTCGCCCAGCCGGCGAGCGAGGTCCAGGCGTCCCATGGTCCGCAGGCTCTTGACGGCGTCGGTCAGGGTCTCGCCCGCGTACCGGGGGTTGAGGTGCTCGTGGACGTCCTGGGCGGCCCGGTAGAGCAGGTCGTCGCTGATCAGGTCGGCGCCATCGTCGCCGAGGGCGCCGGTCAGGCTGAGCAGGGCGGCCAGACGGCTGCTGCTGTGCGTGATGTCGGGGATGGTCTGCAGGATGTCCTCGGCGAGCAGGCGGTAGATCGGTTTGAGCTCGCGCCCCGCGCTGGCGCGGATGAGGGCGTCGAGGGACTGGACCTGCTCGTCGGTGGACTCCAGCTCACGAAGGCTCGCCACTGCGGACGCCTCCGCCAGGTCGCTCAGCTCCTCGGCCGGGTGGCCGGCGAACGCGGTGATGAGGGAGACGTAGAGGCGGGCCTTCTGCCTGGGTTCCAGGTCGGCGCCGTCCAGGTCAAACAGGATGGCGCGGCCGAGGCGGGAGGCCTCGTCCAGGTTGCCGATCCGCAGGTGCGCCTCGAGCAGGGCCAGGTTGCTGTGCAGGCGGTCCTGGTCGTCCTCGATCTCCCCCGCCCAGTTCTCGGCCGTCCCCAGCGCCTGCTCGGCGGGGTACTCGTGCAGCGACATGGACGCCGCGATCTTGCATGTGCACTCCACGCGCATCCGGGGGCTCGCGATGGCGGTGGTGAGGGTGATGGCCTGCGGGTAGTCGCCGACGCTCGCGAGCACCTGAGTGAGTTCGGCGACGGCCTGCTGTTCCCTTTCCTGCGAGGCCTTCTTGAGCTGGTTGATGACGTCGGCGTCGCGCTGGTAATCGGATGGGTCGCCGCTCAGGGTCAGTTCCAGCGAGGCCTTGCGCAGGTCGACCGCCCAGTCCCCGGTGGCGAGCTTGCGTGCGCTCGACGTGGCGGCCGCCGCGTTGTCGGAGTAGAGGCGTGCGGTCGCCAGTTCGCCCTCGTCGACGAGGCGTTTGGCGATGTCGCCGGACGCCTTGGCCAAGGCCAGCAGTTCCTCCTGCTGCTCCAGGGTGCCGGGGATCTGCAGCAGCGCCTGGAGTGCGATCCCGGCGAACTGGGCGGCGTGCGCGAACTCCTGCCGCCCCCGCGAGGCCGTCACCCCGTTCATCAGGGTGGTCGACAGCAGGGTCGCGGGCTTGGCCCGGCTGGAGGAGTCCAGGGCCTGGACCAGGAGCAGGGCCATCATGGCCACGTTCCGGGAGAAGGCCCCGGCCGACAGGTCCCGGGCGATGAAGGGCATCCGCGCCAGGAGTTGGACCCGCGCCTCGACGTCTGCGACGAGCATGGCGGAGTCGCCGGCCCCGTTGGCGCAGGCGTCGGAGGCCTCCCGCTCGCCGAGCGAGGCCTGCAGCAGGGCCAGTTCCAGGAAAGCCAGGGCCCGTGCCTGCGGGTCGGGGATCTGGGTGACGGCGGAGGCCCCCTCGACGGCGAGGGCGCGGGCGTCCTGGCCTCGGCCGGAGGTGAGGAACTCGTAGGACAGGGTGACCAGGGCCTGGGTCCGGCGGGCTGGGTCGCTGATGGACTTGGCCAGGGCCTCGGCGCGCAGCGGGTTGTTCAGGCGCAGCCACACGCTGGGCAGCCGGTGGGGGATGCTCGCGTTGCGCTGGTCGAGGTCGCGCCGGTGCGCCGACACCCGGCACATGGGCAGGATCCTCGGGTCGGGCAGGTCGGCCGCCAGGCTCATGGCCGCGCTGATCTCGGAGTAGGACGTCGCGTCGCCGCCGGTGTGGTCGAGCATGCGGTCGTGGCGGACCGGGTCGGCGGCCAGCCGGGCGAGGCGTTCGACGTCGCCGATCGTCTGCAGCATGCGGGCGTAACCGCGGAACAGGTAGGGCGGCGTCTCCCGTGGCCACCTCATATCGGCGAAAAAGGCCGCCCAGGAGTGGATCTTCTCGCGGTACCGGTCGAGGAGGTCGGCCCCGATCTCCTCGACCGCCGCCAGTTGCAGTTCCTCGTGGGCGAGCAGGTAGACCGGGCCGTCCTCGGTGAGGTCCTGGCCGGTGCCGGCGCGGGCACTGATGGTGCGGCCGGTGACGCCCTCGAGTAGGTGGTGCAGTTCGAAGGGGTGCAGGCCGGTGAGTCGTTGCAGGTCGGCGCCGGTGAGGCCGCCGCCTGCGGCGCAGATGATCCCGACGAGGTCGCGCTGGTGCCCCGGCCCGACGAGCAGGCTTCCGAGTTCGCGCTGCGCCAACTCCTGGATCTGGCCCGCGTGGTTCGACGCGGGCAGCGGTTTGACCCGGCAGGTCCGAAGGGGGTGCGTCCCGTCGACGTCGGTGGGGATCGGCGGGTGCGGCCGCCCGGCGAGGATGATCTTCAGCCCCGGGTAGGGCTGCTTGGGCAGCAGCGACGCGATGGAGGGCATGCCGGCATCGACGCCACGGTCCTCGTCGAGGCCGTCGATCACCATGACCAGGCGCCGGCCGACCTTCTGGGCCCGTTCGGCGGCCCGGTGGACGGCGGAGCGCCGGTGCGCGTCCCGGGCGCCACCGGCGGCCGACCGGGGGAGGTCCTCGCCGAGCAGGGAGGCCAACTGCTCCAGGATCGCCTCGGTGAAGGCGGCGGAGTCGGCCTGGGCGGACAGACGCGCGGTGATGAAGAAGCAGACGACGTCGACGTCGTCCGGCGGGTGCAGGACGAACCAGGACATGAGAGCGGTCTTGCCGGCCCATGGGCCGGCCTGCCACCACATGTAGGCCTCGTCGTTGCGGCAGAAGTCCTCGAGTTCGGCCAGTTCGGTCCCGCGGCCGATGAGGTCGGCCGGGGCGATGTCCCTGACCTGCTCGAGGTAGGCGCTGCGGGCAATCCGGCCGCGGTTGCCGAAGATGTTGGTGACCGTCGCGTTCGGCCCCACAACCGTGCCGAGGGCGTCGTGCACCACGACCGAGGCGGCCCCGGCGGGGCCGTCGTCGTCCGCCGCGGCTGTTCTGCGGTTGTCGTTCACCTGAACCCCCTCAGCGGGAGAGCCGTCCGGTCGCCGGGATCGCAGCGGTCAGGGCAAGGCAGGGAGGCCGGGCGGCAGGTGGTCGGCTCGGGGGCGCCGTCGCGTCGTCCGGGTGGTGGCCGGTCAGTTGTCGAAGTGCTGTTCGACGTGCGCGTTGTCGCCGATGACAATGCCCTTGCTGTCGCGGACGTCGACGTTGTAGCGGCCGACAGTGGCGCCCCGGACGTCGGAGGCTTCTAGGAGGCGGCGGGCGAGGTCAACGAGCGCCTCGTCGGCTCCGGCGCCGGTGTCGGTGAGGACGTCGCGGAGGGCCCCGTCGTAGCCCGCCGGGTTCTGCGCGTGCCGCTCGAGGATGCGCAGGGAGGTCTGGTCGCCCTGGAACCGGGCCGCCAGGGCGTCTTTCAGCCGGCTGTAGAGGGAGACGAGCGCGTTGCTGGTCGCCGCGGTCACTCCGGCGGTGGCGCCGGTGGCGACTGCTGCGCCACCGGCGGTCAAGGCTGCGATGAGGAGAGAGACGGGATCCACGGCCTGCACCCTTTCCCGGTCGGTGAGGTCGAGGCCTCGGGGCGGACGGTTCTTCACAGTCTGAGGGGCGGAACGTGTCCAGCACCGGGCCGGAGGACCTCGACCTCGCCGGGCCGGAGGACCTCGACCTCGCCTCGACCTCACCCTGAAGACCCTCGACCGGGTCGGCAGCTCCGCCCAGTGGTCCTCACAATCGCCAGATCGGCGCTGGTCGCCGCCGAGGAGAGCCTTCAGGGTCAGTGCATGCTGATCATGCGGACCGCGATCGGCGTGGTCACCACGGTGAAGTGGCTGCTGGCGCTGAGCGCGGCGGCGATGAACGCATTGCTGTCCGGCGACGATGCCCCGACTTGTGCCTGGGCGGACGCGGCCACCTGTCCGGCCTGGGACCGCTCCACCTCGGTGAGTTTCGTCGCCGTCGACCTGACCACGGCGACCGGCTGGCGTCAGTCCGGCGACCGACTGGGCCTGATCGTCCCTACGCTGGTGGCCGGTTTCGCCGCCCTCAAACCGCCCTCGTAGGGTGGTGGAGTCCTGACTCTTAGTGATGTTTGCGGTGCGGGCATCCTGGGCGGCCAAAAGCCAGGACATGTACGTTGGCCACCACGGGCGCCGCCTCCGGGCGTGGGTGTGCCGGCGGCGTTCATCGCCGCGGCGACGTCGACCAGGCGGGCCCCGCCGGCGCGCAACTGCAGCACGCGCTCGAGCACCTCGTTGAGGCCGCCGCGGCCCTCCCAGCCGCACGCCCATCGCCCGTCGGTGCGCCAGGGCGATCCGGGTGCGCCGGGCGATCAGGGCCCGGCCCGTGACTGACGATCTTGTGAAAGATAACGGTAAGGAGTCCGAGGGCCCCGGTCTCGTTGGTGGGCTAACGGTTGGGACGTGGTCGGCATTGATCGTGTGTGAGCGATGCGGAGGTGGCCGCCGAGGACGCGGTTGAGGAGTTCCTGACTGCGGGGCAGCGGGCGGCGTATGGCCGGTTCGAGGGCCCGCCGTCGGTTGAGGATCTGCGTCGGTGCTTCCTTCCCGCGGTGGTGGTCGACGAACTCGCCGACTAGTTGGGGATTGCGGACCCCTCGCAGGTCAAGGGCTATCTGCAGCGGCGGACGACCCGGTTCGGGCAGCGGCGGACGACCCGGTTCGAGCACCGGTGGGAGATCTGTGAGGTCGACGGGTGGGGTGGCTTCGGCGAGCACCGGGAGGAGTTGACCCGGTGGGTTGACCACCGGGCCTGGACGACCGGGGACGGCCCGTGGGTGGTGTTTGCCGGGGCGGTGGGGTGGCTGCGGGGTCGGCAGGTGCTGTTGCCGGCGGTGGCCGAGCTGGAGCGGCTGGTGTCGCGCGTTCCTGCTGACGGCGCTTTGACGGACCGCGGCCGACAGGCCGTTCCACGTGCCCCCGCCTGGACACCGACTGAAGATCGAGGTAGTAGCGGCGCACTACCCAACATCGCATTCGCCCGTGACGGCGATGGACGGTCGACAATCCAGCCGCAGGACGGCGTCGAGCCCCCGATTACACTGCGGCCGGATCGTTCGGCCCTGAGGTCGTTTGACTACCCTTGAAGACTTCCACGCCCAGTGGAACCGTGGTGATGATTCCCACCGCGAGGAGGGTCCAGCCGACGGCGCGGCGTTGTTCGGGACTCAGCCGGTCACCGAGCAACAGCGCCAGCCCCGCGCCGAGCGCGGCCCGCGTCCCAGCGATCAAGCCGAGCTCCGGGAAGGTTAGGGCAACCTGTTTCATTGTGCGACACCCCCGTACGAGCGGTTTTCTGCGCGCAACTGTGCGCTTCCAGCGCCATGAGCGCCATCCGCGGGGTCGCCGCGACGCGCAGGACGCGAGCGTCTCCGGCTGCCATCGAACGCCATGCAGGCTGGGTTTCGCTAGGGGTCACCTGCGCCGAGCCGTGACTAGTTGTGCACCCACCGATCATCGAGTTGAGGGCAGTGCGGAACTGCAGGACGCCGTCGCGGAGCCGAAGCTGGGTGCAGCCGCCGTGCCCGCCGGTCTGGATCGGCGGATCGGGCCGAAGCATACGCTGCAGATCAGCGGTCGAGGCCGGAGAAGGTTGGTTCCCGTCGAGGCTGGGTGCGCTCGGCGCGTTCAGCGGCACATGGATTCGATCCATGAGCTGAAGCCGGGGAACTCCCCCTGTGCCCTGGCGAGCACGGCAGCCGGGGACTTGCGCGCTGTGCCGGCCAACTTCTCGGCCAACGCCTGGGCCTCCGGTTCGTCGCGCCGTGGTTCGTCGTCCGTCGGTGCGTATTCGATGGCCTCCATCGGTCCGTAGCCGTCGGCGACCAGCCACAGGTAGTCGACGAAGTCGCGAGCGACGACACCGGTCTCGCCTTCGGAGCCCAGGAAGACCACCCGCGCCGCAGGCGTGCGCAACCGCGGGGTGGCGCCCAAACCCCCGCGCCGCAGCGGGATCCGAGGCCAGCTGGTCGCCCGGGTAGGGAGTGGTTCGTCCGGCGGCGGGTTGTCGTCGGCCAACCGGGCGGCCACCGCGACCATCCCCGCCACCATGGAACGGTCCCGGTCCGCGACGGCGACCCTGGCGGCCGGTTCGCCGAGCCGCTCCAGTGCCGCACCGATGAACCCGGCCGCACCGTAGCCGTGCTTCGGGTCGTTCCGCAGGCATGGACCGCCCCGCGCGGACAGCGGCGGCACTGACCTCGATGCTTCACGTCGGTGCGGTAGTGCTTGATCGGGGCCGGTAGCGGGCACCACGCTTGCGTTGTGACGAGGCGGGCGTGACCGGGTGCCCGATGTGCTCGTTGCGGGCGGCGGCAGTCGCGGAGGCCAGTCGGTTGGAAGGTGTAGCCGGGTCCTGCGTTGCCCGTGGGTGATCCGTCCGGGACCTCGAAGAGCCGGAACCGCAGGGTCTGGATGGATGCCGTACGCAGGTCGCCGTCGGGAAGGCCCAGATGGCGGAAGGCGGCCAGCATGCTGGCGACCACGGCGAGCCAGGCGACGTTGACCTTCCAGTGCCGTGCGGGCCACCGGTTCACCCCGATCGCCTTGGCCTGTTTACATCGGCTTCGACGTGCACGTGGGAGCGGTGTCGGGCGTCAGGCCGACCCTGTTACCCGACGCCTCTCTCGTCGGAGCGTTGCTGGGAGATCCAGCTGTGGGCAAGGAAGAGCGCGAAGCCGGCCACTGCGGCGACGGCGCAGACAGTGCCGGCGACCGAGGGGGCGTGGGTGAGGGTGCCGGAGACGGCGGGGGCACCGGTGGGGGAGCCGAGGCCGAGGCCGAGGCCGGCAGGGACGCCGGCGCCGAGACCGGCGCCGATGCCAGCGCCGGTGGCGCCGGCGCCGATGGCGTAGCCGAGGAAGCCGACGGAGAAGAAAAGGGCGGTGATGAAGGGGACGAGGATGTAGGCGGTGACGGTGTAGAGGGCGACGGTGTTGGCGGTCGCTCTCCAGTCGAACAGGCTCCCGTCATGACGGGTGGGCCAGTCGCCGCGTCGCAGGGTCCAGGCCAGGGGCAGGGGGAAGACAAGCAGGGCGAGGACGCGCAGGAGCCAGGGACGAGACGTGTCATCCAGGATGCCCCACTGCTCGGCGACCCATTCCTGTCGGCGCAGGTCCCGCTCGTCGTCGGGCACCAGGCGACAGACCCGGGTGATCAGTCGTTCCCCGGCCCGCAGTGCCGCCGTCTCCACCGTGCAACAGGTGATCACGCCCGTCCCCCCTCCACGCCGGGCAACAGCCCCCGCCGGGACCTGGATGCGGTCTCGCGGGTCTGCGAGGCCTCGGCCACCAGTTGCCGCGCCGTAGCCACCCCGGCACCGGTCAACCTGTAGAACCGCCGCGGGGGCCGCCCCGGCAGCGTCTGGTCCGGAGGCTGCCAGTCGGCCTCCACCACTGCCTGGGCCTCCAGTCGGGCCAGGATCGGGTACAGAGTGCCGCTCTTCAGGCCGGTCCTGCGCATCAGTTCGTACCCGTACCGCGGCTCGTCCACGGCCTCCAGGAAGACGCGCAAGACCTTGTCCACCTGGGGTGTTGGGTTCAGCGGGGGAGTCGGGTTCATGGCGCCCTCCACGGCCTCGGCGCAAACACGCCGGAATTCTACATATGTTGGCACGAGGCTCAACGGGTGCGCCCGCAGGTCCTGCGGTGCAGATCCTTCCTGTGGATGGGGCCGCTACATATGTAGACGAAGATCGTCGACATATGTAGAGTCATCCCTGTTCGTGCCGCTCCCACTGCGTGGAGTCAAGTCCGGTTCCTCGTCGGAGGCGGTGCTGTGCACGTTCCTGGAAGCCGAGGGGGTGGAGCCCATGTCGAGTTGTCGAGCTGTCCACGTGCGGGCGGTTGTTCTGACCGCAGCGGGACTGTCCGTGTGGGTGGGTGCAACCGTGCCGGCTGCTGCCGAAGCGGCGTCCGTCCAGGGGGGACGGGCAAGCCACTCCGCAGTTGTCGGGTCCGGGCCGGTGTCGGCCTTCGACCGAACCAGTCCGCTGGAGGCCCACCGGGTCGATCGGGTGCCGGCCCCCAGGCTGAACTGGACCGGCTGCGGGCCGTTCGCCCCTGGCGCAGACTGTGCGACCGCCGATCTCCCGTTGGACTACGACGAGCCGAACGGCCCGACGACCAGAGTCGCGGTGCTGCGGGTCAAGGCGACGGACCAGGCACACAGAATCGGCACCTTGTTCGTCAACCCTGGTGGGCCGGCCGGTTCCGGGACGCGATTCGCCGCGACTGCTCCCACCTTCCTGCGGCCGGAGGTGCTCGCGAGGTTCGACATCGTGGGATTCGACCCCCGGGGCACGCAGTTCAGTGACAACGTCCGGTGCTGGCCGAGTGCGGGCGGTCGAGATGCCGCCCTGGCCGGCCTCGGTGTCGTGTTCCCCAGGACCGTGGAGGAGACGGCCGCCTACCTCACGGCGGTCAAGGCCTTCGGCCGGGCGTGCTCGACGTCCGGGGCGCCGCTGTCCCGGTCGATGTCCACGGCTGAAGTGGCGCGGGACATGGACGTGCTGCGCCGCGCCGTTGGAGACAAACAGCTGACCTACTTCGGCATCTCCTACGGCTCCTACCTGGGTCAGGTCTACGCCAACCTGTTCCCCGACCGGGTCCGGGCGCTGGCCATCGACGCGATCCTCGACCCGGTGGCGTTGGTGGGGACACCGGGTCGAGGATCGACCCCGAGCAGCGTGCGACTCAAGCAGGCCGAGGCAACCGCGAGAGCCCTGCACGAACTCCTCGTCCGCTGCCGCACGGCAGGCCCCGACCGCTGCAGTCTCGCCGCGACCGGGGACCCCGTCGCGAGCTACGAAGCCATCCTCGCGGCCCTGAAGAAGGCCCCGCTGACCTTCGACGACCCGAGCACGGGCACCACGACCACCGTGACCTACCCGCAGGCGCTCTCCGGACTGCAACTCCTGCTGTCCACCACAGAAGGTGTGGACAGCATCGCCGACATCCTCACGTGGGCATCCACGCTCCAGAACGCCGCAGCACCCTCCTCCCGACGCGAGGCCGCCGCTGCAGCACTCAACCGGGCAGTCGCTCAGCTGCGGTCGCAGCCCACGCCCGACCCGACCACAGCCCCCTGGCCGACTTCCCCCTACGGAAACGACATCGAGGCAAGGCACACCGTGATCTGCACCGATGGGCTGCACCCTGCCCGCGCCGACCAGTGGCCCGCCGCCGCCGACGCCGCCGACGCCCGCGTGCCCGGCTTCGGCCGCCTGGCCGCCTGGGAAGACGCACCCTGTGCCTCGACCACATGGACCACCTCCGACGAGGACGCCTACCGAGGGCCCTTCACCCACCGGACCACCAACCCCGTGCTCATCATCGGCAACTACTGGGACCCCGTGACCAACTACGACAACGCCGTCGCACTGTCCAAGCTCCTGCCCAACAGCACGTTGGTGTCCGTCGACAGTTGGGGACACACCGCCTTCACCCGATCGGCCTGCCTCGACACGGCCATCGAGAACTACCTGGTGACCACGGCGCCACCCGCCCGGGGTACCCACTGTGTCGGCGACTACCAACCCTTCACCAAGCGCTGAAACCCCAGACCGACAAGAAGTAGGCGGCGTTCCGAAGGAATAGGTCCAGTGAGCCCGCAAGGCGCTGGCACGATGCCATGCCGAGCAGCACATGATCGAGGGCGAGGGTGAGGGTGAGGGGGATGGTTGAGCGCACGAGTCGGGACGACCTGCGCAGTCGGCGTATGAGCGAGCCGGGTGCCGCCGAGGCCTACGAAGCGGCGAAGCTCGCCTTCGAGTTGGGCGCCGCGGTCCGGGCTCTGCGTGGGAAGAAGGGCTGGAGCCAGACCCAGCTCGCCCAGGCAGCCTCGATGACCCAGTCGGCCGTCGCCCGATTCGAAGCCGGCGGCACGGTGCCTACCCTGCCGGTTCTGCAACGACTCGCCCACGCCTTGGACGCCAACCTCACCATCCAAGTCACCCCCACACCAACGTTGCCTGGCCACCCCCGCGGACAGCCCACGACACCACCCGCTGGAAAGCCTCGGTGGGGGATGCACGGGTAGACGGGGACCGCTTGTCCTGCAGAAACGCACCAGACCGGCGCCGATTATCGGTCGTCCCGGAATGGGTCATTTGTGAGAGGCGTCGCCGGACGGTCAGAGCCTGGGGACGGGCCCTTGTGGCGGTTTCCGGTGTATCCCGGTGGCACCCGAAGCATGACCTTTATGATCAAGACCACCGATACTGGCTCCAGTGCGGTGCACCCAGTCCGGATCGGGAGTATCAGCGGTGAATCCATTCGACCTGCAAGGTCGCGGCTTCCTCTTCTTCTACCTCCTGCTGGGTGCTGTCGCGCTCGTGGCCGCGCGGTTGCTCAGCCGTGGCTCGAAAGCGGGGGAACCGGAGCCGCTCACCGACCCCTATGAACTCGCCTACCTGCGTGGCGGACCGGCCGAGTGCGTCCGCGTGGCGCTGATCTCGCTCCTGGACCGAAGGATTCTCAAGGCCGTCCACGGCCTGATCGAACGGCCGGCCGAAGACGGGGGCGAGAAGGCCAGCCGGCCGCTCGACCGAGCGCTCGTCACCGCGTTCGCTCGGAAGGTCTACGTGTCGATGGCGTTCGAGGATGCCGGCGTCAAGGCAGCGCTCGCCCGGACAAACGCAACACTGCAGGCGCGGGGACTCGTCCCTGGAGCCGAAGAGCTGGCGCGCTCGAGGCGCCCCGGCGTCTGGCTCGGGCTCATGCTGCTCGGCGTCGCGGCCACCAAGCTCGTAGTGGCCCACGTTCGCGGCCACACCAACGTCCTGATCCTCGTCATCCTTGCGGTAGTCCTCCCGTTCCTCGTCTGGCTCGTCGGCCGTCCCCCCAGCATCACCCGTCAAGGTAAGGCCACCCTGCAACTCACGCGCAGGCAGTTCCGACACCTGCGGAAAGAGGCGGGCAGCTTCGTGCCGGGCCACTCAACCCCCGAACTCACGTTCTACGTAGGTCTGTTCGGGATGAAAGGACTCTCCCCGCTCACCCTCGCCATGGCGGACGATGCGCACCTCAGGCGTAGGCACGATTCGGCTGACGGGTCCGGCTACGACGGCGGGTCCGACGGCGGGTCCGACGGCGGGTCCGGCTGCGGGTCCGGCTGCGGCGGCTGTGGTAGCGACTGAAGCGGTCGTAGAGCCGAACTACGGGGATATGAAGCGATGCTGCGTGACCGGTGGCTGGGCGGGCGATGCAGCCGCAGTTTCATCCTGCAGTGGCACCTGACCAACGCTTGCGAAGCCCGGTGCCGCCACTGCTACGACCGATCCGATCGCGCGGGCCTGCGCGGCCCGGACGCCATCGCTGTACTCGATCACATGGTCACGTTCTGCCGGACAAGGCACGTGACCGGACAGGTCTGCCTCACCGGCGGCAACCCCTTTCTCCACCCCGAGTTCTGGGAGATCTACGCAGCGGCGACCTTCCGCCAGCTCCGCCTGTCCATCCTGGGAAACCCGGTTCCGGGAAAGGTGCTCGACCGGCTGATCGCGATCCAGACCCCCGTCTACTACCAGGTGAGCCTGGAGGGCCTCTCCCACCAAGATGCGGCCGTGCGTGGCACGCGCCACTTCGAGCGCACGTTCTCCTTCCTCGAAGAGGCGAGGAAACGCGGCGTGACGACACACGTCATGCTCACCCTGACCAGCGACAATCTGGACGACGTGCTCCCACTGGCAGAGCAGTTGCGAGGCCTTACCCACCGGCTCAGCTTCAACCGGCTCGCACGCACAGGCGCCGGGACCGAACTGGCCCACCCCGCACCGGCCGAGCTGCACGCCTTCCTGGACAGGTACACGGCCGCCGCACGCACCGACCCGCTGCTCGGCTGGAAGGACAACCTCCTGCAGCCAGCTCGCCGACGCGCCGGACTGCCCCCGTTCGGCGGCTGCACCGGCCACGGCTGCGGCGCCGCGTTCAACTTCGTGGCTGTGCTGCCGGATGGCCAGGTCCACGCCTGCCGCAAGTTCCCCTCACCCATCGGCAAGTTACCGGAACAGTCGCTCGACACCGTCTGGCGCTCGAACGCGGCACGGCGGTATCGGGCCGGCAGTCGCGGCTGCCAGGGCTGCGCTCTCCGGCGGCGTTGCGGCGGGTGCCTCGCAGTGACACACGGGGAAGGGCTCGACCCGATCACCGAACGCGATCCGCATTGCCCGGGACCAGTCTGATACTCGCCCCGGTCGGCCGGTGCTGCCAGTGCTGGCCGCATCAGCGCGTGATACGCCGGGACCTCGACCAGGTCATCGGACTGAGGCTCTCTGGGCTCCCGGAAGTCCGAACGGAACGTCGGACATCCAGGTGCCGGCGAAACGGTCTCGAAAGCGTGTGGGGTGCCAGGATGACCCATATGTCCACCAGTGCCGGGTGATGTATGGGTACCCCAGGCCGGTGAGGAGGATTCTGATCGCTGGTGGGGGATGCCGGGACCTACACTCCGGCCCGTGACTGATCTGGATCGGCAGGTCCCCGCGGGCGTGGTGTCTTCCCTCGTTTCGGACGCCGAGCGGCTGCGCAGGGTGGTTGCCCGGGCCCGCGCGGGTCTGGTGGAGCGCGAGCTGCTGGTCGAGGCGGTGGTCTTGTGCGCGGTCGCGGGGGAGCACCTGCTGGTGGTCGGGCCGCCGGGGACGGCGAAGTCGCAGGCGGTGCGGCGGGTGGCGTCCGGTCTGGGTGGGCGGTACTTCGAGTACCTGTTGGGCCGGTTCACCGAGCCCAACGAGGTGTTCGGGCCTGTGGATCTGCGCCGGTTGCGGGAGGGGATCGTCGAGGTCGAGACGGCGGGGATGCTGCCGGAGGCGGACATCGCGTTCTTGGATGAGGTCTTCCTGGGGTCGACGGCGATCCTGAACACCCTGCTGGGGATCTTGAACGAGCGGACCTTCCGCCGGGGCAGCACGGCGATGACCTGCCCGCTGCGGGTGTGCGTGGGCGCCACGAACGTCCTGCCGGAGGATCCGGCGCTGGCGGCGTTCGCCGACCGGTTCCTGGCGAGGGTGTTCGTGGAGCCGGTGGCGGACGCCCGGCTGGAGGAGATGCTGGAGGCCGGTTGGGCGGGGGGCGGCGAGCGCGGGGAGCCCGGTGCCGGGATCACCAAGCTCGGGGCTGGGGTCGCGGAGCTCGGGGCTGGGATGGCCGATGGAGGCGATCCTGGGCTGCTCGCGGCGGTGGACCGGCTGTCTGCGGCGGCCGCCGACTGTGATCTGCGGGCGGTGCAGTCGGTGCTGGCGGCGGCGGTCCGGCGGCTGCGGGCGGCGGGAGTGCAGTTGAGTGATCGCCGGGCGGTGCGGGCGCAGCGATTGATCGCGGCGGCGGCGGTTCTGGACGGTCGTTCGGCGGCCACGGTGGCTGATCTGTGGGTGTTGCCGTTGGTGGCACCGACCGGTGACGCGCAGGCGGGGGCGCAGGAGGCGCTGGCGGACCTGATGGCGCAGGCCCGCAGCGCGACGTTGCCGTTCGCGGCGGAGGAACTGTCTCGTGGGCTGCGGGCCCGGGCTCAGCGGCTGGTCGAGTCCGGCAATGTCCTGCTGGAGGGGTTTGCCGAGTCGGGGCCGGAAGGCGATGAACGGTTGCGGGTCGAGGCCACCCTGCGGGAGATCGACGCCTGCTTCGCGGAGGATGACCTGCCCGAGGATCTCGCGCAGGTGCGGGCCCGGCTGATGGCGGCAGTCCGGGCATGAGAGTGGGCCTGGGCGCCCGGGTGGTGGCCGGATGAGTACCCACGTGCTGTCGTGGACGCGCCGTGATGCTCCTCTTGACCCTGTCGCCGTGACCTGCCGCCCGGACCACGCGGATGAGTTGCTCTCGGCGACCCTGCGTCGGGTGCTGGCCGGTCACGAACTGCGGGTGGCGACGGGACCGGGCGGCAGCGTCGTCCTGGGCGCCGGCGATGCTCTGCCCTGGTTCGCCGGCGCTGTCTACCTGGGGTGGGACCGCGGGGTGCTGGTGCCGACGTCCCGGGCGCCGTCGCTGCCGGTCGATCTGCTGCTGGCGTCGTTGCGGGACCGGTTGCCCGAGGGGCACGGCCTGGTGGCGGTGCTGCCATGGGCGGTGCTCGCCGCCCCGATGCCGGTCGCGGTGGTGGACGCGGCAGCGGTCGAGGCCCTGGCCAGGAGCCGGGGGCGGCACAACACCGCCGTCGAGCAGGCCGCCTCGACCGGCCTGCCGGGGGCGGCGGGTCCCTGGTGACGGGCCTGCACCTGCCCTCGGCGTTGTCGGCGTGGTCGCAGCAGTTGTCCGCGCTGCGGCCGGACGTCGCGGTCGCGTTGGGCCCGATGTTGCACCGGCTGGACGAGATGGTCGGCCGGCATGCGTCTGTTCAGGGGCCGGAGGGTGCGCCGGACGGGTTCGACGGGTTGGCGCGGCGGGGTGATCCGCAACGGCTGCTGGTCTCGCAGTGGGCGCTGGCGCAGGAGGTTCCGGAGGAGTTCCTGCGCCGGGCCGCGGCCGCGGAGCTGCTGTATCTGGCGCAGGCCCGCCGGCATGACGTGGTCCGGGGTCAGACCGTGCTGCTGCTGGACTGCGGCCCGGAGGTGCAGGGCGCTGCGCGGCTGGTGCAGCTGGTGATGGCGCTCGTGCTGGACCGGCGGGCGGCGGATACCGGATCGCAGCTGCGGGTAGGGGTCCTGTCCGCACCGGCGGGGTCCTGGCTGGAGGGGGACCTGCCCGCCGTGTTGCAGGGGTGGGTGGCGGCCCGGAGCAGGCGGTCGACAACAGCAGAGGATGCGCGGGCGTGGCTGGCCGAGGTCGATGAGCCGGCCCATGCCTGGGTCGTGACCTCCGACGGCCTGGCCCGCCGGTCGTCCACTGCCGGGGCACGACCGCCCCGGTTCGTCACGGTGGCCGAGAGCGACTGGACCGGGGACGGACCGTCCGCCGTGGTGGTGGGCCTGGCAGGCGAGCGCCTCCACCTGAGCCTGCCGCCCGCCGACGTCAGCGTCCGGGTGTTGCGCGGGCAGGGGTGGCGCCGCCGGCAGCCCGCCCCGACGTCCCGGCTGCTCACTGGTGCGGGCCACGGGCCGCGGTTGCCGGGCAACGCCCCGACACTTCTGGTCCGGGGCCGTGACACCGGAGAGATCATCACCCAGCGGGTCCCCGATCCCACAGCACAGGCGGGGCGGCCTCGGTCTCACCGGTTCCCCGGCCCGGTACTGGCCGCTTCCGTGTTGGGGGCGCGGCTGGTCGCCCTGGTGGCGCTCGACGGCGTCCTGGAGACCCGGGTCTTGGGGCGCCGGCTCGCCGATGTGAACCGGATCAGCGTGCCCCTGGAGGAGTTGGGGCTCGACTCCGCGGCGATCGACGCCCTCGTCGCAGCGCCGCCTGCGGAAGTGCTCTTCCGCTCGGGTGAGCTGCTGGTCCCGCTGGCCGGTCGGTGGTGGCAACTGTCCGCCTCGGGCCGTCCGACCCCGCAGCCCACGGTCGCGGCCGCGGTGGCGTCGACGACGCTGGACAACCCGGCCGTGGTGGTGCGGTCGGGTGGGCAGCTGTGGGTGTGGACGGGGGCGTCGACCGGCCGGTTCGGGCCGGTCCCCGCCAGTGGCCCTGTGCCCGAAACTCAGTTGGGGTCGGGGGCGATCGCCTGGGAGGGAGACAGCGGCTGGCGGCTCGCGGACCTGCCGTCCCCGCTGGGCAGGGCTGCGCCCCTCGGCTCCGGTCAGCCGCCGGACGCCGGGATCCCCCTGCGGGTGGACCCGGGGGTGACGGTGGCCGGGGTGACCCGGATCGGCGGCCAGACCGGTCTGGTCACCGTCGGCGGTGGGGGAGTGCTGGTCAGGTTCGTCACCGGCGAGGGAACTCGGGCCCTGACCCGGTGGTCGGGTGGCATCGGTGTACCGGCGCTGCACACCCGGCTGCCGCTGATCGCCGTGCAGCGTGACGGTGGCGCGATCGAGGTCGGTGACCTGGAGACCGGGCAGGTCCGGTTGCGGGTGGAGGGATCGTCGTGACGGGCCCGGACGCTGGACGGGCGGCGACGGCGATGGAGGGTCCGGCAGCCGGTGGGCCGCTGGTCCGCGGCCGGGCGGTGGCGGACGGATATGTCATCGACTCCGGACTGATCGGTGTGGACGAGGCCCGGGAACGGGTGGTCACCGCCTGGCAGGCAGGTGCCCGCCTGGCCATGCTGCCGGACGGCGCGTGGTTGCTGGTCCTGCCGAGCGCGGCGGACGTGCGTGCCGAGCGAGCTCCCGGTCTTCCTGCGCAGCGGGGGCAGGCCGGCCGGATGAGGGTGTGGCGCCACGGTCGGCTGCACGAGTTCGACGTCGAACAACTGCCGCAGGTCAATCCGGCCGGCTGGGTGGACCTCGCCGGACTTCCCGTACATCTGCTGTCCGCCGTCCTGCCCGCCCGCCCCGACCCGGTCCTGGAGCCGCTCCCGCCGCCTGCACCGATCCGCACCGAACTGCGATCCGCGGCCGGGGTGGGCGTGGATCCGTCCGCCGAACGCATGGCCCGTGTCCTTGCGGCTCGTGAGCAACGGGCCCAACGGGCAGGCGCCCGCGCCGCCTGGCGTGGCCGCGGCGCCGTCCGGCGCGGCGCTGCGAACGGCGTCACCGGCACGGGCGGACGACGGCGTACGTCCGGCGCAGGGTCGACGGTGATGTCCTGGCTGGCGAACGGGCCGGCCGGTGCCGTGTTCCGGTCCCGGCACGAACGCTACGTGCGTGCCCTGGCCGAGGACTTCCACCACAACCGGTTCGACGACGCGCTACGCCGAGCCATCGCCCTGGGCGGAGCCGGGGGCCGGCTCACCGTGCGGCTGCCGCTGCCCCGCCGCGGCCCGCTGGCGCCGACGCCGCTGCGGTCGGATGGAGGCCCTGGCCTGTCCGCCCCACCGACCGTCGAACAGTACCTGCGCACCCTCTACACCCAGGCCGCCGAGGACCTGGAACGACTCGGCCGCATCGAGGAGGCCGCGTTCGTCCGGGCCGACCTGCTCGCCAACGCCTGGGACGCCGTCCTGCTGCTGGAACGACACGGTCGACTCGCGCTCGCCGCCGAGCTGGCCGAGGGACGACAACTCGATCCGGCGGTGGCGGTCCGACTCTGGTGGCGGGCCGGTCGCCGGGACCGGGCCGTGGACCTCGCCCGACTGCGTGGTGGGTTCGCCGACGCCGTCCAGCGCCTGACCCAGACCGACCCGTCGGCCGCGCGGGAGTTGCGTGCCGAGTGGGTGCAGCGGCTCCTGGACGCCGGAGACCTCCACGCGGCGGTCGACACGGCCTGGCCCGAGTCCGGCCTGCGCCCGCTGGTGCTGCCCCATCTCCCGGCCGGAATCGCCGCCGGTGGGCCGTCGGGTGCCCGGCTGCTGGCACATCTGGTCACCCATCAGCCGACTCCCGCCGCGGTCGATGCCGCGCTCGCCGTCCTGACCAGCCGCGACGAGGATCTGGCACCGGCCCGCGCCGCCTTCGTCGCCGCGCTGGGACAGCTGCGAGCCGCGGACCTGGCCGCCGACCGGCGTCTGGCATCGGCCGCCCTGCGGCTGCTGACCCGCGAACCCACCCTGCTGGCGGCGTCCTCTGACCGGGTCGCCCGCCACACCACCCGTCAGCTGCGCGAACGCGCGGATCCGGTGCTGGCCGCCGACGCGCCACCGACCACGATCGCCAGGGGACCGGACCGGCCTCGCCCGGTCGAGGTCGTTGCCGCTGCCGAACCCGGGCACCAGGACGTGAAGGATGCCGTGGCCCTGCCCGGCGGCGTCCTGGTCGGCCTCGGCGACTGCGGAACCCGGCTGCTCACCCCGGAGGGCCGGGTCCGTGCCCGCTGGGACCTCCGCGCCGACCAGCTCGTCGTCGCCGACCATGGCCGCACCGCGCTGCTGCTCGGCTGGGGCGAGACCACCGTCGACGTCCACCACCTCGACCTGACCACCCGCAAGCTGCGGCACTGGGCCCACCTGTCCGCCCGACGAGCGGTCGGAACGTTCGACGGGGCACTGCTCACCCTGATCGACGACCAGGGCCTGGCCGTCCTGGACACCACTGCCTCCCGCCCGCGCACTGTCTGGCGCGAGCTGGAGCCTGGCGTCACCGTTCACGATCTGGCCCGTGGCCCCGGCTGGATCACCGCGCTCGTCCAGGGCCCCGCAGTCAGCGTCGACCTCGTCCCGCAGCTGTGGTCCTGGCAGCTACCGCAGATGATCCTGCGCCACCGCAGCCCCGTCGCCCTCACCACCCAGGACGGCGGCGGATCGCTGCGGGGCGCGGCGGTCGCTGCGGCGGCCGGCCTGCTCGCCCTGCACGACCACGACACCGGCCCCGTGCTCACCCTGCAGAACACGGCGGGGCGAGCCATCGCGCAGGCCACGGGCGAGTCCCTGGTGGCCGTGCTCGGCTCGGGGCCGTTCCACGCCGCCGTGCACCAGCAGGAAGGGGCCCTCACCGTAGACGTCCTGGCGCCCTGGCAGCCCGCGCCGCGCCCCTGGCCCGAGGCCGTGGTTCGAGTGCACTTCCGGAACGCCGCCGCGATCGGCATACGCGACCACGACGGCGTCGTCACCATCCACGACAGCCGGGGCCGGATCGTCGCGGTCGATACTGCCACCGGCCGGATCGCCGCCAACCTGACCCTGCGGGAGTGACAGCGAGCCGCGGGTTTCGCAGAGCCACAGGCCGGCCGCGCTGAGGTCGAACCGACGTAGCAAGCCGGAGAGCGAGCTTCTCGCGGTCATTCCCCCTGGTAGCAGCCGCCATGGGCGTGTTGTGCTCGCCGTGACTCCAGGGCGGCCCGGAGGCCGAGCCGCAGCCTGGCGTCGATCTTGTCCGTCTTGGGTCGGTAGCCGAGCAGGTCCATCCCGCCGCGCAACAGGACCTCTTCCGTGACGGTCGTGCCCGCGGCCGTGGACGACCCGGCCGAACTGGCGGCCCTCGTCCGCGAACTGCTGGTCGACCCCGACATCCTGGCCCACGCCTCGGTCCTGGCCCGGCAGCGGGCGGAGTCGTTCCCGTGGTCGTCGACCCTGGACACGTTGGCCCGCCTGCGGTCCGGCCTTACCGGCCGGCAGACCCCCACGGGGACAACGCCTCCCGCGACGACCACCCCGATCGACACCTGAGCACCCGTCGGCGGGCGCGCAGCCAGGACGGCGCCACTTCCGCCGGGCGGCCCTGGTCCGGGTGTCGATGGGCCGGGCGCCCGGTGTCAGCTCGCGGGCTGCAGGCGCGGGCGCTCGGGAGCGGCGAGGATCTCCTCGCAGTGCGCCAGGTAGGCGTCCCCGATGGCCTCCCAGCTGCGTCCCTCGACCGAGGCCCGGGCCGCCAGGCCCATCTCCCGGCGCCTCGCGTCGTCGGTGACCAGGTCGACGACGGCGCGGCGCAGTTGCTGGGCCGAGCCCGGTGCGTACAGCCGGCCGTTCCGCCCGTCGGTGACCAGGTCGAGCAGGCCGCCCGCCGCCGGTGCCACCACGGGGACACCGCTGGCCAGGGCTTCCTGGGCGGCCTGGCAGAAGGTCTCGTGCGGTCCGGTGTGCACGAACACGTCCAGGGACGCGAAGGCCGCACTGAGCTCCTGGCCGCCGAGCGGCCCGAGGAAGGTGACCTGCGGCAGTTGCCGTTGCAGGGCCGGCCGCAGCGGGCCGTCCCCGGCGACGACGACGGCGATCCCCGGCACGTCACTCAGAGCGGCGAGCAGGTGGACCTGCTTCTCCGCGGCCAGCCGCCCGATGTAGCCGACCACCAGCTCACCCCCCGGTGCCCAGGCGCGGCGCAGGCCGGGGTCGGCGTGCCGGGGGTGGAAGCGGTCGAGGTCCACGCCCCGTGGCCACAGCCGGACCCGGGGCACTCCACGTTGCTGCAGTCCCTGCACGGCATCCTGGCTGGGTGCCAGGGTGCGGTCCGCCTGGGCGTGGATCCAGCCCAGCCACCGCCACACCGCGCGGGTGGCTGCCGACGCCCGGTACCGGGCCGCGTAGGCCGCCAGATCGGTCTGGTACACGGCGATGCTGGGCACTGCGAGACGCTGCGCGGCCATCACGGCCTGCGCCCCCAGCACCGTCGGCGACGCCAGATGCACCACGTCGGGCCGGAACTCGCGCAGCGTGCGTGCCATGCCCGGCCAGGGGCAGCCGACCTGGTGCGACCCGTAGCCGGGCATGGCCACCGCCGGCACCCGTACCACCGGGACACCGGCCCAGCTCGTCGGCCCCGAACCCGGCGCGATGACCATGGCGTCGTGACCGCGCAGGGCCAGGTGCTCGCAGATCCGCAGCACGGAGTTCGTCACGCCGTTCACCTGCGGGAGGAACGACTCGGTCACGATCGCGATCCGCACGTCCCTACCCTGCCGACAGCGTCCGACGCCATGACGACAGCGGAACGCGCTGCGCATGAACGGGTTTCGAATGATCGGCGCGCATGGGCGCGGACCGTGGACAGTGCCGGGGCTGACCTGTTGGCGGGTGGAAGTGGTGAAGCCCCGGGGTCCGGCTCCTCGGCCTGAGGCTCGAGGAGCCACCGCAGCGGGGCTCGCCGCCACGTTAGGGCCGCGACCGCGTCGTCGGCGTAACCCGGGCGCGAACGACCGGCCACGGCGCGATGACGTCTTGCCATCGGGCCCGCGCGGATCACGGACGGCCGCCGCCACCCGGCTGCACGCGAGCCGCCTTCTGCTCACCGCGCTCACCCCGCCCCAGCGGGTCGTGAGGTGGGCCGTCGGCCGGGGGATGTGCCACGTTGCTCGGCTGGGGCCACGCGGAGCCTGAGCCCTTCGGGAGGACCCGTTCTGCGGCCGCGGTCCGGTAGAGGGTCGTCGCTGGGTGTACGCCGGTAGAAGGTCGTCGCTGGGTGTACGACGGCTGCGATCACGCGGTGTTGACGACCTGTCGGTGACGTTGGTCCCTGAAGTCCGGGTCGCAGGCGCGGGAGAGGACAGGTCGCTCCCCGGGCCGACGTTCGCGGGTCTACGTGTGCGCGGGGCTGCTCCCGATGGTGGGGGTGAGCGATGCACACGCCGTGATCAGACCCTGCGTCGGCCGTGGTCGCACCGCGGTCCGGGCGCGGCGGCGGGGAGCGGGCACATGGGGCGTGACGAGACGCACCCTGAGATCGAGGTCAAGTTCGATCTCGGATCGGCCGGGGGTACGCCCGACTGGGGGGTCCTGGCCGCCGTCAAAGGAGTGGCAGAGGTCCGCCGCGGGGGAGTTCAGCGGCTGACGGCCACGTACTACGACAGTGCGGGCCTGGACCTGCTCACCCATGGGATCACGCTGCGTCGGCGGACGGGAGGATCTGACCCGGGCTGGCATCTGAAGCTGCCGGCGGGCCAGGCCCGTCAGGAGATCCACCGGCCGGCGGGGCGGTCCGGGTCGCCGGTGCCGGCCGAGCTGGCGGCCCTGGTCCGGGCGTTCCTGCGGGATGCGGCCGTGCAACCGGTGGTCACGCTGCGGACGGTACGGACCCTGACCCTGCTGGTCGACGCCCGCGGCGGGGTACTGGCCGAGGTCGCCGACGACGTGGTGACCGCGACCGTGCCCGGGCAGGAGTCCTCGACATCCTGGCGGGAGATCGAGGTCGAGCTGGTGGACGGGTCACCTCGGCTGCTGGCCTCGGTCGCCGAGCGGCTGCGGGGTCAAGGGGCCGTCCCCGCCGCTCACCCCTCCAAGCCGGCTCGGGCGCTGGCCGGGGACCTGCCCGTGACGCCGGTGCCGAACGGTCACCGCGCTGCCCGGCGTACCGCCCGGGCCGGAGAGGTGGTGCTGGCCCACCTGCGCGGGCAAAGGGATCAGCTGCTGGCCCTCGACCCGCAGGTCCGTCTGGACAGCCCCGACGCGGTGCACCAGCTGCGCGTGACCACCCGCCGGCTGCGCAGCGCGCTGGCGACGTTCGGCCCGCTGTACGCCGCCGACGCCACGAGCGCGCTGCGCGGCGAACTGGCCTGGCTGGCCGGCGTCCTGGGGACCGCCCGCGACGCCGAGGTGCTGCGCGACCTGCTGGCCGGTGAGCTCTCCGCCCTGCCCGAACCCCTGGTGCACGGCCCGGTCGCCGAGCGGATCACCACCGGTCTGGACCAGGCCTACCGTCAGGCGCACGCCACGGTGGTCACCGAACTCGACGGCCCGCGCCACCTCGCCCTGCTCAACGCGCTGGACGACTTCGTCACCGCCCCACCGTTCGCACCCCCGGCCCACCGCCCGGCCAAGCGGGAACTGCCCGTCCGGGTCGCCCGCGCCGTGCGCCGGGTGACCCGGGCCCTGACCGCAGCCCGGGCGCAGGGCGAGCTGCAGCAGCGGGAACTGCTGTCCCATGAGGTCCGCAAGGCGGCCAAACGCGCCCGGTACGCCGCCGAGGCCCTGCAACCCTTCGTCGGGACCGATGCCCGCGCCCTGGCCAAGGCGATGCGCAAGGTCCAGGAGACACTCGGCTCCCACCAGGACAGCCTGCTGGCCCGGGACTGGCTGCTCACCGCCGCCCAGCACGCCCACCAGGCCGGCGAACCCACGTTCACCTACGGGCTGCTGTACGAACGCCAGTGCCGGGGGGACGGAGGCACGGACGCCAACCTCGCCGCGGCGGCCACCCTGCTCGCCCCCCTCACCCGCCTCTGGCCCGCGCAAAGTGCACGCCGATGACCGTCGACACCGCCGCAACCGATCCCGCCCAGGCCCCGGCCGCCGACACCGCCCGCCTGGTCCTGGGCGGCTACCCGCACGTCGCGCGGTGCCAGTCCTGCCTGGCCTACACCCGCGACCACCTCGACGATCTGGCCCCGGTCGACGTCCTGATCGCCGCGCTGGCCTACCACGACAGCTGCCACCGTCAGGACCCGCTCCACGGACCCGGGCAGCACTTCCTGACCTTCCGGTGACCCAGGCTCCCCGCACACCCGGGTGGGCCTACCCGCCCTGGCCGGGGACGACACCGCGCCGGCCGAGGAGAGCCCGGGTGACTCCTCGGAGACCGACGGAACCGGCCCGTCCATCCCATCCGCGCCCTTGCGATGCCGGATCCGCACCGGGTCGTCCGTCTCGCGGCAGGCGGAGGTGACCGCCTCTGGGCGTCCGGTCCGGATCGGGACACCGGACGCCGCTACGCTCGGCCCGCGGGGCGGCTGGTCCGATGGCAGACGATCTGGAGGAGGCTGACCTCGCGTGCACCCGCTGAACCGCGCCGGCCGAGCGGCTGCGCCGAGGACTCTCGTCGATGTCTTCCAGGAGACCGTCTGCAGCCACCCGGATGCCGCGGCGATGGACGACGGCAACACGGCGCTCACCTACCGGCAACTGTCGGCGGCGGTCGACGCCACCGCTGACCGGTTGCGACGAGCCGGGATCGGCCGGGGCGACCGGGTTGGCGTACGGATGGCGTCGGGCACGTTCGAGCTCTACACGTCGATCCTGGCCGTGCTGACGGTGGGCGCCGCCTATGTGCCGGTGGACCTCGACGATCCGCAGGAGCGCGCCGCCCTGGTCTTCTCCGAGGCCGGCGTCACGGCGGTGCTGGCGGTGGGCGGCCGGCTCGAACCTGCCGAGCGGACCCCGGGCAGTTCCAGGGATCCCGGGAGGCCGCCCGACCGAGGTCGGTCCACGCCCACGCCGGACGACGACGCCTGGATCATCTTCACCTCCGGTTCGACCGGGACCCCGAAGGGCGTGGCGGTCACGCACCGCTCGGCTGCGGCGTTCGTGGACGCCGAGGCCGGGCTGTTCGCCCAGGAGGCGCCGCTGGGGCCCGGCGACCGGGTGCTCGCCGGCCTGTCGGTGGCCTTCGACGCCTCCTGCGAGGAGATGTGGCTGGCCTGGCGGCACGGGGCCTGCCTCGTTCCGGCGCCGCGGGCGCTCGTGCGCAGTGGGGCGGATCTCGCGCCGTGGCTGGTGGCGCAGCGGATCACGGTGGTCTCCACAGTTCCCACGCTGGCGTCGTTGTGGCCCGCAGACGCCCTCGGGGCCATCCGGCTGCTGATCTTCGGCGGTGAGGCCTGCCCGCCGGAACTGGCCTCCCGCCTGGCGACCGCGGGGCGCGAGGTCTGGAACACCTACGGCCCGACCGAGGCGACCGTGGTGTCCTGCGCGGCACGGCTGACCGGCACGGGTGCGGTCCGGATCGGCCTGCCCCTGGACGGCTGGGACCTCGCCGTCGTCGGCGCGGACGGTCAGCCGGTCGGGGACGGCGAGGTCGGGGAGCTGATCATCGCCGGGGTGGGGCTGGCCCGCTACCTCGACCCGGTCAAGGATGCCGAGAAGTACGCCCCGATGCCGTCTCTGGGCTGGGAACGCGCCTACCGCAGCGGCGACCTCGTCCGCTACGACCCGGCCGGGCTGCTGTTCGTCGGGCGGGTCGACGATCAGGTGAAGCTCGGCGGACGCCGGATCGAGCTGGGCGAGGTCGACAACGCCCTGCTGGTGCTGCCGGGCGTGGCCGCGGCCGCCGCTGCGGTGCGGACCACCCAGGCGCGCAACCAGATCCTGGTCGGATACCTGGCCTTCGAACCCGGCACCAGCCCTGACCTGGCCGATGCGGTGCGCCGGCTGCGGCAAACGCTCCCCGCCGCACTCGTGCCCCGGCTCGCCGTCGTCGACGCGATCCCGACCCGGACCTCGGGCAAGGCCGACCGCGACGCCCTGCCGTGGCCCCTGCCGGAGCTGGAGCCGGACGCGGTGGCCTCCGTCCTCACCGGGACCGCGGCCTGGGTGGCCGAGCAGTGGGCCCAGATCCTGGGGTCGGGCGTCAGCGGCCTGGACGACGACTTCTTCGCCGGCGGTGGGAGCAGCCTGTCGGCGGCGCAACTGGTGTCGGTGCTGCGCACCCGGTTTCCCGAGGTCACGGTCGCGGACGTCTACGAGAATCCGTGCCTGGGCGAGCTGGTGGCGACGTTGGAGGAGTTCGCCCCGCCGGTCAGTGCCGCGCAGCGGTCTGTGGCGCCCACCCCTCGGCGGGCGCAGCTGGCCCAGCTGGTACTGGCGGTCCCGTTGGGTACCCTCCACGGGCTGCGCTGGCTCACCTGGCTGGCGATCCTCGGCCAGGTGCTGCGAGGCGTGGGCGGATTCCCTTGGGCGCCAACGATTCCCTGGGGCTGGGCCTTCGCCGGGTGGGTACTGCTGGTCACCCCACCCGGGCGGATCGCGCTGGCCGCGGCCGGCGCCCGGGTCGTCCTGCGCGGGGTGCGGCCGGGACGGTACCCCCGCGGGGGGAGCGTGCACCTGCGCCTGTGGTTCGCGGAGGGCTGGGTGGCCGCGGCTGGTGCGGAGAACCTGTCCTGCGCGCCGTGGATGGCCACCTACGCCCGGCTGCTCGGGGCGAAGATCGGCCGCGACGTGGACCTGCACGCGGTCCCACCGGTGACCGGACTGCTCACCCTCGGGAAGGGAAGCTCCGTCGAGCCGGAGGTCGACCTGCTGGGCCATTGGCTGGACGGTGACGTGCTGCACCTGGGCCGGGTCAGGATCGGGGCCGGTGCGACAGTGGGGTCCCGCAGCATCCTCGCCCCGGGCACCCGGATCGGCGAGGATGCCGAGATCGCGGCGGGGTCGGCGGTGTCCGGTCCGGTCCCGCCGGGGGAGTTCTGGGCCGGCTCGCCCGCAGTGTTCTCCGGGGTCACCCGGCACGACCGGTCAGCGCCACGCCCTCCCACCTCTCGTGCCTGGGCCGCGGCCTACGGGCTCACAGCCGTCCTGCTCGCCGCCTTCCCCCTGATCGCCCTGGGAGCGGGGCTGGCGGTCGTGGGCCTGCCGGCCGGCCACCGGCTCTCGCTCGGCGACTCCGCCGGCGCCTGCGCACCGTGGGTCCCGGTGGCGACGCTGGCGGCGCTGGCGACCTACGCGGTGCTCGTCCTGGTGAGCGTCCGCCTCCTCGGCGTGGGTCTGCGTGAGGGATACCACGCGGTGCACAGCCGGATCGGCTGGCAGGTGTGGGCGACCGAGCGGCTGATGGACGAGGCCCGGGACCTGCTGTTCCCGCTCTACGCCAGCCTGGTGACGCCGGTCTGGTTGCGGGCGCTCGGGGCGAAGGTGGGCCGCGGGGTCGAGGCGTCGACGGTGCTCATGCTGCCGGCCATGACGACGGTGGGGGACGACGCCTTCCTGGCCGACGACACCCTGGTCGGCTCCTACGAGCTCAGCGGGGGCTGGATGCGGATCGAGCCCGCGACCGTCGGCAAGCGCGCGTTCCTCGGCAACTCGGGCATCGCCTCCGCGGGCCACCGGATCGCCAAGGACGCGCTCGTCGCCGTGCTGTCGGTCGCCCCGGCCAAGTCGAAGGCCGGCACGTCGTGGCTCGGCTCGCCCCCCGTGCGACTGCGGCGCGCGGCGCTCGAGGGCGATGAGAGCCGCACCTACCGGCCGCCACGGCGTCTGCGCGTGGCCC
>DASTGO010000408.1:0-4648 GCA_035719045.1 Kineosporiaceae bacterium | reverse complement strand
TCGTCCTCGGCATCGTCGCGCTGGTCTTCTTCTTCTCGGTGGGCGCCTTCAACCACTCCGCCAGCAGCACGGACTTCAGCACGACGCAGTGACCCGGTGTCCGGGCGGGCAGGTGGAAGCACGGCGGGTGCGGCAGCGTTGAGCCCTGCGGCCGGCCCTGCCCGGCCCGGAACCCGGCGAAAGGCATGTGTGTGAGCGACGGACCACTCATCGTCCAGAGCGACAAGACCCTGCTCCTGGAGGTCGACCACGCCGACGCCGGCGCCTGCCGCCAGGCGATCGCCCCGTTCGCGGAGCTGGAACGGGCGCCGGAGCACATCCACACCTATCGGCTCACCCCGCTGGGACTGTGGAACGCCCGGGCGGCCGGACATGACGCCGAGCAGGTGGTCGACGTCCTGCTGGAGTACTCCCGGTACCCGGTGCCGCACGCCCTGCTGGTGGACGTCGCCGAGACGATGGCTAGGTACGGCCGCCTGCAGTTGCTCAAGCACCCCGCGCACGGCCTGGTCCTGCACGCCCTGGACGTGCCCGTGCTGGAGGAGGTGCTGCGCAGCAAGAAGGTCACCCCCCTGGTCGGGCAGCGGCTCGACCGCGAGCACGTGATCGTGCACCCCAGCGAGCGCGGCCACCTCAAGCAGGTGCTGCTCAAGCTGGGCTGGCCCGCGGAGGATCTCGCGGGCTACGTCGACGGCGAGGCCCACCCGATCGCCCTGCGCGAGGAGGGCTGGTCGCTGCGGCCGTACCAGAAGGAGGCCGTGGACGGGTTCTGGCACGGCGGGTCCGGCGTCGTGGTGCTGCCCTGCGGTGCGGGCAAGACGATCGTCGGCGCGGCGGCGATGGCCCGGGCGAGCGCGACCACGCTCATCCTCGTGACGAACACCGTGTCCGCCCGCCAGTGGCGTACGGAACTGTTGCGCCGCACCGGTCTGGGTGAGGAGGAGATCGGGGAGTACTCCGGTTCCCGCAAGGAGATCCGCCCGGTCACGATCGCCACTTACCAGGTGCTGACCACGAAGCGGAAGGGCGTCTACAGCCACCTGGAACTGCTCGACGCGCGGGACTGGGGCCTGGTCATCTACGACGAGGTGCACCTGCTCCCGGCGCCGATCTTCCGGATGACCGCCGACCTGCAGGCCCGACGCCGGCTCGGCCTGACCGCCACGCTGGTCCGTGAGGACGGCCGCGAGGGCGACGTGTTCTCCCTGATCGGTCCGAAGCGCTACGACGCACCGTGGAAGGACATCGAGGCGCAGGGCTATATCGCCCCCGCGGACTGCGTCGAGGTCCGGGTGACCCTGCCGGACCGGGAACGGCTGCTGTACGCGACCGCCGAGCCGGACGCCCGGTACCGGCTGTGCTCCACCAGCGAGACCAAGACCCGGGTCGTGGAGGCCCTGGTCCGCCGCCACGCCGGTGAGCAGGTCCTGGTGATCGGGCAGTACCTGGACCAGTTGGACGAACTCGGCGAGCGGCTGGACGCCCCCGTGATCAAGGGCGAGACGGCGGTCGGCGAGCGCGAGCGGCTGTTCGACGCCTTCCGGACCGGGGCGATCGCCACCCTGGTGGTCAGCAAGGTCGCGAACTTCTCCATCGACCTGCCCGAGGCCGGGGTGGCCATCCAGGTGTCCGGGTCCTTCGGATCCCGGCAGGAGGAGGCGCAGCGGCTCGGCCGGGTGCTGCGGCCGAAGTCGGACGGGCGGGCCGCCCGGTTCTACGCCGTCGTCGCCCGGGACACCCTCGACCAGGACTTCGCCGCGCACCGGCAGCGGTTCCTCGCCGAGCAGGGGTACGCCTACCGGATCGTCGACGCCGACGAGGTGCTCGCCGACCGCCCCGACCCCGACCGCCCCGACCCCGACTGACCCCGGCGGGCTGGCCCGCCCCACCCCTGCGCCGGCCTGCTGACCGTGACCGACCGGCGCCCGCCTTCCGCTCTGCGGCCCGTCCCGGCCATCGCTTCGCACCGACCGACCAACCTTCGGCGCCTCCCGAGCGATTCAACGAGGACAAACCCTGCAGAGCCGAGGGGAAAACATGCGCCGAGTCCTACGGACGGTCATCACCGCGACCGCCGCCGCAGCCTGTGTCGTCGGCGGGATCGCCATGGCCCGCTCCGCAGACGCGGCGTCCCTGGTCGAGGTCGGCAGCTTCGGCAACAACCCCGGCCACCTGCGGATGCACGTCTACGTCCCGAACAACGCGGCATCACCGGCCCCGATCGTGCTCGCCATGCACGGCTGCGGCGGCTCCGGCCCCGGGCTCTACTCGGGCTCGGAGTTCGCGTCGCTGGCCGACCGGTACGGCTTCATCGTGATCTACCCGTCGGCCTCGAAGAAGGGCAACTGCTTCGACGCCTGGTCACCGGAATCCCACCGCCGGGACGGCGGCAGCGACCCGGTGTCGCTGATGTCGATGATCACCTACACCGAGCAGCAACTCCACGGCGACCCGAACCGGGTCTACGTCACCGGGACCTCCTCCGGCGGCATGGAGACCAACATCATGCTGGGCAACTACCCGGACGTGTTCAAGGCGGGCAGTGCCTTCATGGGGGTGCCCCACAGCTGTTTCGCCGACGAGTCCGACTACGTCCCGGTCCAGGGGGCCAGCAACTGCGCATCCGGGCGGGTGAAGAAGTCCCCCCAGGCCTGGGGTGACCTGGTGCGCGCCGCCGACCCGGGCTTCACCGGTACCCGGCCGCGGGTCCAGCTCTGGCACGGGGAGGAGGACCACTTCGTCGACTACACGAACCTGCAGGCCGAGGTCGACCAGTGGACCAACGTGTTCGGGCTGGCGCAGACGCCGTCCAACACCGACGCCCACCACCCCGGCTGGAGCCGTCGCCAGTTCGCCGACCGGTCCGGGACGGTGCAGGTCGAGGCGTACTCCGCGGCCGGTCTGGGGCATATGCTCCCGGTACCCGGGATGGCCCAGATCGCGATCTCTTTCTTCGGTCTCGACGGCAGCACCCCGTCGGCCGCACCCCCCGGCGCCGGAAGCCCGAACCCGGCACCATCGGCCCCCGCTGCCGGAACCCCGACCACGGCACCTGTCACCCCCCAGCCCGTGGCTTCCCCGCCCGCTGCCACCCCTCCGGGCAGTTCCCCCGCCACCGGGAAGTCCCCCGCCTGCACCGCGAGCTACCGGGTGGAGCACTCCTGGCAGGGCGGGTACCTGGCCTCGGTGACGGTGTCCGCGGCGCAGCCGGACGTCTCGTCCTGGACGGTGACCTGGGACGCCGTCGACGGCCGGGCTCCGCTGAGCGTGTGGAACGGCCAGACCTCCGTGCAGGGCTCGACCGTCTCGGTGCGCAACATGCCCTGGAACGGGCGGCTGAAGCCGGGCGGGACCCAGTTCGGCCTGATCTCGAGCGGATCATCCACCTCGGCACCGAAGCTGACCTGTACGGTCGGCACGCGCCCCTGACCGCCACCCCGACGCCGGAAGGCGCCGACCACACCCGTCCCCCACCCGTCAGTCGAAGAACCGGGCCAGCCAGTGCGGGTCGGGATCGGGGTCCCCGGGCCCCAGCGGGCGCAGGTCGGCGAACACGGTGGCCCCGTCGCAGGAGGCCAGTTCCGGGAACCAGCGACGCCCGCCGGGGGCCTGGGCACAGATCCCCTTGATCGTCTGCACGTCGAAGAACCGCAGGTGGGTGGGATCGGCGACCGCGTTCACATGCCGCCACCACGGGGACAGCAGGTGCAGGACGCCGTCCGGGCGCAACACCCGGTGGCATTCGGCCAGCAACGGCAGGTAGTCCGGCAGGTGTTCCAGCACGTGGACGGCGTAGACCCGGTCCACGGCGGCGTCGGCCACCGGGATCCCGCGGGCGAGATCGGCGACGACGTGGACGGCCGTGGTCCGGCGCCGGTCGATCCCGGCATTGCCCGGATGCTGCCGGACCGCCCCGCAGCCGAGGTCGAGGGCCCGCGGCGGTGGACGGTCCCCCACCCTGACCAGGTCCCAGACCCCGTGCACCCCGGCCAGCCGGCCGATCAGCTCCCGCGCGGTGACCAGTTCCGCGGGGCAGCCGACGCGGCCGGTCAGGTGGGCCACCCCTGCGTCGAAACGCGCCCGGAGCCCGCCGGCCAGGCGGTCGTCGTGCTCGAGCAGGTCCGCGAAGGTCCGCTCCAGCTCCCGGTCCCGCCGGTCGGCCCGGGTCGCCCCTGGGCCCGGCGAGCAGGCCGGGACGACTGCCTCGTGCGGGTCCGGGGTCACCAGTGCGCGGTACCCCCTGCCGCCCCGGCCAATCCCGGGATCCGACGGGCCGGTGCCGCGCAGCGTCGTAGCGGAGCTTCACCGTGCGCTCTAACCTGTCCCGACCGGGTGACGGGGAGGAGGCCGGCATGGGCGACGCCCTGATCCGCTACGGGCTGTTCCTGGCCGAGACGGTGACGATCGTGCTGGCCCTGGTGGCGACGGTGGCCGCGGTGACGGCGATCCTGGCACGCCGGGCGCGGGCGGGCCGGGAGCATCCGGCGGTGGAGGTCAAGAACCTCAACCACCGCTACGACGACCTCGCCCGTGCCGTCCGGGACCAGCTCCTGCCCGCGCCGCTGGCCCGAGCCGCCCGCAAGCAGGACCGCAAGCAGGCCCGGGCCGGGGACCGCGCAGCCAAGCGGGCCGCCCGGCAGGCTCTCCC
>DASTGO010000407.1:0-6873 GCA_035719045.1 Kineosporiaceae bacterium | reverse complement strand
CCCGGTCCGCGACCCCCCGGCCAGCGACCCCCCGGCCAGCGACCCCCCGGCCCGGCGACCCGACCCTGCTGCCCGGCACGGGCGGTGCGGGGACGCTGCCGGCACCCCGCCGGGACGCGGTCAGCTCCGCCTACGGCGGCTGATCATGCCCGGCGACGCACAGCCCGGCCGCCGCGCACCGGTGCGGCGGTCTCCGGACGCGGCGCACGCCCGGGGTTCACCCGTTCAGACCCTTAGGGGCGGCTCAACATCGGGCTCGACGCGCCGATAGGTACCTCGAGCCGGTCCACGGACGGACCGGTAAAGGACCCGAACAAGGAGGACACCGTGGGTCTCCGCATCAACAACAACATCGCGGCGTTCAACGCCTACCGGAACCTGTCGGTCACCGATGGCCAGATGTCGAAGTCGCTGGAGAAGCTGTCCAGCGGTTACCGCATCAACCGGGCAGCGGATGACGCGGCAGGTCTGGCCATTTCCGAGAGCCTGCGCTCGCAGATCGGCGGCCTGAAGGTCGCCGTCCGCAACGCCCAGGACGGTGTCAGCGTCGTGCAGACCGCTGAAGGTGCACTCAACGAGACCACCTCGATCCTCCAACGTATGCGTGACCTGGCAGTCCAGGCCTCCAACGGTGGTTCCCAGGACACGGTGGCCCAGGCCGACGCCAACACCGAGTTCGTGCAGCTGGCCAACGAGCTCGACCGGATCGCCAACACCACCAAGTTCGGCAACCAGTCGCTGCTGGGTGGTTCCTACCAGGGCGCCTTCCAGGTCGGTTCGGAATCCACGACCGTCAGCGCCGCGAACGCGATCACCGTCGACATCACCAGCGCCGGTGCGCTCGGTGGTCTGACCATCACCGGTCTGGACAGCGCCGGCCTCGCGGTCAGCGGCGCCTCGCTGACCAGCACCGCGAACGCCACGTCCGCGATCGACACCCTGGACACCGCGCTCAAGGACGTCTCCACCGTCCGGGCGACCCTCGGTGCTTACCAGAACCGGTTCGAGCACACGATCAACAACCTCAACGTCGCCGTGGAGAACCTGTCGGCGTCCGAGAGCCGGATCCGGGACACGGACATGGCCCAGGAGATGGTCCAGTTCACCCGGGCCCAGATCCTGTCCCAGGCCGGTACCGCGATGCTCGCGCAGGCCAACCAGGCCCCGCAGTCGGTCCTCAAGCTGCTGCAGTGAGCCTGACACCCCGGGCCGGTCGCCGGCGCCCCGTCACGAGCGGGGCCAGGTGACCGGCCCGGGGTGATCACACACCACCCGTCGGGGCGAGGAGGGGCCAGATGTCGCAGATGTCGATCTCGGGCGCGGTGTCCGGGCTGGACACTGCCTCCCTGATCAACCAGCTCGTGTCTGTGCAGCAGGCGCAGCAGACCCTGCTGGCGACCAAGCAGTCGAAGGTCCAGAAGACCGCGGACGCCTACGGGCAGCTGATCACCCAGCTGAACACGCTGTCCACCCTCTCCTCCGACCTGGCGAAGACCTCCGCCTGGCAGGGCACCACCGCGACGTCCTCCGACACGTCGGTCACGGCGACAGCCAGCGGGACCACCCCGACGTCGATCACCTTCGACGTCACCGACATCGCCCGGGCACACACCCTCGTCTCGGCGAACACGTACACCTCGCTCACCGATGTGGCCTCCACCGGGTCGCTGACCCTGACCCACGGCGCGACCGCGACGACGATCAACGTCGGGACGGGATCACTGTCGGACGTGGTGTCAGCGATCAACAACTCCGGCACCGGTTTCAAGGCCGCCGCCGTCCAGGTCGCCCCCGGCCAGTACCGGCTCCAGGTGGCGTCCTCGGTGACGGGCGCGGACTCCGCGTTCACGCTCACCGGCCCGGCCGGGTTCAGCGCCATGAACATCCTCACCACCGGCACCGACGCCCGGATCCACATCGGCACCGACCCGATGACGGCGTACGACGCGACGTCCTCGACCAACACGTTCTCCTCCCTGGTCCCCGGCCTGTCGTTCACGGTGAGCAAGCCCGGCGTGAACGGGGTGACCGTCGGCTCGACCGTGGACGGTTCGGCGATCGCGGCCAAGGTCCAGAAGATGGTGGACGCGGCCAACACCGTCCTGAACTACGTCGGCCAGCAGACCGCCTACGACGCCGTCAAGAAGACCGGCGGACCGCTGCTCGGCGAGAGCGCGGCGCGGGCCCTGCAGCAGAACCTCCTCAGCGCGGTCTCCACCGCCGGAGCCGCCGGCGTCCACGTCACCCGCGACGGCACGCTCACCTTCAGCCAGACCGAGTTCACGGCGGCGTACGCGGCCGACGCGAACGCGGTCGCCCAGGCCTTCGGTGCGAAGTCGGCCTTCGCCCGCAACGCGCTCGCGCCGAACACGGCGGTCACCCTCGCCGGGAACACCGACGCCACCCGCGGCGGGACGTACGCGGTCAAGGTCACCCAGGCCGCCCAGCGGGAGTCGTGGACGGTGACCCCGGCCGGCGGCAACGTCGTCGGGCACACCATCAACCTCAGTCGCGGCGCCACCCTGATCTCGTTCGTCGGGCAGGGCGGCGACACCATCGACACCGCGGTCGCCGCACTCAACCAGCAGTCCGCCGCGGCGGGCCTCGGCATCACCGCGGTGAACAACGCCGGTGTGATGACCTTCAGCGCCGCGGGCTTCGGCGCCGCCGGCGCCTTCAGCGTCACCTTCGACGCCGGGCTGGGCACCAAGGTCACCGCCGGCCAGGACGTCGCGGGGACCATCAACGGCGCGGCCGCCACCGGGCTGGGGGACGTGCTCTCGCTGACCGGGAGCGGGGACCCGGCGTCCGGGCTGTCCCTGAAGGTCTCGACCACCGCAGCGGACATCGCCGCCACCACCGGCAACGTCGGCAGCGTCACGTACACCCCGGGCCTGGCCCAGCGGTTCGCGACCCTGGTCTCCGACGCCACGAACAGCACCACCGGCTCGCTGGTCACCGCCCAGCAGGGGCAGCAGACCGAGATCAAGGACATCCAGGACCAGATCGACAGCTGGAACCTGCGACTGACCGCCTACCGGGAGACGCTGACCCGGCAGTTCACCACCATGGAGACGACGCTGGCGCAGCTGAAGTCGTCCATGAGCGCGATCTCCGGCCTGAGCACGAACATGCTCGGCAGCACCACCACCAGCAGTTCGGGCTGACCGGGCCCGTCCACCGCCGCCCCATCCGGCGCCCCCGGCGCGACGCCCCAGGAGGATGAGACCCGATGTCGTACGGACTGGCCCAGGCCCGGTATGCCAGCGACGCCACCCAGACGGTGTCCCCGGCCCGGCTGGTCACGATGCTCTACGACCGGCTCGTCGTCGACCTGGCCTCGGCCGAGGACGCCATGGGCCGCAGGGATCCCGCGACGGTCGGGGAACGGCTCGGCCACGCGCAGGAGATCCTGCTGGAACTGCACGCCACCCTCGACCTGGAGGTGTGGCCGGAGGGCGAGTCCCTGAGCCGGCTGTACCTGTGGATGGTCGGTGAGCTCATGCAGGCGCGGCTCCATGACGCCCCGCAACAGGTCGCGCAGTGCCGGCAACTGCTGGAGCCGCTGCGCGACGCCTGGCACGAGGTGGCCACCGGGCGGGCACTGTCCGGCCGGCCGGTCCCGGTCGCCTGAACCACATCCGCCCGCGGGAGATCCGCCCGGGGATCGAGCATCGGAGCATCATGAACAGCGCACGGAACGCGGCCCTCTCCCGCGGCGACGCCTGGGACGCCTACCTCGACACCCTCGAGGGGCTGCTGGAGGTGCTGGAACACACGCTCGCCGAGGGCGGGCTGCCGGTGTGGCGCGCTCCCGAACCCCCGTCGGTGCCGCCACCGGACCACACCCTGGGCCGCCGGGACACGTTGATGGCCCGGATGATGGTCTCCGCACACACCGTCGAGCAGCGGATGGACGGGGTGCGCAGCGAACTGCACGCCCTGCCGGCCAACCGGCCCCGGGGCGCGTCCGCCACGGCGATCACCCTCGGTGCCCACTGCGACGTCAGCGGCTGACCCGGCTCTCACGGAACGGGTTCCCGGGGAAGGGGTTCCGCGGAACCGGTTGCCACACAACGAGTTTTGCGGGACAGGTTGCCACACAACGAGTTTCGCGGGACCGGTTTCCACACAACGGGTCCCGCGAAACAGGTTCCCGCGCAATGGGTCCCCGCGAGATGGGTTCCCGCGGGACAAGTTCCCCCGGAAGGAGTTCCGCGGGACGGGCCCGAAATGTCTTCCAGCTCAATCGCATCCCACGGAAACGGTCGCGATCCTCCACCCCAGGCAGGCAACCGGGCCCCGCATGAACGACCACACTCACTTCTGCCGGGCACCATGTGCCATCGTGCCCACTTTGCGGGCGCGATGTGCCATCGTGCCCACCGGATCAGCCCACCGTGCCCACCGGATCAGCCCACCGCGCCCACCGTGCCCACCGGATCAGCCCACCGCGCCCACCGGATCAGCCGGCAGGGACGGCGGTCAGCGCGGCGAGCAGCTCCGCCAGCTGCGGTCCGGGCTCGGGGCACGTGTGCAGTTCGGCCAGCAGCAGCGCAAGGGTGTGCGGGGTGGCCAGTTCGGCGAGCAGCCGGGCCAGGGCCGAGGGCGGCCGCCCGTCCCACAGCTGCAGCAGGGCCGGTCCGCGCCCGGCGATCCGCCCGTGCACGGCCATCGCCTGCACCAGGCAGGCCGTCGCCTCCTCCAGTTCCCCGACCCGTCCCGCAGCGACGGCGCGGGCGTCGGGCAGGGCCCCGGGTTCGAGGATCCGGCCCGCGGAGTCCACGAGCCGGTCGATCCCGCGCAGCAGGGTGAGCGCCTCGGCCGGGCGGTCCACGTGCAGCAGTGCCTGGGCGGTCAGCCAGTCGCAGTAGCCGGGGTCCACGCCGGACCGGCGCAGCTCCTCGGCGAGCACGAACACCGCCTCGTCGTGGCCGGTGCCGACCAGGACCTGGGCGAGGGCATCGGTCGCCCAGACCCGTTCCTGCGTACCAGGTCCCAGCTCGCGGATGGTCTCGAAGGCGTCCACCGCCCGTTGCAGGTCGCCGACCAGGGCGGCGCTGCGACCGAGGTTGAGCAGGGCGGGCAGGACGGTCGCCGGATCCGGTTCGGCGGCCGCCGCGAGCGCATCCACCTGGGCCTGGGCGATCGCGAGATTGCGGCGCGCCTTCGCCTGCCGGGTCTGCGGATCGGCGTACCCGAGGTGGTCCAGCCGGGCGGCCGAGGCCGGCAGTTGTTCCGAGCGCACGGCCCGCCCGTCGCGGCGGACCGGATGCTCGTGCAGCGCCCCCGCCCACGCCACCGCCTCCCGGCGCAGCAGCCGGGGTCCGGGATGGTCGTAGCTGTCGGACTCGCGCAGGTTGTGGATCCGGACCATGAAGACGTCGGTCGACCGGGCCCGGGTGAGCACGGAGCGCAGCAGGGCCCGGTCCGCGACCAGCCGCTCGTCGGCGTCCACCGACAGCACCCAGGCGGCCCGGGCCATCGCCAGGGCAGTGTTGCGGGCCCGGCCGAAGTCCTGCGCCCAGAAGCCTTTCGCGACCCGGGCTCCGCAGGCACGGGCCACCGCCACACTCTCGTCGGTGGACCCGGTGTCATACACCACGATCTCGTCTACGACGCCGCTCAGGCTGGCCAGGCAGGCGGGCAGGTCGGCGATCTCGTCCCGGACGATCAAGGCGGCGGCCAGCAGGGGGCGCGACGTCGGCATGCCCCCGATATCGGCACCGCCACCGCCCGGGTGAACCGCCACCGCCGCGAAGGCCCGTGACAGCACCACCGGGGCGGGCTAGACCGGATGGGTGAGCGCGCCGGGGTGTGCGGGACATGCCCGGCGCTGCAACGGTTTTCGTGCTGGGCCGATCGGTGGAACCCACCCCGCCACCCCGTTCGGCCGCTCAAGATTCTGGCCCCCGCCTGCCGAAGGCACTCAGGAGCAAGGACCGCTCGGACGTGCCAGGGATTGGCACACAAGGGACATCAGTCCACCGCACCGCACGGCCGGGCGGGCCGGGCACCGGGACTGCAGTGGCAGGCCAGGTGCAGGACCACCGGACGGCCACGGTGCCGAGGTTCAGGGGTCCGGGATGCTCGAAGACGTCTCCGTCGATGCGCTGCAGGCCGCCCTGCGCGGTCTGTCCGCACGCGAACAGGCCATCAGCGACAACATCGCCAACGTCAACACGCCGTACTTCAACGCCCGCCGGGTGGCCTTCGAGGGCCAACTGCGCCAGGCACTGAACAACGGGGACAACCCGCTGACCGCTGCACCGTCCGCCTTCTACACCGGCGACCCGGCCGGACTCAACGGCAACAACGTCGACCTCAACGCCGAGACGGTGCTCGGGGTGCAGACCCAGATGCAGTACGACCTGGCGTTGCGGGCGGTGGGCGACCGGTTCACCCTGTGGCGCTCCGCGGCCCGGGGAGCGTGACGCGCCATGTTCGACGCCCTGTCCGTGATCGGGTCCTCGATGCACGTCCACCAGACCTGGATGGATGCGCTGTCGGACAACATCGCCAACGTCAACACCGTGCGCCGCACCGCCGACCCGGCGTTCCAGGCCCGCTACGTGGTGGCGCAGTCGGTCGAGAACGGCTCCACCGGGGCGGGGGTGGCGGTGGCAGGGGTCGCCCTCGGCGACGCCAACGGCCGCATGGTCTACGACCCGAACCATCCGCTCGCCGACGCCAAGGGCTACGTCCGGCTGCCGGACATCGACCTCGGTGAGCAGCTGACCGACATGATCATGGCCCAGCGCGGCTACCAGGCGAACATCGCGAACCTGGACCGGGTCCGGGAGACCTACCAGGCCGCCATCCAGATGGGTCGCATCTGATGTCGGTCTCCTCCGTCGGCGGGGTCGCGGGGGC
>DASTGO010000406.1:0-9484 GCA_035719045.1 Kineosporiaceae bacterium | reverse complement strand
CGCCTGCGCCGGTGGCCGGGCCGTCGTGACCCGGCCCGGCTTCGCGGCCTGGCCCTGCCTGGTGACCCGGCCCGGCTTCGCAGCCTGACCCGGATTGGTCGCCCGACCCGGCTTCGTGACCTGGCCGGGCTTGGCGGCCGGACCGGGTTGGGGGACCCGGCCCTGCTTCGGGGCCTGGCCCTGCTTGGTGACCCGGCCGGGCTTGGGGACCTGGCCCGGCTTGGGGACCTGACCCGGCTTGGGGACCTGGCCCGGCTTCGAGGACCGTGCCGCCGGCTGCCGGGATGCGCCTGCCTGACCGGCGGTTCCGGGCTCCCGGGTCGGGGTCCGCCGCGCGGTCGCCGACCGCGCGGTCTTCTGGCGCGGTGGCGTCTGGCCCGCCGGCGGGGTGCCGCGTCCCGTCCCCGGCGGGGTCGCCGCCTTCCGCGGTGTCGCCGGTGGCGGCGAGGCGGGTGCCGTGGTCCGCCCGGCCGGTGTCTGCGGACGGCCCGTGGCGGGCTGGCGCGGGGGCAACTGCTGGCGGGCGGAGACCGACCGCGACGGAGCCGATCCCGGCGCCGGTCGCGGTCGGCCCGCCTGTCCGGAACGCATGGGTCCCGACCGCTGCGGTGTGGAACCCCGTGCCTCGGTCATGGTTCCACCTCCTCCCCTCCTGCGGTGGTCGGGCCGTCCCGGTGCTCTGGTGGTGTGCGGTCCCTGTGGTGTTGCGCCGTTGTGGGTCCTGCCACCACGGCCTGAGCCGGGCGACGGCACACCCCCCGGGGCCGTCACCCAGCGCGGCGGGCCCGGCAGGTGCGCCTCAGGCCCGTCCGCCGGCCGGGTCCGCACACCGAGATGGGTCGGTACACGGAGCCGGTCAGTCAGCGGTACTGGTCAGTGCACTCGACCGGTCAGTGCTTCAGGATCGGTCGAGTGCGTCGGGACCGGTCGCTGCGTCGGGACCGGTTCGGTCGTTGGTACTGGGAAGGTGCGTCAGTACTGGTCAGTGCCTCGGTTTCGGTGCCTGGGCCGCCCCCGCCGTTCCCGGGGCGGCTGCACCCGGCTTGGCCACCGCGCCCGGCTTGGCGGAGGTTGCCGAAGTCGGGCTGGTCTTGGCCGGCGGCGTCTCCGCGGTCGTCGGCTGCGGCACGGCCGCCTTCATGGGCACGCCGAGGACCTTCCCGTCGCTGGTCAGGAACGCGGCGTTCGGGTTCGGCACCATGCCGAGCTTCCCGGCCTGCTGGGCGAGGTTCTGCGGGGCCTGCAGGGTGGCCAACTCCTCCTGCAGGGCCTGTGCCCGGTCCTGCAACTGGGTGGCCTTGGTCTGCTGTGCCTGCAGCTGGTACGAACCGCGCTCCAGGCTCACGTTGAGCAGGAGCAGGGCCACCAGCCCCGCCGTCAGCAGGGCCAGGCAGGCGAAGACCAGTCCTGCCCGGGACCGGGTGTGCGCAGGGGCGCTGACCACCTGCAGCCGGGGCGGTGCGGGGACCGGTCTCGCCGCCGGGCGGCCGACCGGTCGTGCCGTCGCGCGGACGGCCGTCGCCTGGCTCATGGTGTCGCCTCCCCCGGATGCTCGATGTGCTGCTCGTCCCCACGCCTGCCGCGCTGGTTCACGGCGCCTCCCCTCTCCGCGCGACCGTCGGCCACGCCCCCTCGGCCCGTCCTGATCCGCTCCGCCGCACGCAACCGGACGGACGCCGCGCGCGGGTTGACCTCGGTCTCCCCCTCCGACGCCATCTCGGCGCCACGGGTGAGCAGCCGGAGCACCGGTGCGTGCTCCGGTAGTTCCACCGGAAGACCCGGCGGGGCGGTGCTGCGGGCTCCCTCGGCCAGCACCCGCTTGACGATCCGGTCCTCCAGCGAGTGGTAGGCCATGACCACCACCCGCCCGCCCACCGCGAGCGCGTCGACGGCCGCCGGCACAGCCCGCTGCAGGACCTCCAGCTCCCGGTTCACCTCGATCCGCAGCGCCTGGAAGGTGCGCTTGGCCGGATGGCCTCCGGTGCGCCGGGCCGGAGCCGGGATGCAGTCCCGGACCAGCTCGACCAGCCGGGCGCTGCTGGTGAACGGCTGCGCCGCCCGCCGCTGCACGACGGTCTCGGCGATCCGCCGGGCGAACCGTTCCTCGCCGTAGTCCCGCAGCACCCGCGTCAGGTCCGCGACCGAGTACGTGTTGAGCACGTCGGCCGCGGTCGGCCCTGTGGTCGGATCCATCCGCATGTCCAGCGGGGCGTCCACCGCGTAGGCGAAGCCGCGGTCGGCCTCGTCCAGCTGCAGCGAGGAGACCCCGAGGTCCATCAGGACACCGTCCGCAGCCGGGAGTCCGAGCCGGCCCAGCACCTGCGGCAGCCGGTCGTACACCGCATGTTCCAGCCGGATCCGGTCACCGAACGCGGCCAGCCGCTCCCCCGCCAGCCGCAGCGCCTGCGGGTCCCGGTCGATGCCGACCAGGGTCACCTGCGGGCATGCCTGCAGCAGAGCCTCGGCGTGCCCCCCCATCCCCAGCGTCGCGTCCACCGCCACCGCACCCGGATGCTGCAGGGCCGGGGCGAGCAACTCCACGCAGCGGTCACGCAGCACCGGCACATGCCGGTGGCGTGCGTCGTCCGCCCTGCTCGTCATCTCGACCCCATGGGTTGGTTCGCTGCGTCTCGGGTGCTGTTCGCGGTGGTCGCGGTCGTGGTTCCGGTTCGCGGTGGTGCCGATGGTCCTCGGGCGAGCAGGGCGGTGCTGCGCGGTCGGCGGAACGTCCGGGCCCGAAGACACGGACCCGGCGGTCAGGTCTCCATCCGCTGCTGCGTTGCATCCCGGCCGGGGGCGGGGGAAGTCCGCGTCACGACCGGATGCCGGACGGCCTGACACCGGGGAAGGTGCGTCAGGACGCCACGAACGGCTGGAGACCTCACCGCCGGGGCGGCGATCGCCTCACGCGAGGATCAGAAGAGCCCCGGTACCACCTCCTCGGCCGTGTCGGCGAACGCCTCCTCCTGCTCGGCCAGGTAGGTCTCCCAGGCCTGCAGGTCCCAGATCTCCACGCGCTGGCCGGCACCGATCACCGCGCAGTCGCGGTTCAGGCCGGCGTACTGGCGCAGCATCGGCGGGATGGTCACCCGGCCCGACTTGTCCAGCTCCTCGTCACTGGCCCCGGAGAGGAACACGCGCAGGTAGTCCCGCGCCTGCTTGCTCGTCACGGGGGCCTGGCGCAACTGTTCGGCGAGGCGCTCGAACTCCGACACCGGGAACACGTACAGGCATCGCTCCTGGCCTCGGGTCACCACCACTCCTGCCTCCAGCTGCTCGCGGAACTTCGCGGGGAGGATCAGGCGGCCTTTGTCGTCCAGCCGGGGGGTGTACGTGCCGAGAAACATCGGCTCGCCTCCCCTCGGCCAGCCGGGTCGGGCCACCCGGCTCCAAGTGGCCCCACTCTACTCCACTTCCCCCCACCGTCAACGAGAATCGGCCTTCTGAAGACCCTCCGTTTTGACGATTCCGCAGGTCAGAGCGATGGGGGGGAGTGGGGGGCGGTCGACCCCACGGCGAGCCGCATTGTCTTCACCCACCCGAAGACAAGACCGAATATCGCGTCAATTCCGGCAAACAATCGCTGATTCCGAAGTGACGTAGGGGCGCCGCACCCCCGAGGCGGAATCAGTGGGGGGAAGTGGGGGGCTCGCGCGGAGGAGGCCTCGGGGGTGAAGGTGGGATCAGCTGTCGGCGGACAGGCCGGACAGGCCTCCCGCGGCGAGCGCGGGACGTCACCGGCTGCCCGACCTGACAGACTGACCGCACGCGGCCCATCGGCGCCGGGGTGTCCGGACGCCGGGCGGAGTGAGGAGTGCCTGTGACGACGGACGCTGGGCAGATGTCGATCGACACCCTGGTGTCGACCACGGGCGCGATCCGCGCCGGCGTCGAGTCCGTGATCGAGGGCAAGCCGGATGTGGTCCGCCTGGCGGTCACCGTGCTGCTCGCCGAGGGTCATCTGCTGCTGGAGGACGTGCCCGGGGTCGGCAAGACGATGCTGGCCAAGGCCCTCGCCCGGTCGATCGGGTGCTCGGTCCGCCGGATCCAGTTCACCCCGGACCTGCTGCCCAGCGACGTCACCGGCGTCAGTATCTACAACCAGGAGAAGCAGGACTTCGAGTTCAAGCCCGGTGCGGTGTTCGCCAACGTGGTCGTCGGCGACGAGATCAACCGGGCCAGCCCGAAGACCCAGTCCGCCCTTCTGGAATGCATGGAGGAACGGCAGGTCACCGTCGACGGGACCACGTACCGGCTGCAGCCCCCCTTCATCGTCATCGCCACCCAGAACCCGGTGGAGATGGAGGGCACCTACCCGCTGCCGGAGGCGCAGCGCGACCGGTTCATGGCCCGGCTCTCGATGGGGTACCCGGCGGCAGCCGCCGAGATCCAGATGCTCGAACATCACGGGGACCACGACCCGCTGTCCCAGCTCGCCCCGGTCTCCGACGGCGAGACGGTGTACCGGATGATCCTCACCGCCCGCGCGGTCTACGCCTCGGAGGCGATCAAGGAGTACGTGGTGGCCCTGGTCCGGGCCACCCGGCAGAACGGGGACCTGCGGCTGGGCGCCTCCCCGCGCTCCGCCCTGCACCTGCTCCGGGCGGCCAAGGCGCATGCCGCCCTCCACGGCCGCGACCACGTCCTGCCCGACGACGTGCAGGCCCTCCTGCTGCCCGTGCTGGCCCACCGGCTGCTGCCCAGCGCCGACGCACAACTGTCCCGGCGTACCCCGGAGGATGTGCTGGCGGCACTGCTGGCACATGTGCCGGTCCCGCGGGCCCGGGCCTCGGCCTGACCATGGCCGGCCTCCCCGCCTGGCTTCGGCCCGCCCTCCAGGGCCTGACCACCCGAGGACGGTCCTTCCTGGCGGCCGGCGGCGCCGCCGCGGCCTGCGCCCTGGTGCTCGGGCAACGGGACCTGCTGCGCGCGGGAGTGTTGCTGGTCTCGCTCCCGCTGGCCTGCGCCATCGTGCTCGGCCGGGCCCGCTACCGGCTGTCCCTGGTCCGTACCATCACCCCGCAGCGGGTGGTGGCCGGTTCCACCACCCGGGTCCGCCTGGAACTGGAGAACCTCACCCGGCTGCCCACCCGGGTGCTGCTGGCGGAGGACCGGGTGCCGTACTCCCTGGGGCCGTCGCCGCGGTTCGTGCTGGCCCGGCTGGCCGGGGGGCGGCGGGCCGCGGTCACCTACTCCCTGCGGTCACAACTGCGGGGCCGGTACCTGATCGGCCCGCTGCGGCTGCGCCTGGCGGACCCGTTCGGGATGTGCGAGGTCACCCGCTCGTTCACGGCGACCGACCCGCTGGTCGTGGTGCCGCCGATCTTCCCGCTGTCGCAGGTCCAGGCGGGCGGGATGTGGGTGGGCACCGGGGAGTCGCTGGCCCGCAGCGCCGCCGCCAGCGGCGAGGACGACGTGGCCACCCGGGAGTACCGCCAGGGCGACGACCTGCGCCGGGTGCACTGGCGGTCCACGGCACGGCGCGGCGAACTCATGGTCCGCCGGGACGAGCAGGCCCGGCAGTTGCGCGCCACCGTCGTGCTCGATGCCCGCCGGGACGGCCACCGCGGCGAGGGACCCGGCTCGTCCTTCGAATGGGCGGTGATCGCCGCGGCCTCGGTCGGGGTACACCTGGCCGGGCAGCGGTTCGGCGTCCGCCTGGTGCTCGACGAACACCCCTCGACCTGGACCGGCCCGTACTCGGGGGACAGCGCCGGGCAGTTGCTCGACGAACTCGCCGTGGTCGAGGCCGACGGGCCCGAAACCCTGCCGGGAGCGCTGGGCGTGCTGGCCCGCGGAGGCGGGGACGGGCTGATCGTCGCGATCCTCGGGGAGATCGACGACGGGGAGGCCACCGCGCTGGCCAGGCTCGGCCGGCAAGGTGCGCGGGGGATCGCCGTACTGCTGCGGACCACCGCCTGGTCGGTGCTGCCGACGCAGGTCGCCGCCGACCTCGACGACCGCCGGGAGCACGCCGCCGCGGTGCTGCGCTCGGGCGGGTGGCTGGTCACCGACGCCGGCCCGGAGGAGAACATCACGCAGGTCTGGCAACGGGTCGCCGGCACCGGACGGGCTCCCGCACCCCAGGCCCGGCCGTTGCGGACCGGCACCGGACCGATCCCGCTGGCCAGCCCCACCTCGGCGGGCGGTGCTCCCCCGCCGCCCCTGGTGTCCGGCCAGGGCGGCGGGTTCACCGGAAACTGGGTGCCCGCCGGGAACCCCGGCGGCGGCAACGGGCTCAGCGGCGGCAACGGGCTCAGCGGCGGCAACGGGCTCAGCGGCGGCAACGGGCTCGGCGACGGTACGGGGAGGCGCTGATGACCGCGGCGACCCAGGCCCGGGTGACGCTGGCATCCTTCGCGGCGACCATGCTGACGGGGTTCACGCTGGCCCCCCTGGTCCAGGGGCTGGGCTGGTTCGCCGCCACCGTCGTCGTGGTCGCACTGTGCACCGGGGTCGGCGCGAGCATGCGCCAGGTCACCCGGCAGCCGGTGATCGTCATCGCCGCACAGTTGGCCATGTTCACGATCACGCTCACGGCGCTGTTCGCCCGCGACACCGCCCTGTGGGGGGTCCTGCCCGGACCGCCCGCCGTCCAGGGCCTGCAGCAGCTGCTCGCCGACGGGCTGGATGTCACCCGGCATGAACGGCCCCCGGTCGAGGCGACCCGGGGCCTGCTGCTCCTGGTCTGCAGCGGGGTCGGCCTGGTCGGGCTGCTGGTGGACCTGATCGCGGTGACCCTGCGCCGTCCGGCGGTGGCCGGGTTGCCGCTGCTCGCCGTGTACTGCGTCCCGGCGGCGGTGCTGCCCGGGGGGCTGCCCTGGGTGTACTTCCTGCTCTCGGCCGCCGGTTACCTGGTCCTGGTCGGCGCCGACGCCGGAGACCGGATCCGCAGCTGGGGGCGGGTGCTGTCCGGGTCGGGCCAGGAGGCCGGTGGGCTCGGTGGGCCGCTGAGCGGGGCGCGCCGGGTCGCGGCCGCCTGTCTGGTCGCCGCCCTGGCCGTGCCCGCCGTCGTCCCCGGGCTCGGTCAGCGGCTGATCGGTCCCGGTCCCGGCACCGGGTCCGGTCCCGGCTCGGGCACCACCATCAGCGTGGTCAACCCGATCCTCAACCTGCGGGCCGACCTCGGCTCCCGCAGCGAGCAGGTGGTCATCCGCTACACCTCCGACGCACCTGCCCCGCAGCCGCTGAGGATCGTCACCGACGACCAGTTCACCGGGGCGATCTGGCAGCCGACCACCGGCTCCCTGGCACGCAGCCAGCTGGTGACGTCCGGCCTGCCCACCGCCCCCGGGCTCGGGCCCGCGGTGCGGACCACCGCGCACAGCAGCAGGATCTCGATCGGTGCGCTGGCCCAGACCTATCTCCCGCTGCCGTACCCCACGACGCAGGTGGACATCTCCGGCCGGTGGCTGTGGGACGCCGGCACGCTCAACGTCGTCGGCGAGGGCGTCACCACGCAGAACATCACCTACACCGCGCGGTACCTCGTCGTGGACCCCACCTCACAGCAGCTGTCCGCGGCGGGCAGGCCCCCGGCGGCGGTGGCCACCAGGTTCACCGCGCTGCCGAAGGGCCTGCCGGACTCGATCGCCCAGCAGGCCAGGACCGTGGCGGGCGGTGGCACGGCCTATGAGCAGGCGGTCCGGCTGCAGACCTGGTTCCGCAGCGGCGGTGGGTTCACCTACAACGAGAACCTGCCCGGCAACGGCCGCGGCGACAGCGGCCAGGACGCGGTCGCCGACTTCCTCACCCACCGGCAGGGTTACTGCGTGCAGTTCGCGTCAGCGATGGCGGTGATGGCGCGGACCCTGGGCATCCCGTCACGGGTGGCGGTCGGGTTCCTGCCCGGGAGCGCGATCGACGCGCACACCTACGCGATCAGCCTGCGGGATGCGCATGCCTGGCCCGAACTGTACTTCGACGGGGTGGGCTGGGTCCGGTTCGAGCCGACACCGGCCACCCGCAGCGGGGCGGCCCCGGCCTGGACCCTGCCGCAGACGACGACCCCGAACGTTCCGGCCCCGAGCACCAGCGCCTCCGCGGGACCGTCCGCCCAGCCGTCGGCGAAGGCGCGTCCGGACCGGACGGACACCGCCGGCACCGCGAACCGGACCAGCAGCGGACCCCTGACCTGGCTGCGCTCGCTCCCGTGGCGTCTGCTCGGCGTGATCGCCCTGGTGCTGTTCGTCCTGGCGCTGCCGTGGCTGGCGTCGACGGCGACCCGCCGTCGGCGCTGGGCCCGGGCGACCACGCCGGTGGAGCGCGCGGAGGCCGCCTGGGACGAGCTCGCGACGTCCCTGCAGGATCTCGGGGTGGGCTGGGCGGCGTCCTGGACCCCCCGCGCCCTGCAGGTCCACCTCGTCGGCGAGCGAGACCTGGGCCCGGCGGAGCGGGAGGCGCTGACCCGGTTGGTCGCCGATGTGGAAAGTGCCCGCTACGCCCCTCCGGGCAGTCCGGTGCGCACGGTCGGCGAGCTGCGGGCGGACGTCCGGACCGTGGCGGGCGCGGTGGCCCCGACCGTCCCGGCCGGTACGAGGCGGCGTGCCCTGCTGTTTCCCCCGTCCGGTGTCGCGGCACTGGCCGGGGTGGCCCGCCGCGCAGACGCGGCAGCGAACCGGGCCACCGTCCGGGCCTCCTCGCTGGGCTCGCGGTGGCGCACCTCGGTCGACGCGGGATCCCGCCCGGAGGAGTGACCCAGGGCGCGGGTGATCGGGACGCCCTGATCCCCGGAGACGGGCGGATGATCGGCCTGATCTGATCGGCGGCCGGGCGGCCGTGCTCGAACCGGGCGGCCGTGCTCGAACAGCAGTGCGCCCCGGCTCCCCCGCGAGGGCGGGCGGACCGGGGCGTGCTGTGGGCCGGAGGTCAGGCGGGGATCAACGCTGGTCGCGCCGGCGGTCCCACCGCTCTTCGAGACGCTGCATGAAGGAGCCGCGACGGCGACGAGCTGCGCCGGCGGCGGGGCGGACCTTGCCGGAGGCGCCGACGACACCGGTGGGGCCGTGCCGACGCTGGGCGGAGACGGCGTAGGCCGTGCCGGCGAGCATGAACACGAAACCGAGGACGCCCAGCACGACCATCTGCTGGGCGACACCGACGACGAGCAGGATGAGGCCGGCGATGATGCCTACGGCCCCGATGAGCAGACGACGGCCGGTGCCTGAGCGCCGGGCTGCACCGCGCATGGCCGAGGCGAACTTGGGGTCCTCGGCGTACAGCGCGCGCTCCATCTGTTCGAGCAGGCGCTGCTCATTCTCGGAGAGCGGCACGTCGACCTCCTCCAGGTGCACAGTGCGTAGACGACCAGGATAGGTCCGGGTGAGCCCGCGCGAAACCCAACGTTCTCAGAGTCGACCGCACCGGGCGAGTACTTGACAGCCCTCACCAGGGGGCCGTTCGGGACTTGGGACCCACCGGCCATGATCGTCTTCTGACGGTCGTGACTTTGGTCAGTATGCCGAGCCCGGGTGCCGCGGATCAG
>DASTGO010000405.1:0-33155 GCA_035719045.1 Kineosporiaceae bacterium | reverse complement strand
GGGGCGATCGCGCTGGCGATCACCGGACCGCTCGCCCGCCGCGTGGTCGCCGCCCTGGTGGTCCTCGCGGGGCTGGGGACGGCCGGTCTCGTGGCGGCCGTGCTCGCGGATCCGGCCGCGGCACTGGCTCCGTTCGTGGTGACCGCCACCGGCCAGTCCGGACCGGTGGCCGGCGGCGCGGTGGCCGTCACCGGTTGGCCCTGGGCGGCGATCGCCGGGGGAGTGCTGACCGGGCTCGCCGGCCTGGTCGCGCTGCTGCGGTCCGGGTCCTGGGCGAGCGGCGGGCGGCGGTTCGAACCGGGGGCCGGCGGTGGTGCCGGGGACGGGCGGCAGCCACCCGGACAGGCCCGTGCGGCGGCCGCCCGACGGGACCGTGACCTGGACACCTGGGAGGCGCTGAGCCGGGGCGACGACCCCACGGAGAGTTGAGCGCATCACAGCGTGACCATTCGGGCCTGTCGACACTGTCGCCCGGAGTTGATCTGCCCATAGGGTGACCCGCGGCTGGCTCAGCGGCTGGCACAATGGCCGTCACAGGAGGTAAAGGGACGATGGTTCAGACCGATCAGCACGTCAATGAGGTCCACGACCACCACGGCAACAGCGTGGCAGCGTGGGCGACCGTCACCGTCATGATGATCGGCGCACTGATCGCGTCGGTGGCCGTCGTCGTTCCCTCGCTGCCGATGGGCATCGTGGGTGGTGTGATCGTCCTCGTCGGCGCCGTACTCGGCAAGGTCCTCCAGACGGCGGGATACGGCATTTCGGGCAAGCCTGGTCACTGATCGTCAAGGCTGTCCTGCGCTGCGCGGGCGGGTGGCGGTGAGGGCCGGAGTGTCTGGGAAAACGCTGGGCAAGTGCCGCCCGCGCGAGGTCCGGCACGGCTAGCCTCTGCGGACGAGTGGGACGGATCCACCGCCCCGAGCTCGGGAGGAGTCACGATGTCCTTCGGCGCCACGCCGCCGCCACCCCCGCCGCCGCCCTACGGTGCGATGCCCCCCGGGCAGCCGCCGATGATGGGTCCGCCGCCGCAGAACTACCTGGTGTGGGCGATCCTGTCGACGATCTTCTGCTGCCTGCCGCTGGGTGTGGTCTCGATCGTCTTCGCCGCCCAGGTCAACGGGAAGTGGACCGCCGGGGACTTCGGCGGTGCGCAGGACTCCTCCCGGAAGGCGAAGCAGTTCGCTATGTGGTCGACCATCATCGGCGCCGTGGGCGGCACCCTGCTCCTGATCTTCTACATCGTCGTGGTCGTGGCGGCCGTGAAGAGCGGCAACACCAGCAACTACTAGGACTGAGGTCCGTGCACCTGCACAACGACGTCCGACACGGTGACGTCCGGCCGGGGATCCCGTTCGCGGGGTCCCCGGCCGGACGTGTCCTGGCCCCCCTGGCGGTGGCAGCGGCGGCCGTGTGTACCGCGGCCTACGTGGGCGCGGTCGACCCGAACCAGCCGGGGCACTACCCGACCTGCCCCTTCCTGTACCTGACCGGCTACTACTGCCCGGGCTGCGGCTCCCTGCGGGCCATCCACGCGGTCGTGCACGGCGACCTGCTGCAGGCGGTGGACCGTAACCCGCTGACCGTCGCCTTCCTGCCGTATCTGGTGCTCACCTGGATCAGTTGGCTGCGCCGCGGCATCACCGGTGCGCCCCGGCGGGATCTCGCACCACCGTGGGTGATCTGGACCCTTCTGGGGGTCGTCGTCGCCTTCTGGGTACTGCGCAATCTGCCTGGTTTCGCCTGGCTTGCCCCGTAATCATCTCTGCGCCGAATGTGGTACCGGCGACACCCCGTGGTCGGGGCTGCCCCGAACGCTCGGTACCATCGAGGAGTTCCGACCGTCGGCGACACAGGGGGCTGCTGTGACCGTCCTGGACGACATCCTCGCGGGCGTCCGGGAGGACCTCGTCACACGTCAGGCCGCTGTCAGCCTGGAGCAACTCCAGGCTCAGGCGGCCGCCCGCCCGTCGGCCCTGCCCGCGGAGGCCGTTCTCCGCGACGAGGCCGCCGTCAAGGTGATCGCGGAGGTGAAGCGGTCCAGCCCGAGCAAGGGCGCCCTGGCCGCGATCGCCGATCCCGCCGCCCTGGCCCGGGACTACGAGGCCGGGGGCGCGAGCGTGATCAGCGTCCTCACCGAGGGTCGCCGGTTCAGCGGCAGCCTGGCCGATCTCGCCTCGGTCCGCAGCACCGTCGACATCCCGGTGCTGCGCAAGGACTTCATCGTCACCAGCTATCAGGTCTGGGAGGCCCGCGCGCACGGGGCGGACATGGTCCTGCTCATCGTCGCGGCGCTCGAGCAACCGGCCCTGGTCAGCCTGGTCGAGCGGGTGCACTCGCTGGGAATGGCGGCCCTGGTCGAGGTGCACGACACTGAGGAACTGGCCCGGGCGGTCGACGCCGGGGCGCGGATCATCGGGGTGAACTGCCGCAACCTGAAGACCCTCGAGGTCGACCGCGGCGTGTTCGGCCGGGTGGCCCCGCACATCCCCGCCGGGATCCTGCGGGTCGCCGAGTCCGGGGTCCGTGGTCCGCATGACGTGCTGGACTTCGCGCGGTCAGGGGCCGACGCCGTCCTGGTAGGGGAGACGCTGGTGACCGGGAAGAACCCTCGGGCCGCGGTGGCCGATCTGGTCGCCGCCGGCGCCCATCCCGCCGTCCGGGCGATGCGCCCGTGACCGCGGGAGAGGCCGCGGTGCGGCGGCTGGCGGACCAGGTGGGCCCGTACTTCGGCCGGTTCGGCGGGCGGTTCGTGCCGGAGGCGCTGATCGCCGCGCTGGACGAACTCGACGCGGCGTACACCGCCGCGGCGGCGGACCCGGCGTTCCAGGCCCAACTCGCCGAACTGCACCGCACCTACACCGGCCGGCCGAGCATCCTCACCGAGGTGCCGCGGTTCGCCCGGCACGCCGGCGGTGCCCGGGTGCTGCTCAAGCGCGAGGACCTCAACCACACCGGTTCACACAAGATCAACAACGTGCTGGGTCAGGCCCTGCTGACAGTCCGGATGGGCAAGAAGCGGGTCATCGCCGAGACCGGCGCCGGCCAGCACGGGGTCGCCACGGCCACCGCAGCCGCCCTGATGGGCCTGGAGTGCGTGGTCTACATGGGCGAGGAGGACACCCGGCGCCAGGCGCTCAACGTGGCCCGGATGCGGCTGCTCGGCGCCGAGGTGATCCCGGTGACCGCGGGGTCGCGCACCCTCAAGGACGCCATGAACGAGGCGATGCGCGACTGGGTGACGAATGTGGAGACCACCCACTACCTGATCGGCACGGTGGCCGGGCCGCACCCGTTCCCGACCATGGTGCGCAACTTCCACCAGGTGATCGGGGACGAGGCCCGTCGCCAGGTCCTCGAACTGGTCGGCCGGCTTCCGGACGTGGTCTGTGCCTGCGTGGGCGGCGGCTCCAACGCGATCGGCATCTTCCACGCCTTCCTGGAGGACGACGGGGTCGCCCTGCTCGGCCTGGAGGCGGGCGGTGAAGGGGTTGACACCGGGCGGCACGCCGCCTCGATCACCGGCGGGGACACCGGGGTGCTGCACGGCAGCCGGACGTTCATCCTCCAGGACGAGGACGGCCAGACCATCGAGAGCCACTCGATCTCGGCGGGCCTGGACTACCCCGGAGTCGGCCCGGAGCACGCCTGGCTGCACGAGACCGGGCGGGCCCGGTACGAGCCGGTCACGGACGCCGAGGCGATGGAGGCCTTCGGGCTGCTGTGCCGGACCGAGGGGATCATTCCCGCGATCGAGAGCGCGCACGCCCTCGCCGGGGCGATCCGGGTCGGGCGGGAACTCGGTCCGGACGGGGTGATCCTGGTGAACCTCTCCGGCCGGGGAGACAAGGACGTCGACACCGCCGCACGGTGGTTCGGCATCGACCTGGAGGGTGCGGGCGGCAAGGCACCCGGCACGGCCGGGACGGGCGACGGCGAGGAGCGAGGGTGACCGGGGCGACGGGCGCGGCGGGCTCGGACGGCACGAGGGTCCGCGGCGTCGCGGACGTGCTGGCGGCCGCCCGCAGCGAGAGGCGGGCCGCGCTGGTCGGGTACCTGCCGGTCGGGTTCCCGGACGTGCCGACCTCCGTGGCCGCCATGCAGGCCATGGTCGAGGGCGGGGTGGACATCGTCGAGGTCGGCGTGCCCTACTCCGACCCGCTGATGGACGGCCCGGTGATCCAGCACGCCGTCGAGGTGGCGCTGCGCGGTGGCACCCGGACCCGGGACGTCTTCGCCGCCACCCGCGGCGTGGCCCAGGCCGGTGCGCCCGCCCTGGTGATGACCTACTGGAACCTCGTCGACCGGTACGGCGTGGAGCGGTTCGCGGGAGACCTGGCCGCCGCCGCCGGCCGTGGCCTGATCACCCCTGACCTGATCCCCGACGAGGCGCAGGAGTGGCTGGAGGCGGCCGCCCGGCACGACCTGGACCGGGTGTTCCTGGTCGCCCCGAGCTCCACCGACGCCCGCCTGGCCAGCACCACCCGGGCCTGCCGGGGCTTCGTCTACGCGGCCTCGACCATGGGCGTCACCGGAACCCGGGACAGCGTGGGCACCGGGGCGCGGACCCTGGTCGAGCGCACCCGTGCGGTCACCGACCTGCCGGTCTGTGTCGGCCTCGGGGTGTCCACCCCGGCCCAGGCGGCCGAGGTCGCGGGCTTCGCCGACGGGGTGATCGTCGGCTCGGCGTTCGTCCGGGCACTGGCGTCGGGTGACAGCCCGGCAGCCGGGGTGGCTGCCGTCAAGGCGCTGGCCGCCGAGCTGGCCGCCGGGGTCCGCGAGGGCGTCCCGGCGTGATCCGGGCGGTCATCCCGAGCCCGACCCAGGGGGTCTGGCACCTCGGGCCGCTGCCGATCCGCGCCTATGCGCTGTGCATCATCGCGGGGATCGTCGTGGCGGTCTGGCTGGGGGACCGGCGCTGGCGGGCGCGTGGCGGGCGGCCGGGTGCGGTGCTGGACATCGCCGTGTGGGCGGTCCCGTTCGGGATCATCGGCGGCCGGCTCTACGACATCATCACCAGCGGCTGGGGGCGGTACTACGGGCCCGGCGGCAACCCTCTGGAGATGCTGTACATCTGGCACGGCGGTCTCGGGATCTGGGGGGCGGTCGCGCTCGGCGGGGTCGGCGCCTGGATCGGGGCCCGGCGTGCCGGCATCCTGCTGCCTCCACTGGCCGACGCCCTCGCGCCGGGGATCGTGCTCGCCCAGGCGATGGGGCGCTGGGGCAACTGGTTCAACAACGAGCTCCACGGCGGGCCGACCACCCAGCCGTGGGGCCTGCGGGTCTACGAGTACGACCTCCTGGCGGGTCATGCGCAGCTCGGACCCGACGGGCAGCCGCTGGTCAAGGGCATCTTCCAGCCGACGTTCCTCTACGAGTCGCTGTGGGACCTCGGGACGGCCGGGGTGCTGATCTGGCTGGACCGCCGCTACCGGATGGGGCACGGGCGGGTGTTCGCCGCCTACGTGGCGCTCTACACCGCGGGCCGGTTCTGGATCGAGGCGATGCGGACCGATCCCGCCACGCACCTTCTCGGCCTGCGGATCAACCTCTTCACCAGCGTGCTGGTCTTCGCCGGCGCCGTGGCATATCTCGTCGTCTCGGCGCGCCGTCATCCCGGCCGGGAGACCGTGGTGCACCGGGACGGCGGAGCCGGCGGCGCCGACACGCCCGACGCCGCCGGAGACGGTGCGGATGCCGGCGGCGACGGGGTGGTCCGGCAGGATGGGCCGCAGACGGCGGACGACGACGGCGACACCTCCGGCGGCGACCCTCCTGGCCCGCAGGCGGCTGACCCGGCCGCGGCAGACCACCACTAGGCGATCATTCGCGACATTTCCCACTGTCAATCGTCTCGGTATCCGGACAGTGAATCCCATGTTACGAACATGGGTCTTCACCCGATACAGTGACAGCACACACTGACGAGGGCCATCGACGTCCCCCTCAGGTCGCACCGCCGGCCGCATGCGAGACGCCTTCCCGGCCTCCTCGCCTGTCGTGCCGACCGGGGGCGCGCGATGCGCGTCGAGGTCGAGCAGCCGCCACGACGTCGTCGCCGTCACCGCGCGGGTTTCCCGGTGCAGCAGCAGTCATCGAGCCGAATGACGACACGACGACGAGGTGGGCCGCATGCTTTCCCCCTTCCGGCGGTTCTCCGCCCAGCCGGGCCCCCGCGGTCTCTACGACCCCGCCAACGAGCATGACGCCTGCGGCGTCGCGTTCGTCGCGACGCTGCGGGGCGAGCCGGGCCACGACATCGTCGACCTGGCGCTGACCGCCCTGCGCAACCTGGACCACCGGGGTGCCGTCGGCGCGGAGGTCGACAGCGGTGACGGTGCGGGCATCCTCACCCAGGTCCCGGACGGCTTCCTGCGTGAGGTCGTGGACTTCCCGCTGCCGCCCAAGGGGTCCTACGCCGCTGGGATGGCGTTCCTGCCCGACGACGACGAGCAGGACGCCACAGCCGTGGCCCACCTGGAGCGGCTCGCCGCCGAGGAGGGTCTGTCCGTCCTGGGCTGGCGCGACGTGCCGACGACACCCGGACTGGTCGGCGCCACCGCACATTCGGTGCAGCCGCGGTTCCGGCAGTTGTTCGTGGCCTCGGCGCGCGGCCGGGTGGTCGGGATGGCGCTGGAACGGATGGCCTTCTGCCTGCGCAAGCGGGCCGAGCGGGAGGCGGGGGTGTACTTCCCGTCGCTGTCGGCCCGGACCATGGTCTACAAGGGCATGCTCACCACCGGGCAGCTCGAGCCGTTCTTCCCGGACCTGTCGGACCGGCGGTACACCACCGAGCTGGCGATCGTGCACTCGCGGTTCTCCACCAACACCTTCCCGTCCTGGCCGCTGGCCCACCCGTTCCGGCTGATCGCGCACAACGGCGAGATCAACACCGTCAAGGGGAACCGGAACTGGATGCAGGCGCGGGAGAGCCAGCTGCGCAGCGACGTCATCCCCGGGGACCTGAAGCGGCTGTTCCCGATCTGCACCCCGGACGCCAGCGACTCCGCCTCCTTCGACGAGGTGCTGGAGCTGCTGCACATGGGCGGCCGGTCCCTGCCGCATGCGGTGCTGATGATGATCCCCGAGGCGTGGGAGAACCACGCCGAGATGGACGCCGCCCGCCGCGCCTTCTACGAGTTCCACTCGATGTTCATGGAGCCGTGGGACGGCCCCGCCTCGATCACCTTCACCGACGGCACGCTGATCGGCGCGGTGCTGGACCGCAACGGTCTGCGCCCCTCCCGGTACTGGGTCACCGACGACGGGCTGGTCGTGCTGGCCAGCGAGGTCGGCGTGCTGGACGTCGAGCCGTCCAAGGTGGTCCGCAAGGGCCGGCTGCAGCCGGGCCGGATGTTCCTGGTCGACACCGAGCAGGGCCGGATCGTCGACGACGAGGAGATCAAGTCCGAGCTGGCCGGCCACCACCCGTACGACGAGTGGCTGCACGCCGGGCGGATCTTCCTGCCCGACCTGCCCGAGCGCGAGCACGTCGTGCACACCCATGCCTCGGTCACCCGCCGGCAGCAGACCTTCGGGTACACCGAGGAGGAGCTGCGGATCATCCTCGCGCCGATGGCCCGCGCCGCCGCCGAACCGATCGGCTCGATGGGCACCGACTCGCCGATCGCCGTGCTGTCCAGCCGCCCCCGGCTGCTGTTCGACTACTTCACCCAGCTGTTCGCGCAGGTCACCAACCCTCCGCTGGATGCGATCCGCGAGGAACTGGTCACCGCTCTGGGCACCTCGATCGGCCCCGAGGGCAACCTGCTCACCGCCACCCCGGCGCACTGCCGGCAACTGGTCCTGCCGTTCCCGGTCATGGACAACGACGAGCTGGCCCGGATCGTGCACATCAACGCCGACGGGGATCTGCCGGGCTACGCCACCGTGACGGTGAAGGGCCTGTACCGGGTCGACGGTGGCGGCGAGGCGCTGCGGACCCGGCTGGACGAGATCTGCGCCGAGGTGTCCCGGGCCATCGCCGGTGGTGCCCGGTTCGTGGTGCTGTCCGACCGGGACTCCACGGCGGACCTGGCGCCGATCCCCTCCCTGCTGCTCACCAGCGCGGTCCACCACCACCTGATCCGGGAGAAGACCCGGACCCAGGTCGGGCTGCTGGTCGAAGCCGGCGACGTGCGCGAGGTGCACCATGTCGCGCTGCTGATCGGGTACGGGGCGGCCGCGGTCAACCCGTACCTGGCCATGGAGAGCGTGGAGGACCTGGTCCGGCGCGGGGTGATCACCGACCTGACCCCCGAGAAGGCGATCGCCCACCTGCTCAAGGCGCTCGGCAAGGGCGTCCTGAAGGTGATGAGCAAGATGGGCATCTCCACGGTGGCGTCCTACCGTGGCGCCCAGGTCTTCGAGGCGATCGGCCTCAGCCAGGACACTGTCGACCGGTACTTCACCGGCACCACCTCGCAGCTGGGTGGGGTCGGGCTCGACGTCATCGCCGAGGAGGTGGCCCGCCGGCACGCCCGGGCCTACCCGGTCGACGGGATCCGCGATCCGCACCGGCGGCTGGCGGTCGGCGGGGAGTACCAGTGGCGCCGGGAGGGTGAGCCCCACCTGTTCGACCCGGACACCGTGTTCCGGCTCCAGCACGCCACCCGCAACCAGCGGTTCGACGTGTTCCGCGAGTACACCCGGCTGGTCGACGACCAGTCCGCCCGGCTGATGACCCTGCGCGGCCTGTTCCGGTTCCGGGACGGCGCGCGGCCGCCGGTGCCGATCGACGAGGTCGAGCCGGTGGAGTCCATCGTCAAGCGGTTCTCGACCGGGGCGATGTCGTACGGCTCCATCTCGCGTGAGGCGCACGAGACGCTGGCGATCGCGATGAACATGCTCGGCGCCAAGTCGAACACCGGCGAGGGCGGGGAGGACCCCGAGCGGCTGCTGGACCCGCAGCGGCGCAGTGCGATCAAGCAGGTCGCCTCCGGCCGGTTCGGGGTGACCAGCCTGTACCTGACCCACGCCGACGACATCCAGATCAAGATGGCGCAGGGGGCCAAGCCGGGGGAGGGCGGACAGCTGCCCGCCCACAAGGTGTACCCCTGGGTGGCCCGGACCCGGCACTCGACGCCGGGCGTCGGCCTGATCTCCCCGCCGCCGCACCACGACATCTACTCGATCGAGGACCTCGCCCAGCTCATCCACGACCTCAAGAACGCCAACCCGGCGGCGCGGATCCACGTCAAGCTGGTGGCCGAGGTCGGGGTCGGCACGGTCGCGGCCGGGGTGAGCAAGGCGCATGCCGATGTCGTGCTGATCTCCGGGCACGACGGCGGCACGGGGGCCAGCCCGCTGACCTCGCTCAAGCACGCCGGTGCGCCCTGGGAGCTCGGCCTGGCCGAGACCCAGCAGACGTTGGTGCTCAACGGGTTGCGGGACCGGATCGTCGTGCAGACCGACGGCCAGCTGAAGACCGGCCGGGATGTCGTGGTGGCGGCCTTGCTCGGCGCTGAGGAGTTCGGCTTCGCCACCGCACCGCTGGTGGTGTCCGGCTGCGTGATGATGCGGGTCTGCCACCTCGACACCTGCCCGGTGGGGGTGGCCACGCAGAACCCCGAGCTGCGCGAGCGGTTCTCCGGCCGGCCCGAGTTCGTCGTGACCTTCTTCGAGTTCATCGCGCAGGAGGTCCGGGAGTACCTGGCCCAGCTCGGTTTCCGCAGCCTGGACGAGGCGATCGGGCACGCGGAAGTGCTCGACACCCGCGAGGCCGTCGAGCACTGGAAGGCACAGGGCCTGGACATCACCCGGCTGCTGTCGACCGACCACGTCAGCGACGGGAGCTTGCTGCGCTGCACCACGCTCCAGGACCACGGCCTGGAGAAGGCACTGGACCACACCCTGCTGGAACTGGCCGCCGACGCCCTGGAACACGGCACCCCGGCGAAGATCGAACTGCCGGTGCGCAACGTCAACCGGACCGTCGGCACCATGCTCGGCCACGAGCTGACCAAGCGGTGGGGTGAGCAGGGCCTGCCGGACGACACCGTCGACATCACCCTGACCGGTAGCGCCGGACAGTCCTTCGGGGCGTTCCTGCCGCGCGGGGTCACCTTACGGCTGTTCGGTGACGCCAACGACTACGTCGCCAAGGGTCTGTCCGGGGGGCGGGTCGTGGTCCGGCCGGACCGGTCGGCCGGGTTCGCCGCGGAGCAGAACATCATCGCGGGCAATGTGGTCGGTTACGGCGCCACCAGCGGGGAGATCTTCCTGCGCGGTCACGTCGGGGAACGGTTCTGCGTCCGCAACTCCGGCGCGACGGCGGTCGTCGAGGGTGTGGGCGACCACGGCTGCGAGTACATGACCGGCGGCACCGTCGTCGTCCTGGGCCGGACCGGGCGGAACTTCGCGGCCGGCATGTCCGGCGGGACCGCCTATGTGCTGGACCTGCGGCCGATCCGGGTGAACTCCGAGCTGGTCGAGCTGCTGGAACCTGACCCGGAGGATCTGGAGCTGGTGCGCAGCCTGGTGCAGCGTCATCTGGACGAGACCGGCTCGGTGGTGGCCCGTCGGCTGCTGGAGGACTGGGAGGACTCGGCCCCTCGGTTCACCAAGGTGATGCCTCGTGACTACGCGCGGGTGGTCGCCGTGCGGCGGCAGGCCGAGACCGAGGGACTGGACCCCGACGGCGACGTCGTCTGGGCGCGGATCATGGAGGCGGCACGTGGCTGACCCGAAGGGCTTCCTCAAGGTCCGGGAGCGGCAGCTGCCCGCCCGGCGACCCGTGCCGGTGCGTCTCCAGGACTGGCAGGAGGTCTACGAGCCCACCGATGCGGAGGTGCTGCGCCGGCAGGCCGGGCGGTGCATGGACTGCGGGATTCCCTTCTGCCACAACGGTTGTCCTCTGGGGAACCTGATCCCGGAGTGGAACGATCTGGCCTGGCGCGGTGACTGGCGGGAGGCCGTCGAGCGGCTGCATGCCACGAACAACTTCCCGGAGTTCACCGGCCGGCTGTGCCCTGCTCCCTGCGAGAGCGCCTGCGTGCTGGGCATCAACCAGCCGGCAGTGACCATCAAGCAGACCGAGGTCACGATCATCGACCAGGCGTTCGAGAACGGCTGGGTGCCCCCCAAGCCGCCCGAGCGGCTGAGCGGCAAGACCGTCGCCGTGATCGGGTCCGGCCCGGCCGGCCTGGCTGCCGCGCAGCAGCTCACCCGGGCCGGGCACACGGTCGCGGTGTACGAGCGTGCCGACCGGATCGGTGGCCTGCTCCGCTACGGCATCCCCGAGTTCAAGATGGAGAAGCGCCATCTGGACCGGCGGCTGGCCCAGATGGAGGCGGAGGGCACCCGGTTCCGGCCCGGCGTCGAGATCGGGGTCGACGTCACCGGCCGGCAGTTGCGTGACCGCTACGACGCGCTCGTGCTCGCGGTCGGGGCGACCGCGTGGCGCGACCTCGACGTCCCCGGCCGCGAGCTGGGCGGGGTCCTGCAGGCGATGCAGTACCTCCCGCCGGCAAATCGGGTGGCGCTGGGGGAGACGGTCGAGAACCAGGTGACCGCCGAGGGCAAGGACGTCGTCGTCATCGGCGGCGGCGACACCGGCGCGGACTGCCTGGGAACGGCGCTGCGCCAGGGTGCCCGTTCGGTGACCCAGCTGGAGATCATGCCCCAGCCGCCGCAGGAGCGTCCGAACGGTCAGCCGTGGCCGACGTATCCGATGGTCTACCGCGTCTCCAGTGCGCATGAGGAGGGCGGCGAGCGGGTCTACGCCGTGAGCACGCAGGCCTTCCTCGGCGACGACGAGGGCCGGGTGCGCGCGCTGCGACTGGTGGAGGTGGAACTGGTCGACGGTCGGTTCACGCCGGTCGAGGGTTCGCAGCGGGAGATCCCGGCCCAGCTCGTGCTGCTGGCGATGGGCTTCGTCGGCCCGCAGCGGGGTGCCCTGCTGGAACAGCTCGGCATCGAGTTGGACGCCCGCGGAAACATCGTCCGCGACGGGGACTACACCTCGTCGGTCCCGGGGGTGTTCGTCGCGGGCGACTGCGGCCGGGGCCAGTCGCTCATCGTGTGGGCCATCGCGGAGGGCCGTTCCTGCGCAGCCGCCGTAGACCGCTGGCTGACCGGGAGTACCGTGCTACCGGCGCCCGTCGCCCCGACGGCGCGCCCCCTGGTGGTGTGACCTAGGTCAGATCACCGCGCCTCACCGCTGCGGACACGGTCCCGCCGGGGCCGGCTGACAACGTTATCGAAGGGCCAGTCTCGTCATGCGAAGAGCCAAGATCGTCTGCACGTTGGGTCCTGCCGTCTCCGGCCGGATGCGCGAGCTGGTCGCGGCCGGAATGGATGTCGCCCGGCTCAACCTGAGCCACGGGTCGTACGCGGAGCACCAGGGGCGGTACGACGAGGTGCGCGCCGCCGGTGAGGACCTGGGCCGCGCCGTGGGCGTGCTGGCCGACCTGCAGGGGCCGAAGATCCGGCTCGGAACCTTCGCCGCCGGCCCGGTCCACCTGTCCGAGGGCGACATGTTCACCATCACGGTGGACGACGTGGCCGGGGACGCGTCGCTCTGCTCCACGACGTACAAGGGGCTGCCCGCGGACGTCAAGGAAGGGCACATGATCCTCGTCGACGACGGCAAGGTGGCGCTGCGCGTCACCAAGGTCGGCGACCGCGAGGTGGTCACCCGGGTCGAGGTCGGCGGGGAGGTCTCCAACCACAAGGGTCTCAACCTGCCGGGTGTGGCGGTCAGCGTGCCCGCCATGTCCGACAAGGACGAGGAGGACCTGCGCTGGGCGCTGCACCTCGGGGTCGACATGGTCGCGCTGTCCTTCGTGCGCAACGCCGCGGACGTCGAGGACGTTCGGGCGATCATGAAGGAGGAGGGCATCCGGGTCCCGGTCATCGCCAAGATCGAGAAGCCGCAGGCGGTCGACAACCTCGATGAGATCGTGCGTGCCTTCGACGGGATCATGGTGGCCCGCGGTGACCTCGGGGTGGAGCTGCCGCTGGAGCAGGTCCCGATGGTGCAGAAGCGGGCGGTCGAGCTGGCCCGCCGGGCGGCCAAGCCGGTGATCGTCGCGACCCAGGTGCTGGACTCGATGATCAGCCTGCCGCGCCCGACCCGGGCCGAGGCCTCCGACTGCGCCAACGCGGTGCTCGACGGGGCCGACGCCATCATGCTCTCGGGCGAGACCAGCGTCGGGAAGTACCCGCTGGAGGCGGTCCGGACGATGGCCCGGATCATCGAGACCACCGAGGAGCAGGGCCTGGAGCGGATCCCGCCGCTGGGCACCCGGCCCTCGACCAAGGGCGGTGCGGTGACCTACGCCGCGGCCACGGTCGGGGAACTGCTCGACGTGAAGTACCTGGTCGCGTTCACCACGAGTGGGGACTCCGCCCGGCGGATGTCCCGGCTGCGCTGCGGGATCCCGCTGCTGGCGTTCAGCCCCGAGCCGGCCACCCGGTCCCAGCTGGCGCTGACCTGGGGGGTGGAGACCTTCCTGACGGAGCCGGTCCGGAACGTCGACCAGATCCCGCATCAGGTGGACGAGGCACTGTTGTCGAGCGGGCGTTGCCAGGTCGGTGACCAGGTGGTCATCGTCGCGGGATCGCCGACCGGGGTGCCCGGTTCGCTGAACAACATGCGGGTGCACACCATCACCTACGCCTGATCCTGCTCTGGTGAGCCCGGGCCTCCAGCGGCGCAGCCGAGTGGCTGCACCGCTGGAGGCGGCCGTGCGCTCACGGCAGCACTGCAGGAGGCGGGGTCGGTGGAAGGCTCAGCGTGGGGAGCCGGTCTCCGGGCGGATCATGCCGTCCCGGCGGCGTTCCGCGAGGTTCGCGGTGAGGGTGGCCAGATGCTCGTCACGTTCGGCGAGGGCCGACTGCAGCTGGGTGGTCCGGCGGCGTTCGAGGTCGAGATGCTGGGCCTGCTCCCGGTTGGTCTCCTCGGCGGTCCGCAGCTGGACCTGGAGGGCCTCCAACTGCTCGCGGTGGCTGGCGATGGCCGTCTCCAGGGCGGCGATCGCCCCGCTCTCCAGCCGGCCCATCTCGGCCTCGTTGTGGTCCACGACCGCCTGGACATGGGCGCGCATCCGCAGCAACTCCTCGTCGGCCTGGGCCAGCCGGCGGTAGGACTCCTCCAGGCGCGCCCGAAGCTCCAGGATCATCGCCTCGTCCTCGGTGCGGCGCGATGCCGGTGCCTGCGGCGTCCCCGCAGCGGGGACCGGCAACGGGTCGGGGCTCTCCTGGGCGGGTTGCTGCCGCGGCCAGAGGTACCGGCCGGTGAGGAAACCGGCGAGCACGGCGACTGCCAACAGGACTGCGGCCTGCGCGATCAGGGAGCTGAGGCCGTCGAACATCAGGGGACCTCCTCGATCGCGAGTTCGACCCGTCTGTTGGCCGCCCGCCCCTCGGGAGTGGTGTTCGCGGCGACGGGCATGGTGGCCGCATAGGCCATGGCGTGCATCCGGGTGGCGGCCACGCCCCTGGACTGGAGGTAGCGCGCGGTGGTGAGGGCCCGCTCCTTCGACAGTGTCCAGTTGAGTTCGTCCATGCCGACTCCGTCGCTGTGTCCGCCGACTGAGATCCGCAGCTTCTCGTTACGCACCAGGAAGGCGGCCACGGTGTCGAGGTAGGCCTTGTCCTCTGCGGACAGGGAGGCCTCGCCGGTGTCGAAGCTGATTCTGCCGACCGGAAGCTGCGGTCGGGCCTGTGCGCCGGAGGGGGTCGCGGTGGGGGAGGCGGAGGGGCTCGCACTGGCACCGGTGCCGGCCTCGGCCGCAGCGACCCGGGGGTCGGAGTTGGCCACTTGGAGGTGGGAGGTCACATGCCGGGTCCCCCTGACCTCGGCGACCAGCCCGAGTGCGGCCGCAGCCTCACGAGGCTGGGTGACCGTTCCCGTGAGCACGGCGTCGAGACCGTGGTAGGTGACGGTGACGGGAAGCCCGACCGAGGCGACCTCTGCCCGGGCACGGGCCTGCAGATCGTCCTGGACAGCGGTTGCGGACCAGATGGCGCCACCACCGACGAGTGCGGCGAGCCCGAGACCGGCTCCGGCCATGGTGAAGGTACGGCCGACCGTCCTGCGCGCTGTCGTCTGCACTCTGCGCCTTTCGGGTTTCCCGCTCAGCTGACACCCGTTCGGGCCGGGTCCGCCCGGCCCGGATTGCAGTCCGGCCGAGGGGATGCGCGGTGAAGCCTACGTGGTGGGAAGGCCTGACGACAGTCGTGGAACAGATGCGGACCATCGGCCGATATCGGGATTAGGCGGGGCGGGATGGGGCGCCGGTGAGACGCCCGGCCGCGACTGGAAAGGGGTATGCGTGGTATGCGCGCATGTCCTTTCATCGAGCAGCCGGTGGGGCCGTGACGGGCCCGACCATCCCGCGATGGGCCTTCTGAGGGGTTTATCCGGGGGAGAGACTTCGCCTAGGGTGAACTCGGGACCTGGTGCATTGACACTGGTCATGGCGTCGGGTCTAGTGGTGATCGCCCGTGTACGTGCAGTGTCGATGAGGGAGGCGTGCATCTGGCCGCTCGACGGGTTTCCCGGCAGGAGGGACCGGCTGGAGATCCACCCACCGACGCGGGTGAGGCGCGGGGGCTGTCTCGCTTGGTCCGGCCCTATGTCCGGCACGCTGGATGGTTCGGCCGCCAGGAGGCGGACGAGGAGTCCCGCGGGGAGTTGGACGAACAGGCCGGGGCGGCGCCGGACGTCGAGAGCGTCGCGCCGGAGCTCACGGGGATTGCGGTTTCCGATCGGGGCCGGACGGTCGGCCCACAGGCGGACGCCGACCCCGAGGGGGGGCCGGTAGCGGAGGAGAAAGCGGTAACCGCAGGGGATGCGGTCCTGGAACGGAGGTCCGTCCCGAGTGGCGGCGCGGTCCGGGGCGGTCGGGACGAGATCGTGTGGGGTGTGGTGCCCACGGGATCTGAGGCGGGAGCCGGGCAACCGGTGGCTGATCGCGGTGCCGGCCAGGCGGCGCGGGAGGTGCCGGCGAATCCGCGTCCGGGTGATGCAGCAGAGAAAGGTGACCACGGTTTGTCCATCTTCGAACCGACAGCAGGGGCCTACCAGCCGGGTGCGGGGCAGTTCCCCCAGTCGGAGGGCCGCGGAGGAACTGGTATGAGCAAGCAAGAGGAACTGGCGCGCGTCATCTATGACATGCGGCGCTCCATTCCCGAACTGCACGGCGTCATGATCGCCTCGACCGATGGGCTTTCCATCGCCCACGATTTCCCGGAGGCAGAGGCCGAGAAGATCGCGGCGATGGCGGCGACCGCTCTCGGTCTGGGCAAGAGGATCACCGAGCGGACAAATCTTGGCGAATTGCACGAGGCGGTCATTCGGGGTGATTACGGCTATCTCGTGGTGTATTCCGCGGGGGAGAAGGCCGTTCTCGTCCTGTCGGGTCCGGTGACCTCGAACCTGGGGCTCATGCGGATCGAGGCGCGCAACGCGTCTTCCCTGGTCAGCCAGGTTCTGCGGTAAGGGGCGGGCACCTGATGGAGACGATGCGCGAGGTCGCCCACGCCGCGATGAACCAGATCCCGCCGGAGTGCCGGGTCCGCACCCGGGACGCGGAGATCATTCAGCGTTACCGGGACGCACTGCTGGCCCTGGAACCGGACGTCATCAAGGGCTTCTACGACACGCTGTACAGCCACCCGGCCACCGCCGCCGTCTTCGTGGACGGCGAGCGCCAGGCCCGGGAGGGGACGCTGTCGAACTGGTGGCGCCGGACCGTGAACGGCCCGCTGGACGAGGCGTACTTCACCTGGATGGCGACCGTCGGCCTGGTGCACGTGGTGCGCCGGGTGAGCAACCCGATGATGCTGTCGATGGCCGGGTACGTGGCATCAATGGTGGGCGAGAAGGTCGCCGAGATGCAGCTCGACCACGCCGAGGCCGAAGCGCTGGTCGAGGCGTTCCGGCGGCTCAGCTCGACCGTGGGGTCGATCATCAGCTTCGGCTATGACCGTGCCTACGACAAGGCGGTGCAGATGGCGCTGTTCGACCTGGCCGGGATGCCCGAGGCGCTGTTCCAGCGGCTGGTCACGCAGGAGGTCAACTCGGCCCTGACCCGGGCGCGGTCCGAGGGCGCCGACCACGCCTGACCGATCGCCTGAACGCGCGGTTCCGGCCCCGTCACGGGGACCGGAACCGCGCGTTCGTGCCGTGGGGGCCGCCGCCAGCGCCGGCTGCCCGCCGCCAGTGCGCTTGACCAGGTCACGGGGCGTGGCTCTGGGATCGGCCTGCAAGCCTGTGTTCAGGGTGTCTGACCGGGCATGGCGACGGGTAGCCCAGTCTGGCGGGCGGTCCCTGCGAGGCGCTTGTCGTAGGTGACGAATGCGGTGAGCAGGCCGACGGCGGCGACGGCGAGGGCGCCATCGAAGCCCTCATCCACGAGATCCGCATCACCGAGAACGCCAGGTCATCCGCGTCGTCAGGATCCCCGGCCGACGGAGCCTGCCGGCCACCCGAACCGGCGAACCGGCGGCCGTGGCCACCGGTTCACACAGGGGTAGGTCGGTGCCGGGTGCGGGACTCGAACCCGCACGCTTTGAGGGCGGCGCATTTTGAGTGCGCTGTGTCTGCCAATTCCACCAACCCGGCAGGACCGGGGCCCACGGCGGACCCGGCCCGCATCGCCGGCCACGACCGCCCGCACGTGCCCGAAGGGCAGTGTGGGCGTCGCAGATCCGAACGATGCAGCACGACTGTAACGGGTGAGTGGGCCCCGCCGCCCGTCCCGGGGGGAGCGAGTCACTAGGCTGTGCCACGTGACAGCTGGTGAGACTGCTTCCATGCCCGCTCGCCGGGTCGTGGTGGCCGAGGATGAGGCCCTGATCCGCCTGGACATCGTGGAGATGCTCCGCGATGCCGGGTACGACGTGGTGGGTGAGGCGGCCGACGGCGAACAGGCCGTCCAGCTGGCCGAGGAGCATAAGCCCGACCTCGTGGTGATGGACATCAAGATGCCCGTCCTGGACGGGATCAGCGCCGCCGAGCGGATCGCCGGTGCCCGGATCGCGCCGGTCGTGCTGCTGACCGCCTTCTCCCAGCGCGAACTCGTCGAGCGGGCCAGGGACGCCGGCGCGATGGCCTATGTGGTGAAGCCGTTCACCGCCGCGGACCTGCTGCCGGCCCTGGAGATCGCCGTCAGCCGGCACCAGGAGATCGCCGCCCTCGAGGCGGAGGTGGCCGACCTCAGCGACCGGTTCGAGACCCGCAAGCTGGTCGACCGGGCCAAGGGTCTGCTGCAGGTGAAGTTCGGGATGACCGAGCCCGAGGCCTTCCGTTGGATCCAGAAGACGTCGATGGACAAGCGCCTGACCATGCGCGAGGTCGCGGGAGCGGTGATCGCCTCCGCCCAGGAGAAGTCCGCCGAGAAGCCCGCGGAGAAGCCTGCGGAGAAGCCTGCGGACGCCTGACGTCCGAGAACCTCGTCCTGCCGGGCCCCCGTCCACTGCCTACCGTGGCCGGGGGCCCGTCCTTTGCCCGACAGGAGCTGACCGGATCCGGGCCCCCGCCCGCGGAGGGCGATCTGGCCGGGCACCGGGAGGGTGGGCGTACTCCGGGAGAGTGATCTCGCGGGCGGCCCTCCGACAGGGGGGTGCCGCGGGGTGCGCCGGCCGGGCCCCTGGGTGGGGGGCACTCGAGGCGGACGGCGGGGGAGCAGGCCGTCACCGTATATATACGTCTGGTGAGATCGGGCGAAGCGTTCGGACCGCCCGGTAAGGGCCGCCATCCGGACAGATCAGACAGCCTGAAAGGTGTGATCTGGATCGCATCGGGTGCGGCTGGAGTGATCTGACTGAAGTCCGGTCGTAACCCTGTCGAAACCCTTTCCGCAAGGGTCAAGGGTCTTGTATACGGACTTGTGTACATCTAGAGTCTGGCGTGCTCGAATCGTTGCCGACCTGCGACGAATACCTGCCGGTAGCAGCATCACGCGCGCCGGTGCGGGTGGTAGTTTCCCCAGCCATTGGAGCCCGGGGCCGACCTTGGTCCTGGGCGCAGCAAGCCACTCGGGATGAGGAAAGAGGTAGGACATGGCGAAGCCCATTCGGGCCGTCGCTACCGTCGCGGTTGCGGCGTTGGCGCTCGCCGCGTGCGGCGGTGGCGGAAGCTCGTCCGGCGGCAGCAGCAGTGGTGGCGGTGACGGCACCACGCTGATCATCTCCTCGGACCTGCCGCTGCAGGGTTCGTCGAAGGACGCGTCCGAGTCGACGAACAACGCGATCAAGCTCTACCTCAAGGAGCACGGCAACAAGGCCGGCAAGTACAACATCGAGTTCAAGGCCTACGACGACTCGACCGCCGCCAAGGGCCAGTGGGACGACGCGACCTGCTCGCAGAACGCGACGAAGCACGTGGCCACGGCCAACGAGGTCGCGATCATGGGCACCTACAACTCCGGGTGCGCCAAGCTCGAGGTCCCGACCCTGAACCAGGACCCCAAGGGCCCGATGCTCATGGTGTCGCACGCGAACACCAACCCCGGCCTGAGCAAGTCGTGGGACCCGGGCGAGCCCGACAAGTACTACCCGACGGGCAAGCGCAACTACGCCCGCGTCGTCACCACCGACGACTACCAGGGCGCCGCGGCCGCTGACTTCCTGGCCAAGGACAAGGGCATCAAGAGCGTCTACGTGCTGAACGACAACCAGACCTACGGTCAGGGCGTCGCGCGGTCCTTCGTGGCGCAGGCCCAGAAGGACGGCATCACCGTTCTCGGCAACGACGCCTGGGACGCCAAGGCGACCAACTACACCGCGGTCTTCCAGGGCATCAGCGCCAAGAAGCCGGACGCCATCTACCTGGCCGGCATCTACGACAACAACGGTGGCCAGCTGGTCAAGGACAAGGTCGCCGTCCTCGGTGACAACGCCAAGGTCCCGATGATGGGCCCCGACGGCTTCACCGGGTACCCGGACCTCAACAAGCTGCCGCAGAGCCAGGGCATGTACCTGACCTTCACCGGTCTGTCGATCGACCAGCTCATCTCCGCCGGCGGCCCGGCGAAGACCCTGCTCGACGACTACCAGAAGACCTACGGCCAGCCGCTGAAGACCAACTACGCCCTGTACGGCGTGGCGGCGGTCCAGGTCATGCTGGCGGCGATCGAGAAGTCCGACGGCACCCGCAAGGGCGTCCGGGACCAGGTGTTCTCCGGCAGCGGGGTCACCATCCCGGCCAGCGACTCGATCATCGGCAAGGAGATCAAGATCGACCCGCAGACCGGTGACACCAACAACAAGGACATCACCGTCGAGATCATCAAGGACAACACGGAGACCTTCCTGAAGGCCCAGCCCGTCCAGTGATCCAAGACCCCGGCCCGGGTGGTGGTCCTGAACGGGACCGCCCCCGGGCCGGTGGTTGCCACCACCCCGGCGGCCGCCGGGGGCGGTCCCCCCCACCGCATCGAAGGCGCCCTCAATCGGGCGTGAGGTGAAAGGCGGTCGCTGCATCATGACCCAGACGGCCATCGAGGCCGCAGAGGCGAAGCCGGTACTGATGGCACGGGAGATCGTCGAGCGCGTGCTCGGGATCATCCTGGTCGCCGGGCTGGCGTTCTTCCTCCTCTGGCATCTCGTTCATACCCCGCGGCTGTTCGTCCAGGTGACGCTGTCCGGGATCAACAACGGGGCGCTGTACGCCCTGATCGCGCTCGGGTACACGCTGGTCTACGGCATCATCGAGCTGATCAACTTCTCCCACGGCGACCTGTTCATGCTCTCCGCGCTGCTGGCTGCCTTCGTCATCATCGATTGGCTGGGCCAGACCACGCCGAGCGTGGTCGGGTTCGCGGCGTTGGCCCTCGCCCTACTGATCACGATGGCGGGCGGTGCCGGGCTGAACATGGCCGCGGAACGCGTGGCCTATCGGCGCCTGCGCCGAGCCCCCAAGCTCGCCCCCCTGATCACCGCGGTCGGCCTGAGCTTCATCTACCAGCAGGTCGGTATCAAGAGGAACGGGTCGGACGCCAAGAACTGGGATCAGATGCTCACCGGCGGGTTCAGTGTGGGTGGGATTCAAGTGAGCTGGTCCCTTGTGCTCGTTCTCGCGGTGACTATCCCGGCGCTGCTCGGCCTCACCTACGTCGTGCAGCGAACCCGGCAGGGGATGGCCATGCGTGCCACGGCGCAGGACCAGGACGCGGCCCGGCTGATGGGGATCAACGTCGACAAGACGATCTCGTTCACCTTCGCCCTTGGCGGCGCGATGGCCGGGGTCGCCGGTCTGCTGTGGGTCGAGGCGGTCGGGACCACCAACTACAACCTCGGCTTCCGGCTCGGGCTCTACGCGTTCACCGCCGCAGTGCTCGGCGGGATCGGCCGGCTCGACGGCGCAGTGCTCGGCGGGGTGCTGATCGGCTTGGTCGAGGGGTACAACGGCGCCTTCGGCCTGCACCAGCAGTGGGCCGAGACCGTCATCTTCATGCTGCTGATCGCGTTGATGGTGTTCCGCCCCGAGGGGATCCTCGGCAAGCGGACGACGGAGAAGGTGTAGTCCCCATGGCCACGACTGCTACCGCCCCGACGCCGACCGCGCAGCCGGCAGCGCCGCAACTGTCGAAGCACAGCCGGACCTGGCCGCTCGGCATGTTGATCGCGGTCCTCGCGTTCTTCGTGCTCTACCACTTCGTCCTGCCGAATGCCTCGCCGGGCCTGGCGACATTCGTCGGCAACTGGCTCGCGCCGGATGCGATCAACGAGGCCATCATCTGGGTGATCATGGCCCTGGGTCTGAACATCGTCGTCGGCTACGCGGGTCTGCTCGACCTGGGGTACGTGGCCTTCTGGGCGATCGGCGGGTACGCCGCAGGCTGGATCTGCTCGCCCTTCGTCTCGGCCATGTCGCCGTCACTGAAGAACTTCACCTTCAGCGTCTTCGGCAACCCTCCGCCGGGGCAGCCGACCGGCGTCCACCTGAGCTTCTGGATCGCATTGCCGATCGCGGGCCTGTTCTGTGCGTTGTGGGGCATCATCATCGGCGCCCCGACCCTGCGGTTGAAGAGCGACTACCTGGCCCTGGTCACCCTCGGCTTCGGCGAGATCATCCCCGAGGTGGTCAAGAACGGTGACCAGCACACGCTGAAGGTCATCAACCTGACCAACGGCCTGCAGGGCATCAACCCCGTGGACCAGATTCCGCTGGGCGTGTTCAGCGCACTGCCTGGCGTTCCCAAGAGTCTTGGCCCGTTCAACCAGGACTTCAAGTTCCTGGTGTTCTGCCTGATCGCCGGGGTCTGTATCTTCATCTCCCTGCGGATCCGGGAGGGCCGGCTCGGCCGGGCCTGGCTGGCGATCCGCGAGGACGAGCTGGCGGCGAGCATGATGGGCGTCCCGCTGATGAAGACCAAGCTCGCGGCCTATGCCGTGGGTGCCTTCTTCGGCGGGATGGGCGGTGCGGCCTACGCCGCGGGGATCGGCGCGGTCATCCCCGACCGGTTCGACTTCTCGATCTCGATCACGGTGCTGGCCATGGTCGTCCTCGGCGGGATGGGCAACGTCTGGGGGGTCACCATCGGCGCCCTGGTCATCGCCTGGGTGAACAACACCGGCCTCAAGCAGGGTGGCCAGGCCGTCAACAACCTGCTGGGCACCAGCATCGACTTCCCGTCGTGGAACTTCGGCATCTTCGGCGCGATCCTCGTGCTGATGATGCTGTTCCGCCGGGAGGGACTCATCCCCGAGAGCCGGACCCGGCAGGTCCTCAAGGAACCCGAGCGGGGCGAGCTGGAGGCCGTCGGCGCCGACCTGGAAGGAGAGGCCCAGTGACCGCCGTGCCGCAGCAGGTGCAGGCCACCGAGGCGTTGAGCCTGTACGCCGACTCCATCACCATCCGCTTCGGCGGTCTGGTGGCGGTGAACAACGTCAGTTTCAGCATTCCCGAGCGGTCCATCGTCAGTCTGATCGGCCCGAACGGCGCCGGGAAGACCACGTTCTTCAACGTGCTCACCGGCCTGTACCGGCCGACCAGCGGGCGTGTCCACCTGGGCAACCTCGACGTCACCGGTCGCGCACCGCACTCGATCGCCCACCTGGGGCTGGCCCGGACGTTCCAGAACATCCGGCTGTTCAACCTCATGACCGCGACCGAGAACGTGATGGTCGCGATGCACAGCCACATGAGGTCCGGGCTGGTCGGCACCGTCCTGCGCACCCCGCGGCAGCGCCGTGAGGAGCGGGAGGGGCTCGCCCACGCCCGCGAGCTGCTGGAGTTCGTCGGCATCGGCAAGGTCGCGGACGAGTACGCCCGCAACCTCTCCTACGGCGACCAGCGCCGCCTGGAGGTCGCCCGGGCCCTCGCCCTGCGGCCGAAGGTGCTCCTGCTCGACGAACCCACCGCAGGGATGAACCCGCAGGAGTCGGCGCAGTTCGTGGACTTCGTGCACCGGGTCCGGGACGAGAAGAACGTCGCGGTCCTGCTCATCGAACACGACATGAGCGTGGTGATGCGGGTGAGCGAGCGGATCACGGTCCTGGACCGTGGCGAGAAGATCGCCGAGGGCGGGCCCGAGGACATCAAGAGCAACCAGCGGGTCGTCGAGGCCTACCTCGGCAAGACCGGCACCGACGGCTACACGAGCGGGAACGGGGGCCAGCGATGACGGCCGACGCCGCACGCGGCGGGCGAAGCGCTGCGGACAGCCTGCTGGCGATCGAGAACCTCTCCGTCTACTACGGCAACATCGCCGCGGTGAAGGGGATCTCGCTGTCCGTCCGCAAGGGCGAGATCGTCACGCTGATCGGGTCCAACGGCGCCGGCAAGTCGACGACGCTGCGGACCATCTCCGGGCTGATCCGGCCGCGTCAGGGATCCCTGACGTACCAGGGCAAGCCGCTGACGAGCATGTCCGGCCACCAGATCGTGGCGGAAGGTATCTGCCACTCCCCGGAAGGACGCCGGATCTTCCCGCGGATGACCGTGGAGGAGAACCTCTATCTCGGGGCGTTCCTGCGCAAGGACAAGGCGGCGATCGAGGCCGACAAGGATCGGGTGCTGGAGCTGTTCCCGCGGCTGCGGGAGCGGATCGCCCAGAAGGCGGGCACCATGTCCGGTGGTGAGCAGCAGATGCTCGCCGTCGGGCGCGCTCTGATGGGCAACCCGACGCTGCTGCTGCTGGACGAGCCGTCGATGGGGTTGGCCCCGGTTCTGGTCGACCTCATCTTCGACACCATCCAGACGATCCGCGACCAGGGCACCACCGTTCTGCTCGTCGAGCAGAACGCGCTGGCGGCGCTGGGCGTGGCCGACTACGCCTACGTCCTGGAGTCGGGCACCATGAAGCTCGAGGGCCCGGCGGCGGAACTGGCGAAGGACGACGAGGTGGTGCGCGCCTACCTCGGGGGCTGACCCGACGGACGGGCTGCCGGATCCGTGGCTCATGGTCACGGATCCGGCATTGCCCTGCCGGAGACGGGTCAGAGGTCGTACGCTCACACCGCGCGAGGCCGGCAAGGCCCGGCGGTACGGCGGGCCGTTCGGCGTCGAGGAGGCAGGGTGACACGTCAGCCGATCGACGTGCGCCGGGCGGGACCCGGTGACGTCGACGACCTGGTTCAGCTCTGGTCCCAGGCGCGTGAGGACATCAGCCCACCCCTGCGGCCGGGCGGATCGGGCCCCGAGCAGATCCGGTCCCGGCTCCGGGCGGCCATCGGCGGGGAGGACCTGCACGTGGTCATCGCCCGCTGGGAGGGCCGGGCCGCCGGTTATGTGCTCGTGCGGGTGATCCCGGTGGCGGCGCTCGTGGACGGGCTGGCCGTGCAGATCGAGCATCTCTTCGTGTCCCCCGAGTGCCGCCGGCGCGGGGTCGCCCGGGCCCTTCTGGCGGCCGTCACCGGGATCGCCGACCGGGTGGGCGCGGAGCAGGTGGTGAGTTCGGCCCCGCAGGCGGCCCGGGACTCGCACCGCTTCCTGGCCCGGCTGGGCTTCTCCCCGGTGGTGGTCCGCCGCGTGGTGGCGACGTCGGTGCTACGGCGCAAGCTGGCAGGTGAGGGGCGCCGCGGCGGGCTGGAGGATCTGCTGTCCCGGCGGCGTTCGCTGCGGGCCCGCGCCGGCTGGCCCCGCCGGGGGGAGACCGCGGCGCCTGAGCTGGACGAGCTGTCCACCGACGCAGCGGTCTGCCCGGTCGACCTGGAGACCGCCTTCCGGGACGGGATGCCGGACACCCTGGCCGCCGCGATGCTGGCGGGGGAGCTGGACCCGGTGCCGGCTGCGGGCGGCGGCCTCGCCGGGTCGGCCGGTGACGGTCCCGGTGTGTCCGCGGCGGAGCCGGGCGGCGGCCCGGTGGGGGAGGTGACCGTGGCGGACGGAGCTACCCAGCCGGTGACGGTCCCGGCACGGCGCAGAACAGCTGCCCGGGGAGGGGCGGCGGGCTGAGCGGCGCTCGGCCGCCGTGCGGTCGGGCTGACGCCGTCGCGTCCGGGCCGCCGATCAGCGGTTCGCCGGTCCGACCGCCGGTGGTCCGTGTTGTCGGCCAGGCGCCATAGGGTGGCGGCGTGAGTCAGCTGTTCGCCCCCGGATCCGTCATGCCCCGCCTGATGCTCGTCGACGGGCACTCCCTGGCCTATCGGGCCTTCTACGCACTGCCGGTGGAGAACTTCTCGACATCGACCGGGCAGACCACGAACGCCGTCTACGGCTTCACGTCGATGCTCATCAACGTCCTGCGCGACGAGCGGCCCGATCACGTGGCGGTCGCCTTCGACGTCTCCCGGCAGACCTTCCGCAGCGAGGCGTATGCGGAGTACAAGGCGAACCGGAGTGCCTCGCCCGCGGAGTTCTCCGGCCAGGTGGCGCTGATCAAGGAGGTCCTCGCGGCGCTGCGGATCCCGGTCCTGGAGAAGGAGGGGTACGAGGCGGACGACGTCATCGCCACCCTGGCCCGGGGCGCCCGCCGCAAGGGGTTCGAGGTGCTGGTGACGACCGGCGACCGGGACTCCTTCCAGCTGATCGAGGACCACGTCACCGTGCTCTACCCGGTGCGCGGGGTGTCGGAGCTGAGCCGGATGACCCCGGAGGCCGTGCTGGCCCGGTACGGGGTGCCGCCGGAGCGGTACAGCGACCTCGCCGCGCTCGTCGGGGAGGCCAGCGACAACCTGCCCGGAATCCCGGGGGTCGGACCGAAGACGGCCGCGAAGTGGCTGAACCTGTACGGCGACCTGGACGGGGTCGTCGCCCACGCCCCGGCGATCACCGGCAAGGCGGGGGAGAGCCTGCGGGCCCACCTGGAGGGGGTGCTGCGCAACCGCCGGCTGAACCAGTTGGTGGACGACCTGGAGCTGCCGCTCGGGATCGACGACCTCCAGCTGCGGTCCTGGGACCGCGAGGAGGTGCACCGGGTCTTCGACGGCCTGGAGTTCCGGGTGCTGCGGGAACGGCTGTTCGCCACGCTGTCCGCCCCGCAGCCGGAGGCCGAGGGGGGCTTCGACCTGCAGACCGACCACCTGTCCGGGGCCGGGGTCGCGACCTGGCTGCAGGCGCATGCCCAGGCGGCGGTGGGCCTGCAGGTGCTCGGTCACTGGGGTCGCGGTGGCGGGGATGCCCGGAGCCTGGCGGTCGCGGCGGCCGACGGAGCCGCCGGATACCTCGACCTGGTCGACCTGGACGCGACCGGGCTCGCCGCCCTGGCGGACTGGCTGGCCGACGAGAAGCGCCCGAAGGTCCTCCACGACGCCAAGGGTCCGCTGACCGCCCTGCGTGCGAGGGGACTGCCCGTCGCCGGGATCACCGCGGACACCGCGCTCGCCGCCTACCTCTGCCTGCCCGACCAGCGCAGTTACGACCTCGCCGACCTCACGCTGCGGCACCTGGGCCGGGAGTTGCGGGCCGAGACGGCGGACGACGGCCAACTGACCCTGGACACCGGCACCGGGCCGGACGAGGACGAGGCGGCGATGATCCGGGCTCGTGCGGTCCTGGAGCTGTCCGAGGTCCTGGGCAAGGACCTGCTCGACCGGGGCGGGCTGGCCCTGCTGTCGGAGGTCGAACTGCCCCTGGTCGACGTGCTGGCCGGGATGGAGTCCGCCGGGATCGCGGTGGACACCACCGCCCTGTCGGATCTGGAGGGCTACTTCGCCGCCGAAGTCGCCCAGGCCGCCAAGCAGGCCTTCGCGGTGATCGGCACCGAGATCAACCTCGGCTCGCCGAAGCAGTTGCAGGTCGTCCTGTTCGAGCAGTTGTCGATGCCGAAGACCAAGCGCATCAAGACCGGATACACCACCGATGCCGAGGCGCTCGCCGACCTCTACGTCAAGACCGAGCACCCCTTCCTGCGGCACCTGCTGCGGCACCGGGACGCCTCGAAGCTGCGGCAGACCGTCGAGGGCCTGCTGAAGTCGGTCAGTGACGACGGGCGGATCCACACCACCTTCCAGCAGACCGTGGCTGCCACTGGCCGGTTGTCCAGCACCGATCCCAACCTGCAGAACATCCCGATCCGGACCGACGAGGGCCGGCGGATCCGGGAGACCTTCGTCGTCGGGAACGGCTACGAGTGCCTGCTGACCGCGGACTACTCGCAGATCGAGATGCGGATCATGGCCCATCTGTCCGGTGACGAGGGGTTGATCGAGGCGTTCCGGTCCGGGGAGGACCTGCACCGCTTCGTGGCCTCCCGGGTGTTCTCCGTGCCGCCGGCCGAGGTCACGTCGGCCATGCGGTCGAAGATCAAGGCGATGTCGTACGGCCTGGCCTACGGGCTGAGCGACTTCGGGCTGTCCCGTCAGCTCAACGTGCCCGTCAAGGAGGCCCGCGGCCTGATGGACGAGTACTTCGACCGGTTCGGCGGGGTCCGGGACTATCTGCAGGGTGTCGTCGTCGAGGCCCGGCGCAGCGGGTACACCGAGACGTTCCTCGGCCGCCGCCGCTACTTGCCCGACCTCAGCAGCGACAACCGGCAGCGCCGGGAGATGGCCGAGCGGATGGCGCTCAACGCGCCCATCCAGGGCTCGGCGGCGGACATCATCAAGGTCGCCATGCTGCGGGTGCACCGGGCACTGCGGGCGGGCGCGCTACGGTCCCGGCTGCTGCTGCAGGTCCATGACGAACTGGTCCTGGAGGTGGCTCCCGGCGAGCGGGCAGCGGTGGAGACCCTGGTCCGGGAGGCGATGTCCTCCGCGGCGGACCTGTCCGTGCCGCTGGAGGTGTCCGTCGGGGTCGGCGGGTCCTGGCATGAGGCCGCGCACTGATCTCGCAGGCCGGTCCGGAGCCCACCTTCGTGTGGGTCCGGGGGCGGTGGCGGTCAGCCGGGGCGGTGGCAGACGAAGATCGCCGTGCCGGGGATGAGTTCGCCGCGGGTCCGGCTCCATCCGCCCCAGACGTGGTCCAGATGCTCCGGCCACTGCGGCTCGACCAGATCGTCGATCACGAACCCCACGGCGACCAGGTCACGGATCCGGTCGCCGAGGGTGCGGTGGTGCTCGGCGTACACGGCCCGGCCGGAGGCGTCCTCCTCGACGTAGGGAGTCCGGTCGAAGTAGGAGCGGTAGGCGGTCAGGCCCACCTCGCCGGGATCGTCGGGGAAGGCCCACCGGATCGGGTGCGTGATCGCGAACGCCCAGCGCCCGCCCGGCCGCAGCACCCGGGCCACCTCGGCCATCACCTGCCGGGGGTCAGCCACGAAGGGCACCGCCCCGTAGGCGGAACAGGCGATGTCGAAGGACTCGTCCGCGAACGGCAGTCGCCGGGCGTCGGCCTGGAGCAGGACGGGGGCCGCGACCGCTGCCGGCGACGGGAGGCGCAACCCCTGGCGGAGCATTCCCGCGGACAGGTCGACCCCCACGACGCGGGCGCCATGCCCGGCCAGCCAGCGGGCACACTGCCCGGCGCCGCAGCCGACCTCCAGGACGTCACGCCCGGACACCGGACCGAGCAGTCCGGCATCCTCCTCGTCCAGACCCTCCGGACCCCAGACGAAGCGGTCGTCGCCGAGGAAGGCGCCGTGCTCGTCGTAATACTCCTCGGCCGCCTCGTCCCACCATGACCGGTTCGCCCGGACGCTCTCGTCCGCGCCTGCGCGCCGGAACCGGGCGACCCCCTCGGTTGCGCTGTTCACGAGGTCATCGTGCCGGGTCCGCCGGGTGGACCGGTGTCCGCCCCGCTACCGGCCGGGATCCGTGCCGTCCAGGAGTCGTGCCGCCCGGGGCCGGTGAGGTCCGGCCGGGGCGGCCGCCAGGACGGGAGATCTCCTGGTCGCAGGCGGAATCGGCGGCAGCGGCGGCGCGCACGGCGAGCCGCCTGGGGGGGCTTTGACCCGTGATCGAGGCAGCGGGTAGGGTTGCTTAGGCGCACGGCGTGTGCGCGGAGTCAGCCTGTCCTTGATCCGTCTGGCAAGACGCTCGGCAGTGGTCGATGCCGGCAGATGCCACCCGCCTCGGGGCCCTCTGGACCGCGGATTCGGCGCGTGCCTGCCAGACTTCCCCATCGACAACTGTCCGCATCGGAGTCCCTCCTTCATGACCATCAGCACGACGGAGCAGGCCACCACCCCCCAGGTCGCAATCAACGACATCGGCGGTGAAGAGGCCTTTCTCGCGGCGATCGACGAGACGATCAAGTACTTCAACGACGGCGACATCGTGTCCGGCACGGTCGTCAAGGTCGATCGTGACGAGGTCCTGCTGGACATCGGCTACAAGACCGAGGGTGTGATCCCCTCGCGTGAGCTGAGTATCAAGCACGACGTCGATCCCAGCGAGGTCGTCGCCGTCGGCGACGAGATCGAGGCCCTTGTCCTCCAGAAGGAGGACAAGGAGGGCCGGCTCATCCTGTCCAAGAAGCGCGCCCAGTACGAGCGCGCCTGGGGCACGATCGAGAAGATCAAGGAGGAGGACGGCATCGTCACCGGCACGGTGATCGAGGTCGTCAAGGGTGGCCTGATCCTCGACATCGGCCTGCGGGGCTTCCTGCCGGCGTCCCTGGTCGAGATGCGCCGGGTCCGCGACCTGCAGCCGTACGTCGGCAAGCAGATCGAGGCGAAGATCATCGAGCTGGACAAGAACCGCAACAACGTGGTCCTGTCCCGCCGGGCCTGGCTGGAGCAGACCCAGTCCGAGGTGCGCCAGACCTTCCTGCAGACCCTGCAGAAGGGCCAGGTCCGCTCCGGTGTGGTCTCGTCGATCGTCAACTTCGGTGCCTTCGTGGACCTCGGCGGGGTGGACGGTCTGGTCCACGTCTCCGAGCTGTCCTGGAAGCACATCGACCACCCCGGCGAGGTCGTCGAGGTCGGCCAGGAGGTCACCGTCGAGGTTCTCGACGTCGACATGGACCGCGAGCGGGTCTCCCTGTCGCTGAAGGCGACGCAGGAGGACCCGTGGCAGCAGTTCGCCCGGACCCACGCCATCGGGCAGGTTGTCCCCGGCAAGGTCACCAAGCTGGTTCCGTTCGGCGCGTTCGTCCGGGTGGACGAGGGCATCGAGGGCCTGGTGCACATCTCGGAGCTGGCCGAGCGCCACGTCGAGATCCCGGAGCAGGTCGTCCAGGTCGGCGACAGCATCTTCGTCAAGGTGATCGACATCGACCTGGAGCGTCGGCGGATCTCGCTGTCGCTCAAGCAGGCCAACGAGGGTGTCGGCACCGCGGCCGAGGACTTCGACCCGTCGCTGTACGGCATGGCCGCCGAGTACGACGAGCAGGGCAACTACAAGTACCCCGAGGGCTTCGACCCGGAGACCCAGGAGTGGCTGGACGGGTACGAGAAGCAGCGTGAGGAGTGGGAGCGGCAGTACGCCGAGGCCCACGCCAAGTGGGAGGCCCACCGCAAGCAGGTCGAGGAGGCCCAGAAGGCCGACTCCGAGGCTCGTGGCGAGGACGCCCCGTCCTCGTACTCCTCCACGCAGTCCCAGCCGGAGCCGGAGGGCACGCTGGCCTCCGACGAGGCGCTGGCCGCCCTGCGCGAGAAGCTCACCGGCGGGTACTGAGCCGCACGGCTGCGCAGACACTCCGGAAGGCCCCGACCCACGCGGTCGGGGCCTTCCCCCTTTGCTCCGCCCGCCCCGCCGTCTTTGCTCCGCGCGCCGTCCCGGGCCCCTCCGCCCACCGCTTCGGATCAGCTCGGCGAACGGGGATCGCCGCTGTCTGGTGACGGTTCACTCGTGGCGAAATGCCCGACCAGCCGGATCTGGAGTGCGCCGAAGGGGTGGTTCTGCCTGCGATGACTCCGCTGCGTAGTCGCTTCGTTCCTACCATCGCAGCGAGGGTGGCATCAGGGAGCAGGGTCACCGCGCAGGCGGGGGCCCGGCGGATGCCGGAGCCGGGGAGGGGCTGGATGCAGGATCCGCGGCACACGCCGTGGTCTGGAGGGCGGCGGTCGCGGACCGCCACGGGTGCGGTGGGCACGGTGTCCGGTCCGGTGGCGGATCTACCGGCGCAGCTCACGGCGCGTTCGGCGTCGCGGCGAACCGGGCTCGCGGACCCGCCGGTCGGTACCGGTCCGATTCCGGTGGCGCCGGCCGGCCCGGTGCAGGCTCCCGAGCGGACCGGCACCGCCCCGGCTGCGCTCGGTGCCGCGGCGCCCGCGCACCTACCCCCGCCGGTCCGGGACCGTGCGCTGCCCGGAGGCGGGGTGACCGGGCAGCGAGGTCGTCGGCCGGGCCTCTTCCGCTCCCCGGCGGGTGTGCTGACGCTGGGCGACCTGGTCACCGGGGCGTCGGGCGCGGCGGCCGGGGTGCTGCTGGCCGGTGGGTCCACGGCTTCGGCCGTGCTGGCTGCGGTCCTGGGCGGTCCGGTACTGGCGGGGTTGCTGCTGGCGGCCGGGGTGTACCGGGCGCAGGGGTGGACCCATGGCCCGGAGGAGTTCCAGCGGCTGGTGCTGGCGGCGGCCTGTGCGGTCGGAGCCGGCAGCACGCTGGCGCTGGCCCTGGACGATCCCGCGGCACGGGTGCTGGCGCTGGCGGGGACACCGGTCGCATTGGGCGGGATGCTGCTGGTCCATGTGGTGGGTGCGCTGGTGGTGCGGGCGTTGCGCAGGCGTGGCCGGTTGCGGCAACGGGTCGTGGCGGTGGGGCTGGAGCGCTCGGTGGCGGAGCTGGTGCGGACGACGCGCCGGGATCCGTCGGCGGGGGTGGAGGTCGTCGGAGCCTGCGTGGCGGCCGCGCAGGGGGAGCTGGTCGAGGGGGTGCCGGTCCTCGGCGGGCCGGGGGACGTGCCGGCGGTCCTGCAGGCGGTCCGGGCGGACACCGTGGTGCTGACCGCCTGGTCGGACGTCGGCCAGGAGCAGTTGCGGCGGCTGTCGTGGGATCTGGAGGGTTCGGGGGTCCGGCTGCTGGTGGCGCCCCGGCTGGCGGAGGTGGCCACGCCGCGGCTGCGGATCCGCAGCGTGGGTGGGTTGCCACTGCTCGACGTGGCCGAGCCGGAGTTCACCGGGGCTCGGCGGGCGGTGAAGACCTGCCTCGACTACGGGCTGACCGGGCTGGGGCTGCTGCTGGTGGCTCCGCTGCTGCTGGTGGTGGCGGTGGCGGTGAAGGCGAGTTCGCCGGGGCCGGTGCTGTTCCGGCAGGAGCGGGTGGGCCGGCACGGGAAGACGTTCATGATGCACAAGTTCCGCAGCATGTACGTCGACGCCGAGGACCGGCTGGCGCAGCTGTCGCACCTCAATGAGGGGGGCGGGCCGTTGTTCAAGCTGCGGGAGGACCCGCGGGTCACTCCGGTGGGCCGGTTCCTGCGCCGGTATTCGCTGGACGAGCTGCCGCAGCTGCTGGATGTGCTGCGGGGGAAGATGTCCCTGGTCGGGCCGCGTCCGCCGTTACCGCGCGAGGTGGCGGAGTATCCGGGGGACGTCCGGCGCCGGTTGCTGGTCAAGCCGGGCCTGACCGGCCTGTGGCAGGTGTCGGGGCGGTCGGACCTGTCCTGGGAGGAAGCGGTTCGGCTGGACCTCAGCTATGTGGAGAACTGGTTCCTCGGCCTGGACCTGTCGATCATCCTGCGCACCGTCACCGCCGTCCTGGCCCGCCGCGGCGCCTACTGACCGTCGCGCCGAGGCCTGCGCAGTGCCGTCGGGCACCCCGTCCGCCGGGCATCCCGGCCCGAGGACCCCCGGCCCTAGGATGCCCCGGTGTTGAGGGTGGGACTGACCGGGGGAATCGGGGCAGGTAAGTCGACCGTCGCGGGACGGCTGGCCGAGCGCGGGGCCTTCGTGGTGGACGCCGACCGGATCGCCCGCGAGGTCGTCGAGCGGGGGACCCCG
>DASTGO010000404.1:0-6958 GCA_035719045.1 Kineosporiaceae bacterium | reverse complement strand
CCGGCCGCCCGCGCCCTGCCCGGCTCCGCCATCGCTGCCTCCCCTGCCCCCGGCCGCCCGTCCGGACGGCGCGCCTGCCCGCCCATGGTGCCCCGGCGGGGGTCGCGGGACGTAGCCGACCCACCCGCCGGCCGGGGTGCCGCGTCGAGATGCCCGCGATCGGCCGCGGTGGTCGCCGACCAGCCCGCCACCAGCAGGGTCAACCGGGCCGCCAGGTTCATCCAGACCAGCAGCCCGACCAGCACCACCGACGAGGCCAGCACGGGATTGCGGGAGATCCGGTGCACCAGCAGGCCACCGGCGTACTTGAGCGCCTGCATGCCGATCCCGCCGAGCACGGCCCCGCCGGGCAGGTCCGCGACGGGCACCCCGACGTCGGCCAGCACGGTGAGGAAGAGCAGGAAGACCGAGGCGTCCACCGCGGCGAGCAGCAGGGTGCTCGCCGCGGTGACGACGAGCTCGTGCTGCACGGTCCCGCTCCAGCCGAGCCAGCCGCTGACGGCACCGGCGGCTGCGGCCACCACGAACCCGGCCACCACGGAGGCCAGCATCACCAGGCCGAGCAGCAGCAGGGCGGCGACGTCACGGACCTTGGCCAGCCACGGATTGGCCATCGGACCCAGGCCGAACACCGCCCGGATGCCCTCCCGGGTTCCCTCCAGCCAGCCGAGCCCGGCGTACAACAGGGCCGCCAGCCCGAACACCCCCGCCAGGGTGAGCACCTCCTGCTGGACCAGGTCCGCCAGCTGGACCACGCCCTGTCCCGGCCGCAGCCCGATCAGCTCGAACCCCAGCGCCCCGTTGACCTTCTGCGCCACCTCCTGCTGCAGGCCGGTGTTCGCGCCCAGCACGTAGCCGAAGATCGTGAACCCGACGGTCAGCGCCGGGACGACCGAGAAGAAGGCGAAGTAGGCGATCCCACCGGCGAGGATGCCGCCCCGGGCGTCGCCGACCCGCGACCACGCCCGCCAGGCCTTGGTGCCCTGCAGCCGCTCCCACCCCGCCCGCAGGCGGTTCACCTGCGCGGGACCCGCCGGACCGGCGATCCGGGCATCAAGCCTGGCCGCCGCCGAAGGGGAACCGCCGCCGCTGCCGCCAGACCCCGTCCTGGCCGTGCTCATACAGCCCGAACCCGCGGACCGAGAACGAGCAGTGGAAGTCCTTCAGCGAGGTCAACGCCCGGTCCAGGGCATCGTCAGGCAGGTGGTGGGCGACCGTCACGTGCGGGTGGTACGGGAACGACAGGCTGCGCTGCAGGGGGCCGGTGCGGACCAGTTTCTGCAGCCGGTCGCAGCCGTCGGCACCGGCGACCACCTGGACGAACACCACCGGGGACACCGGGCGGAAGGTTCCCGTGCCGTCGATGGCCAGCTCGAAGCTGGGCAGGCCGGCGGCGACCCGGGCCAGGTGGACCGCGATGTCCTCGATCTGCGAGCGGGGCACCACGGTGGGCGGGAGCAGGGTGATGTGGGTCGGGATGGCGACGGCGGTCGAGTCCCCGAAGTCGGCGCGGCACTGCTGCAACTGGCTGGCCCACGGCTCGGGCACCTGGACCGCGACTCCGATGGTCACCTCGTCGGCGTCCGGCCGGGCGACCGGGACGCCCATCGTCGGCATGCTCATCGTCTGCGGGGACGGGTCGGGGAGACCGGGTGCGGGCACCGTGGTCTGCGCGCTTGTCTGCATGCCGTCCACCCCTAGCGTCCCTCGGGAAGGAATCCGATGCGGTCGTACACCTCGGCGAGCCGGGCGGCGGCCTGGGCACGGGCTCGCCGCGCCCCGTCAGCCAGGATGCCGTCCAGCCGGTCCGGATCGGTGAGCAACCCGCGGACGGTCTCCTGGAATGGTTCGGCGAACCCGACGTAGGCCTGCGCGACCTCCTTCTTGAGGTCCCCGTAGCCGGCCCCGGCGAACCGCTCCTCCACCTGCGCGACCGGTGTGCCCGACAGCGCGGACAGGATGGTCAGCAGGTTGGACACGCCCGGCTTGTTCTCCGGGTCGAAGACCACGTCACGCCCGGTGTCGGTGACGGCCGAGCGGATCTTCTTGGCCGAGGCCGCCAGATCGTCGAGCAGGTACAGGCAGCCCGCACCACCCAGGCTCTTGCTCATCTGCTTCTCGGGACGCTGCAGGTCGAGGATCTTCGCGGTGGCCTTCACGATGTGGGGTTCGGGGACGACGAAGGTCGTGCCGAACCGGCCGTTGAACCGCTGGGCGAGGTCCCGGGTGAGCTCCAGGTGCTGACGCTGGTCCTCCCCCACCGGGACCCGGGCGGCGTCGTACAGCAGGATGTCGGCCGCCTGCAGCACCGGATAGGTGAACAGGCCGACGGAGGCGCGGTCCGCCCCCTCCCGGGAGGACTTGTCCTTGAACTGCGTCATCCGCCCGGCCTCGCCGAAGCCCGTCAGGCACTGCATCACCCAGGAGAGCTGGGCGTGCTCCGGGACGTGGCTCTGCACGAACAGCACGGTGCGCTGCGGGTCCACCCCGGCGGCCAGGAACTGGGCGGCGGTGACCCGGGTCCGTTCCCGCAGCTGCTTCGGGTCCTGCTCGACGGTGATCGCGTGCAGGTCGGCGACGAAGTAGAAGGCCTCGAAGTCCTCCTGCAGGGCGACCCAGTTCACCAGGGCACCCAGGTAGTTGCCCAGGTGCAGCGAGTCGGCGGTGGGCTGCATCCCCGACAGCAGACGTGGCCGGCCAGCAGACTGTCCCGCGACCGACCCCGCACTCTCCGTCACCGGAGAGGGGCCCCCAGCCGGGTCGTCCATCCCGTCTCCTGCACGGGCATCTGCACGGGAACCGGTCTGTGCATGGGCCATGTTGGCCATTCTGACAGGTCCGCGGCCCCCTTCCGTACGCGGTCGCGGACGCGTCGGGAACGTCCTTCACGGGTGCCGCCCGACGCGCCGCTCACCGCGCCCGGACGTGCAGCAGGACCGCCTCTCCCGGGTTGAGCAGCGGACCGGGCAGGCCGATCCCGGCCAGCACATCACCGCTGGTGAGAGCCTCACCACGCTGCCACCAGGCCGGTGCCGCCGAGGTCGGAGCCGGCCCCAGCTCACCCCGCCGGACCACCCGGTAGCCCCGGCCGGCGTCCAGGCCGGGAAGCCGCAGCCGGCCGGGCCGGGCATCCGGGGCCGAGGCCAGCCGCAGGTAGGCGTACACGGCCTCGGACCCGTCCGGGGACACCGCCCCGTGCAGCCAGGCACCGGAGTCCGGATCGTCGGCCCGGACCACGTCCCCGGTGTGCAGCAGGTGCCGCAACTCGCGGTACAGGGCGGTCCACCGGGTGAGCGTGGCCTGCTCTGCCTCGTCACAGGTGGTGATGTCCCATTCGATCCCGGCGTGCCCGAACAGCGCGGTCAGGCAGCGGAAGTCCAGGTCGGTGACCCGCCGCGTGGTGTGGGCCTGCGCCGGGCCGACATGCGCGCCGACCAGTTCCGGCGGCAGCAGCAGGCCGGTCCAGCGCTGGATCGCCTGCCGCTCCACGGGGTCGTTGGTGTCGGACGCCCAGATCCGGTCGGTCCGGGCCAGGATGCCCAGATCGACCCGGGCCCCGCCGGAGGAGCAGGACTCGATCTCCAGGCCCGGGTGGCGGGCCCGCAGTTCGTCCAGCAGCCGGTACACGGCCAGGGTCTGCTCATGGACCCGGGTCGCCTCGTGCAGGTCCCGGTTGTGGTCCCACTTCAGGTAGGCGATGCCGATCTCGTCCACCAGGCCGTCCAGCCGGGACAGCAGGTACGCGTAGGCCCCGGGGTCCGTCACGTCGAGCACCTGCTGCCGCCGCCAGGGCCGGGGCAGATAGTCCTGCGATCCGTTGCCGACCAGCCAGTCCGGGTGTTCGCGTGCCAGCCGGGAGTCCGGGTTGACCATCTCCGGCTCGACCCACAGGCCGAACTCCATGCCCAGGTCCCGGACCAGGTCGGCCAGCGGGCGCAGTCCCTGAGGCCAGACCGCCTCGTCGACGTACCAGTCCCCCAGTCCCGCATCCTCGTCCCGGCGGCCGAGGAACCAGCCGTCGTCGAGCACGAACCGCTCCACCCCGACCTTCGCGGCGACCCGGGCGAGGCCGGCGAGCCGGTCGAAGTCGTGGTCGAAGTACACCGCCTCCCAGGAGTTCAGGGTCAGCGGCCGCGGCCGGCGGGGATGCTCAGGGCGGGAACGCAGCCAGCGGTGCACCTGGGCGGAGGCGCCGTCCAGTCCGTCGGCGGAGTAGGTGAAGCAGACCCACGGCGTGCTGTACGTCTGCCCGGCGGCCAGCCGGATCTCCCCCGGCAGCAGCAGCTCCCCGCCGGACAGCACCCCCGACCCGCCGGACCCGGCGCCCTCGGGCAGCCGTTCGGCGAGGTGCACGTGGTTGCCGCTCCAGGCGGTGTGCACCGCCCACACCTCGCCGTGCCGGAAGCCGAACCCGGGGGTCCCGGCGGCCAGCAGCAGGGTCGCGTCGTGCCCGGTCCTGCCCCGGCGGGACAGCCGGGCGGAGGTGCCGTGCTGGAACGGCCGCCGCTGCGGGCCACGTTCCCGGCACCAGCGGCCGGTGAGGTCCAGCAGTTCCACCGCCTGGTCGGGCACGGGCAGGCCGGCGAGCACACCGTCCACCCGGTAGCCGCCGGCCAGGTCGGTCAGCTCGTGGCGGACCCGCAGCAGCCCGGACGGCTCCAGCCGCAGCAGGCTGACCACGGCGAGCCCGCCCTCGGAGTCCACCGCGCGGCAGCACAGCACCGTCGAGCCGTCGTCCTCGCAGGCCACGTCCACGGACTCGGTCCGCCAGTGCGGGAACGGTTTCCCGCCGTCGCGGCAGCCCGACACCCCCGGGGTGCCCGACCAGCCATCGGCCTGACCGGGCAGCAGGGTGAACGGCCAGGCGGCGTCCAGCCCGGAGTTCGGCACGGCCGGGACCAGGTCGTCGGCCAGCCGACGCAGGGCCGGGCCGTCCAGCGGCCCGGGGTCGGCTCCCCAGTGCAGGACGCGGGGCAGGTCCTCACGGCCGGTGTCGACGAGCAGGGCGACCCCGGCCGCCCGGAGCAGCACGACGCCCCGGGCGGGGTCGTCGGTCAGGACACCCGCACCGGGGCTGTCGATCTGCGTCATCCCTTGTTGGCTCCCAGGGTCAGCCCGGCGACGAAGTGCTTCTGCAGCACGAAGAAGATGACCAGCACCGGAACGGCGATGATCACCGAACCCGCCGAGACGAGGTTGAGGTCGGTGAAGAACTGCCCCCGCAGGTTGTTCAGCGAGCTGGTGATCGGGAACTTGGAACCCGACTGCAGCAGCACGGTGGCCCAGAAGAACTCGTTGTAGATCCAGGTGACCTCAAGGGTAGCCAGCGCGGCCAGCGGCGGGCGGCACAGCGGCAGGGTGAGCTGCCAGAACTGCCGCCACACGCTGGCGCCGTCCACCATCGCCGCCTCGTACAGCTCCTTCGGCAGCGTCTTCATGTAGTTGCTCAGCACGAAGGTGCAGAAGCCGGTCTGGAACGCGGTGTTGACCAGGATGAGCGCCCAGAAGCTGTCCAGCATCATCCCGGAGTCGCTCAGTGCCTCGGGCATCGGGATCGACCGGAACATCCGGAACAGCGGGATCAGCAACGACTGCTGCGGCAACAGGTTGGCCGCGGTGAACAGCCCGAGCAGGGCGATGTTGAACTTGAAGCTGAACCGGGCGAGCACGAACGCCATGCAGGAGGACAGGAACAGCGTCGCGATCACCGCGGGCACGGTGATGTAGACGGAGTTCAGGAAGTGCGTGGTGAACTCGCCCTGCTGCCAGGCGTTCGTGTAGTTCCTCGTGGTCCAGCCGCCCAGCGACACGTACCCGTGGACCGACGTGTACCGGTAGTCCCGGAACGAGTTCAGCACCGCCCAGACCAGCGGCGACAGCCAGCCGACCGCGATGATCACGAGGAAGACGTGCAGCACGATCCGGCGCGGGGACAGCTTCTGCCGCCGCAGCTCCAGCGTGGTACCCGTCGCGGACGTCGTTCCGACAGTGGTGGCGACGGCGCTCATCGCTGCTCCCCCCGCATCACGGTGGCCAGGTAGATGCTGATGAACACCAGCGAGATGACGAGCATCAGGGTGGCCAGGGCCGAGCCGAACCCGATCCGGCTGGCCTCGCCGACGATGTTCTGGGTGACCAGGGCCGAGATCAGCTCCAGGCCGTTACGCCCCTTGTTGACCACCCAGACGATGTCGAAGGCCCGCAGGGCCTCGATCACGGTGATCACCAGGACGATGACGTTGATCGGCCGCAGCACCGGGAACACCACGCGGAAGAAGGTCTTCACCTCGTTGGCGCCGTCGACCGCGGCCGCCTCACGCAGGGAGGGGTCCACGCCCTTCAGGCCCGCCAGGTACAGCAGCATGATGTAGCCGATATGCCGCCAGCAGGCCGCGACCATGACCGCCCAGATGTTCACGCCCGGGTCGCCGTACCAGTCGATCTTGGTACCGAACACGGCGTTCAGCAGGCCCTGGTCCTGGGAGTAGAACAACTGCCAGATGAAGCCGATCAGGGCCAGCGAGAGGACCACCGGCAGGTAGAGGGCGGTCTGGTAGAACCGGCTGCCCTTCATGTCCTTGTCCAGCAGCACCGCCAGGAACATCCCGAACGGCGTCGCGACGAAGAACAGGATGGCCAGCCAGAGCACGTTGTGCTGTACGGCCGGCGTGAACGGCGGGTAGTTCGTCAGTGCGTTGACGTAGTTCTGGTCCCCGACCCACTTGATCGTGCCCAGCCCGCCGATGCCGTTCCAACTGGTGAACGACAGTAGGACGGTGGCGATGGCGGGGAACCACACCAGCCAGACCACCAGCGCGGTGGGGATGACCACCATGAGGGTGACCACGAGACGGTCGGTGCCGCGCAGACGGCGCACCCGGCCGGACCGGGAGGCCCCGCCGTGCGAGCCCTCCGGGGAAGTTGTCACCGCCGTGCCGGCGGGGACCAGGGGGTAGTC
>DASTGO010000403.1:0-18188 GCA_035719045.1 Kineosporiaceae bacterium | reverse complement strand
CCGCTGGCCGCCGGACAGCCGCCGGACGGTGGTCCGCTCGTGACCGGACAGGCCGAGCAGGTCCAGTAGTTCACCGGGCGCAAGGGGCCGGGCGTGCAGGGCCGCCACATGACGCAGCAGGTCGCCGGCGCGGGCACCGGTCGGCAGCCCCCCGTCCTGGAGCATCACCCCGACCCGGGGCCGCAGCGTGGCGGCGTCCCGGACCGGGTCGAGTCCGAGCACCCGGACCTGACCGCTCTCGCCGCGCCGCAGACCCTCGCAGCACTCCACCGTGGTGGTCTTGCCGGCCCCGTTGGGTCCGAGGACCGCGGTGACCTGTCCCCGGGCGGCGGTGAAGGACAGTCCGTCCACGACCGCCCGGTTCGCGTACCGCTTGACCAGGTCCTGGACGACGACGGCCGGTCCGTCCGGGTGTCCGGGTGCGGCCGGGGCTGGCCCCGCAGGGGGGGAGGTGGTCACGTGCGTAGCGTACGAAGCGTGGCGGTGCCCTCGGCCGGTGGGCGGTCACGGGACGACCAGCTCGGTGATTTGGTGACCAGGCTCACGTCAGGGTCCGGGCCGTCCGTCCCGGGCCCCCTGGCGACCGGCCAGCGTGGCATGGCGCAGATCACGGGCCTGTCCGGGGAGCCGACTTGAGGGCCTCGCCGAATAACGACACAATCCTGTTGTGGAAATCGCCACCTGTGCGGATGCGGCGCCGGGAGTCACCCGTGACCCGGCGACCGGACCCACGGTGGCGGCCTCCCCGGCGCTCTCGGTGGAGCAGGTCCCGGCCGCCTGCACGGGGACCGGCGAGTCGTTCGGGGCCGGGTACGACCCCGAACGGAGGACCCGGGACCGGATCTGCCGGGAGGTGCTCGCCCGGGGACCGGTGACCGCCGCCGAACTGGCCGGGCTGCTCGGACTGACCCCCGCCGCCGTGCGCCGGCACCTGGACCTGCTGCTGGCGGAGGAGTTCGTCGCGGTCTGGGAGGGGCCGGCGGGAACCCGCGGACGCGGACGGGGTCGCCCGGCCCGCCGGTTCGTCGTCACCGACGCCGGGCATGCCGCGCTGTCCTCCGCCTACGACGACCTGGCGGCCTCCGCCCTGCGGTACCTGACCCGGGTGGCCGGGGACGGTGCGGTCCGGCAGTTCGCCGACGAGCGGGTGGCGGAGCTGGAGCACCGCTACCGGCCGGTGGTGGACTCCGCGGGGGCGTTGCCGGTCCGGCGGGCGCAGGCCCTGGCGGTGGCGCTGTCCGGGGACGGCTACGTCGCCAGCACCCGGTCGCTGGAGGTGGCCGGCACCCAGGTCGGTACCCAGCTCTGCCAGGGGCACTGCCCGGTCCAGCACGTGGCCCGGGAGTTCCCGCAGCTGTGCGAGGCCGAGACCGAGGCCTTCTCCCGGCTGCTCGGGGTCCACGTGCAGCGGCTGGCCACCCTCGCCCACGGCGAGCACGTCTGCACCACCCACGTCCCCAACGCCGCCGCCCCGGATCCCGTGCCGGGCGGGGCGGCGGGCACCACCGGCGGGCCCGTCCCGCCGGGCACGTCCACCCGTGAGCCTTCCGACCACGCCCAGCAGGTGCCGTGCTGCGGCGACGAGGAGATGACGCCCTGATGACCGCTGCCGCCCCCGCCGGCCTGGAAGGGCTCGGCCGGTACGAGTACGGCTGGGCTGACCCGGACGCCGTCGGCGCCTCCGCCCGCCGTGGCCTGTCCGAGGAGGTCGTCCGCGACATCTCGGCGAAGAAGAACGAGCCGGAGTGGATGCTGAAGACCCGGCTGAAGGCCCTGCGCCTGTTCGGCAAGAAGCCGATGCCGGTCTGGGGCTCCGATCTCACCGGGATCGACTTCGACACCATCAAGTACTTCGTGCGCTCGACCGAGAAGCAGGCCACGTCCTGGGACGACCTGCCCGAGGACATCAAGAACACCTACGACCGGCTGGGGATCCCGGAGGCGGAGAAGCAGCGCCTGGTCGCCGGGGTCGCCGCGCAGTACGAGTCCGAGGTGGTCTACCACCAGATCCAGGAGGACCTGGAACGGCAGGGGGTCATCTTCGTCGACACCGACTCCGGGCTGCGGGAGTACCCCGAGCTGTTCAAGGAGTACTTCGGCACGGTGATCCCGGTCGGCGACAACAAGTTCGCGGCCCTCAACACCGCCGTGTGGTCGGGCGGATCGTTCATCTACGTGCCGAAGGGCGTGCACGTGGAGATCCCGCTGCAGGCCTACTTCCGGATCAACACCGAGAACATGGGCCAGTTCGAGCGGACCCTGATCATCGCCGACGAAGGCTCCTACGTGCACTACGTCGAGGGCTGCACCGCGCCGATCTACAAGTCCGACTCGCTGCACTCCGCGGTCGTGGAGATCGTGGTGAAGAAGGACGCCCGGGTCCGCTACACGACCATCCAGAACTGGTCGAACAACGTCTACAACCTGGTCACCAAGCGGGCCGTCGCCCAGGCCGGGGCCACCATGGAGTGGGTCGACGGGAACATCGGCTCCAAGGTCACCATGAAGTACCCGGCCGTCTACCTGCTCGGCGAGCACGCCAAGGGCGAGACGCTGTCGATCGCCTTCGCGGGGGAGGGCCAGCACCAGGACGCCGGGGCGAAGATGGTGCACGCCGCCCCGCACACCTCGTCGTCGATCATCTCCAAGTCGGTCGCCCGGGGCGGTGGCCGGACCTCCTACCGGGGCCTGGTCCAGGTCCTGGAGGGTTCCCACCACAGCAGGTCGACCGTGCGCTGCGACGCGCTGCTGGTGGACACGATCAGCCGGTCCGACACCTATCCCTACGTGGACGTGCGTGAGGACGACGTCGCCATGGGACATGAGGCCACGGTCTCGAAGGTGAGCGAGGACCAGCTCTTCTACCTGATGTCGCGCGGGCTGTCGGAGGAGGAGGCGATGGCGATGATCGTCCGCGGCTTCATCGAGCCGATCGCCCGGGAGCTTCCGATGGAGTACGCGCTGGAACTCAACCGCCTCATCGAACTGCAGATGGAAGGGGCCGTCGGCTGATGGCAGCGACCACCACGGGAACCGCGCCGGTCACCCCACAGGGCGGACGCGGTGGCCCGCAGGACCAGCCGGGCCCGCGGCCGCACGCTCACGGCGCGGGGACGGTACCGGCCGCCTCGCGTGCGCAGCGGCGGGCGAGTTTCGACGTCGCCGACTTCCCGGTGCCGACCGGCCGTGAGGAGGACTGGCGGTTCACCCCGCTGGACCGGCTGCACGACCTGCACTCCGGTGCCGCGGAGTCCGGCGAGGCGCCGCAGCTCGACGTCCACCACGGCCCGGGCGTGACCTTCGAGCTGGTCGGCCGCGACGACGAGCGGCTCGGCCGGGCAGGGATGCCGGAGGACCGGGTCGCGGCACAGGCCTGGAGCTCCTTCGCCAAGGCCGGTGTCCTCACCGTCGGCCGCGACGCCGAGCCGGGCCGGCCTGTCCAGCTGGCCGTGACCGGCCGGGGCGGACTGGCCTACGCACATCTGGCGGTGCTGGTCGAGCGGGAGGCCGCGGGCCTGGTCGTCCTCGACCACACCGGGTCCGGGACGGTGGCGGCGAACGTCGAGATCGACGTGGCCGACGGCGGGTCGCTGACCCTGGTCTCGGTCCAGGACTGGGACGCCGCAGCGGTCCACCTGGGGGCACACCAGGTGCGGCTCGGCCGTGACGCGAAACTGCGGCACGTGGTCGTCACCCTCGGCGGTGGCCTGGTCCGGATCACCCCGTCGGTGCGGTTCACCGGGCCCGGCGGGGACGCCGAACTGCTCGGGCTGTACTTCGCCGACGCCGGACAGCACCAGGAACACCGGCTGTTCGTCGACCACAGCGTCCCGCACTGCCGCAGCAACGTGGTCTACAAGGGCGCGCTGCAGAGCGAGGGCGCGCACACGGTGTGGGTCGGGGACGTGCTGATCCGGGCCGCGGCCGAGGCCACCGACACCTACGAGCTGAACCGGAACCTGGTGCTGTCCGACGGTGCCCGGGCCGACTCGGTGCCCAACCTGGAGATCGAGACCGGGGAGATCGTCGGCGCCGGGCACGCCAGCGCGACCGGCCGGTTCGACGACGAGCAGCTGTTCTACCTGCAGGCCCGCGGGATCCCCGAGGAGCAGGCCCGGCGCCTGGTGGTCCGCGGGTTCTTCGCCGGGGTGATCCAGCAGATCGGCGTCCCCGAGGTGGCCGACCGGCTGCTCGCGGCGATCGACGCCCGGCTCGGTGCGGCCGAGGGGGCGGCGGACGCCGCGACCCCGCTGGAGGGTGAGGTCGCCGAGGCGGTCGCCGAGAGCGTGGCCGCCACCGGGGCCGGGCAGCCGGGGGTGCCGGCGTGAACGGTCCGCAGCCTGTCTGCACCCTGGCGGAGGTCCCCGAGGTGGGGGCTGTCCGTGTCCTCGTCGACGGGATCCCGGTCGCCGTGGTCCGTGACGAGGAGGGCCGGCTGCACGCCGTCGGCGACACCTGCTCCCATGCCGAGGTGTCGCTGGCGGAGGGCGAGGTCGAGGACTGCTCGATCGAGTGCTGGCTGCACGGCTCCCGTTTCGACCTGGTCACCGGGCAGCCGACCTCGCTGCCGGCGATCCTGCCGATCCCCGTCTACCCCGTGACCGTCGACGGCGAGGACGTCCTGGTCGACGTCAGCGTGACCGTCAACGCAGTGAAGGAGAGCTGAGCCGAGATGGCGACCCTGGAGATCCGCGACCTGCACGTGACCGTGGATGCCGAGCAGGGACCGAAGGAGATCCTGCGCGGGGTCGACCTGACGGTCCGGCAGGGCGAGACCCACGCGATCATGGGCCCGAACGGATCCGGCAAGTCGACCCTGGCGTACTCCATCGCCGGGCACCCGAAGTACACCGTCACCGGCGGCTCGGTCACCCTCGACGGTGAGGACCTGCTGGCGATGAGCGTCGACGCGCGGGCCCGGGCCGGGCTGTTCCTGGCCATGCAGTACCCCGTCGAGGTGCCGGGCGTCACCGTGTCGAACTTCCTGCGGACCGCCAAGACGGCCATGGACGGCAAGGCGCCGAGCCTGCGGCACTGGGTGAAGGACGTCCGCGCCGCGATGGACCAGTTGCGGATGGACCCGGCGTTCGCCGAGCGCAACGTCAACGAGGGCTTCTCCGGCGGGGAGAAGAAGCGGCACGAGGTGCTGCAGCTGGAGCTGCTCAAGCCGAAGATGGCGATCCTCGACGAGACCGACTCCGGCCTGGACGTCGACGCGCTGCGGATCGTCAGCGAGGGCGTCAACCGGGTCCGGGACACCGGCGAGGTCGGGGTCCTGCTGATCACCCACTACACCCGGATCCTGCGGTACATCCGCCCCGACTTCGTGCACGTGTTCGTCAACGGCCGGATCGTCGAGGAGGGCGGCCCCGAGCTGGCCGACGTCCTGGAGGACGAGGGCTACGACCGGTTCACCGGCGCGGGCGCGAAGGCTTGAGCGAGATGACCACAGCAGCGGTGGAGCAGTCCGCCGGCAGCACGGCCCCCGATCCGGTGGCGGTGCAGGGCACGGTTGCCAGGCCCTTCGACGAGACCGAGCTGGCGGCGATCCGGGCGGACTTCGCGGTCCTGCACCGGACCGTGGCGGACCACCCGCTGGCCTATCTGGACTCCGGTGCCACCTCCCAGCGCCCGCGGCCGGTGATCGAGGCCGAGACGGCATACCTGGAACGGTCGAACGCGGCCGTCCACCGGGGCGCGCACACCCTCGCCGAGGAGGCCACGGACGCCTACGAGGACGCCCGGGCCGCGGTCGCCGCCTTCGTGGGCCGGCGGCCCGAGGAGGTCGTCTGGACCCGCAACGCCACCGAGGGGCTCAACCTCGTCGCCCTGGCGCTGAGCGACCCGGTGGCGCTGGCCGGCGAGGCGACCTCCCGGTACGCGCTGCGCCCCGGGGACGAGGTCGTCGTCACCGAGCTGGAGCACCACGCGAACCTCGTCCCGTGGCAGCGGGCCTGCGCGCGCAGCGGCGCCACCCTGCGCTGGCTCCCGCTGACCGACGAGGGCCGGCTCGACCTGTCCGGCCTGGACGAGGTGGTCAACGAGCGGACCAGGGTGCTCGCCTTCGCCCACGCCTCGAACGTCCTGGGCACGGTCACCCCGGTGACCACCCTGGTCGAGCGGGCCCGCGAGGTCGGGGCGCTGACCGTCCTGGACGCTTGCCAGTCGGTCCCGCACCTGCCTGTCGACCTGGCCGCCCTCGGGGTGGACCTGGCCGTGTTCTCCGGGCACAAGATGCTCGGCCCGACCGGGATCGGGGTGCTCGCCGGGCGGTACGACGTGCTGGACGCGCTGCCCCCGGTGCTCACCGGCGGTTCGATGGTCGAGCTGGTGACCCTGCAGACCGCCACCTTCCGGCCCCCGCCGCAGCGGTTCGAGGCCGGCACCCCGCCGGTCAGCCAGGCCGTCGCGCTCCACGCCGCGGTGCAGTACCTGCAGGGCCTGGGGATGGACCGGGTCGCCGCCCACGAGCACTCCCTCACCGAGCGGCTGCTCGCCGGGGTCGCCGGGATCGCGGGTGTCCGGGTGCTCGGGCCGACCACCGCCCAGGACCGGGTCGGGGCGGTGAGCGTCGTCGTGGACGGCGTGCACCCGCATGACGTGGGGCAGGTGCTCGACGCCTCCGGGATCGAGGTCCGGGTGGGCCACCACTGTGCCCAGCCGGTGCACCGCCGGTACGGGGCGACCGCGAGTACCCGGGCCAGCGTGTACGTGTACACCACCCCGGCCGAGGTGGACGCCTTCTGCGAGGCGCTGTCCGGGGTCCGGGCCTATTTCGGGAAGGCCTGACATGGCATCGCTCGACCAGCTCTACCAGCAGGTCATCCTGGACCACGACCGGGAGAGGCACGGTTACGGCCTGCGTGAGCTGCCCGCTCCCGCCCGGTCGGCGGACAGCAAGCAGTACAACCCGCTGTGCGGGGACACCGTGACCCTGCGCGTCGTGGTCGAGGAGCCGGCGAAGGGTTCCCCGGACGCTGCGCCGCTGGTCCGGGACGTGTCGTGGACCGGGGACGGGTGCTCGATCAGCCAGGCGTCGACCTCTGTCCTGCACGACCTGCTCACCGGCCTGCCGGTCCCCGAGGCCGAGGGTGTGCTGAACGCCTTCCGGGAGATGATCCGGTCCCGGGGCCAGCTCGAGCCGGACGAGGACGTGCTCGGGGACGGGGTGGCCTTCGCCGGGGTCGGCCGCCATGCCAATCGGGTGAAGTGCGCGATGTTGGGATGGACGGCCTTCGAGGACGCGTTGCACCGCCTGGGTGTCAGCACACCCGTGCGTGAGGAGAAATGATGAGCGAGACCAGCACGACCCCCGCGACCGCGGTCGACGTCGAGGAGGCCATGCGCGATGTCGTCGACCCCGAGCTCGGGATCAACGTCGTCGACCTCGGCCTCGTGTACGGCATCACCATCGACCAGGACAACGTCGCGATCATCGACATGACCCTGACGTCGGCGGCCTGCCCGCTCACCGACGTGATCGAGGACCAGGCGGCACAGGCCCTCGAGGGGGTCGTGAACGGCCTGCGGATCAACTGGGTCTGGATGCCGCCGTGGGGTCCGGACAAGATCACCGACGACGGCCGCGAGCAGTTGCGGGCGCTGGGCTTCAACGTCTGATCGCTTCGGCATCCGGTCCGGCCCCGGGCCTGCGGACGTGTGGGGTGGCGCCGCCCTTTCCTCAGGAAGGGCGGCGCCACCTGCGTCCGTGGGTCCGCCGTCAGCCCTGCCGCTGCGGTGGTCAGGCGGGGCTGCGCCGTCAGGCCAGGTAGTCCATCAGCGGGACCGACTCCTGGTAGACGCTGTCGAACATGCGCGAGCAGCGCGCGACCTGGTCGGGGTGTTCGTAGTACCCGCCGCCCAGCGGGGTCTCGATGAAGACCAGGGGCGGGTCGTCCGGGTCTTCGTACCGCATCAGGGAGAAGGCGCCGGTCATCGCAGCGTGGGCGCCTGCCTGCCAGGTGAGGACGCGGATGTCGACCTGGTGCCGGCGGACCATGTCCGACAGGTGCGTGATCTGGGCGGCCATGGTCCGGGAATCGCCGATCTGCCGGGCCAGGACGCCCTCGCCGAACACGGCCCGCAGCTCGACCGGCGGGTTGCGCTCGAAGATCTGCTGCCGGCGGATCCGCCGGGACACCCGCTGCGTGATCGTGGGCTCGTCCGGTGCGGTGGCGTCCGCCGTCTCCACCGCCCGGGCGTAGTCGGGGGTCTGCAGCAGACCGTAGATCACGTCCGCCTGGAAGGTCTCGATCCGGGTGGCGGCCGACTCCAGGCCGACGTACAGGGCGGGGTCGCTGCCGCCCTGCTCGTGGTCCTCCCACCAGCCACGGCGCTGGGAGTTGACGGCGAGGTCGTACAGCGCCTTGGTCCCGGTCTGGTCGAGTCCGTACAGCAGGCTGAGCTCGAGGACCGTGCCCGGGGTGACGGGAACCCGCCCGCCCTCGTAGCGGTGCAACGTGGCCTTGGAGACGATGCCCGAGGCGACGACGTCGTCGATCGTCTTGCCGGCCTGCGCACGGGCCTGGCGCAGCCGGCGCCCGAGTTGTCGGCGGACGATGGTGGGACCGGTGACCGACATCGGAGGCCTCCCCGTGGCTCTCACTCGAACAACCGTGAGGCTCCGCCTCCTGAGGAGTCTTCCTCTTGAGGGGTCTCACGACGAGACCACCTTAACCGTGAGACGTGGCATTCAACATCATCAAGCCGGAGACTCACCTCATGTCCGCCATGTACCAGCAGCGCATGCCCCGCCCCGGACGCCGCGCCGGCCGGCTGTACTGGCAGTACCTCTGCGATGGCCCGGGTGAAGTACTCATCGGCGCGTTCACGTCGTCCTCGCTCCAGTTCCCGGCGCAGTCCACCGACGCCGGTGACGAGGCGGAGGACCAGTCGCTGCTGTTCGGTCCCAAGGCCTGGGGTCTGGTCCTGCCCGCGGACGTGACCGTGCCCTGCCAGGTGCGGCGGGTTCCGATGACCGCCACGGGGATCAGTGCAAGCATCGGCGGCGGAGTGCTGGCGGAGACCCCCTGCCTGGTGGAACGGGGCATCCACACGATCTACCAGGACGCCGACCGTGAGGTCCGCGGTCTTCCGGCCAACGAGCGGGCGTTCCGGCTCGCCGCGCGGCTGGGCTGGCCGCATGTCGAACGCCGGATCAGCCTGCGCGGAACCGCCGTCGTCCTCGGTCTCGACTGTCGCGGCGAGGACACACATGTGCCGGCGATGGTGCTCGAGGCGGCGATCCGGGAGGGGCTGCTCCCCGGTGGGCGGGCCAGGCTGGTCCTCAGCGGGAGTCACCCGGCCGGAGCGGCCGCAGCCGAGCGCAGGGCCGTGCGGGTGCCCGAGGAGAACGCCTCCTGACTCCTCCCGGACCTGCGCGCCGGGGTGCGCGATGCTGGGGCGACGGCGTCGGGCACCCAGGAGGATCATCCCGTGAGTGAGCGCAGCGAGGGAACCGACGGGCAGGGCGCGGGGCTCGCGGTGGCGACGAGCGCCGGCGAGGAAGCACCGTGAGCGAGCGCAGCGAGCGAACCGATGAGCAGGGCGCGGGGCTCGCGGTGGCGACGAGCGCCAGCGAGGAAGCACCGTGAGCACTCAGCCCCGGGCGAGCTCCCGTACGGTGAGCGTGGAGGCTAGGCGGATCCCGCTGTGGGTCCGGCGCTTCGTCGACGAGCACGGTCCGACGCAGGCCACCGTCACCGCTGACGGGCTGTACCTGCAGGCCGGCGACCAGACCACCGCGACCCTCGTCGTCGGTGTCCTGCCGTGGTGCCCGCCCGGCGGCACGGACCCGCAGCCGAACGCCCTCGCCGACGCCCTGGCCGCCCACCTCCTGGCGGATCGCCGGTGCGCCGTGCTCCTGGTCCGCAGGGGCGGCTACGCGGTGGCCGTGCTGGACGGCGACCGGGTGGTCTCCTCGAAGGTGGGTCACCGCTACGTCCAGGGGCGGACCGCCGCGGGCGGCTGGTCCCAGCAGCGGTTCGCCCGGCGCCGGGACAACCAGACCGCGGAACTGGTCGGGACCGCGGCGGAACATGCGGCCCGGCTGCTGGTGGGCCTGGGGGCCGATCACCTGCTCGTCCCCGGCGGTGACCGGGCCCTGGTCGAGCGGGTGCTGGCCGATCCGCGGCTGCGTGACCTGGCGAGGCTTCCCCGGGCCCGGCATCTGGGGGTCGGCGACCCCAAGGCGGAGGTCCTGCGGGCCGTCCCGGGCCTGCTCCGGGAGGTCAGGATCACCATCACCGGGGGATAGCCGGCGCGAGGCCGCGATCTGCCCCGATCCGGGCCGGCGGCGGCCTCCTATACTCGGGCACGGCCGAGATCGGATCATGGCACGGGGGACATCAGTGATCCTGAGGGTGACCGTGCATGAGCCGGTGACGGGAGCCACCCAGGACATCGAGGTGACGGCCGAGCCCGATTCGCCGGTGTCCACCCTGCTGGCCGTGCTGCCGTTCGGTGGTCCGGACAGCACCTGGTTCGTCGGTGTGCAGCCGCTCGACCCGGGCACGACGATCGCCGACAGCCCGCTGCTGCCGGGCGCGGTGCTGACCCTGGGCGTGCCGGGCCGGGCGTTGCGCTCCCTGCCGGCGGGTGTCGTCGGGGCCGTACGAGTGCTCGACGGCCCGGACGCGGGACAGGTGGTGTGGCTTCCGCCCGGTGCGCACGCGATCGCCCGGGACCCGTCCGCGGCGGTCTGTCTGCGGGACCAGGACGTCTCCCGGCGCCATGCCGTCATCACGGTCGCCACCGGGGAAGACCCGCGGGTGACCGACGCCGGCTCCAGCAACGGGACCCGGATCGGCGGCAATCTCCTGACCGAGGGGGAGGGCGCGCCGTGGCCTCCCGGGACGGTGCTCGAGGTCGGTTCTGGCCTCCTGGAGTGGGTGCCGCTCAGCCGCGCGCCGCGTCCGCCGGTGCGCAGCCGGGACGCCCGGCTGGACTTCGACCGCGCCTTCGCCGCCGCCCCGCAGGTGTCCGGCGTGAAGGTGCGACTGCCCGAGCCCGTCGAGGCGCCGCCCGGCTCCAAGGCGGCCATGCTCGCGACGGCCGGGGTGCCGTTGCTGCTCGGCGTGGTGCTCGCCCTGGTGATGCGCCAGCCGGCGCTGCTGCTGACGGGCCTGTTCGGTCCGGTGACCTGGGCCGCGACGGCGTGGGTGGAACGCCGCCAGCGCCGGGTCAGGCAGGCCGGGTACGCCACCGCCCGGTCTGACGCCGAACGGGCCATCGCCGACGCGGTGGCTGCGGAGGAGCGGACCCGGCGCACCGCGTGCCCGGACCTGCATGACCTCACCCTCGCGGTCCTCGGGTACCGGTCCGGGGTCTGGCCGCGCAACGCCGACTCCCCGGACGGTCTCGTGCTGCGGGTCGGTGCCTGCGCCGAACGGGCCTGCGTCGAGTTCGAGGGCACGCCCTGGGAGGGGCTGGACACCCCGCAGGTGCGTGGCGTCCCGGCGACCGTGGACCTGCGGGCCGCCGGGGTGCTGGGCGTGGTCGGTCCCACCCGGGCCGGGGCCGGACTGGCCCGGTGGCTGCTGCTCCAGTTGGCGGCGCTGCGCAGTCCCGAGGACCTGCGCATCGTCGTCATCACCTCAGGTCAGGACGACGAGCTGGCCTGGACCGGCTGGCTGCCGCACTGCGACGCCGGTGAAGGCGCCGGGGTGCCGTGCTGGCTGGGCAACACCGACGCCACCCGGCGGGCCCGGGTCGCGGAGCTGCGGGACGTGATCGCCCGTCGGCGCGCCGTGCTCCGGGACGGGGAACGGGGCGGGTTCGGGGAGGAGATCGTCGTCCTGCTCGACGGAGCCCTGGCCCTGCGGCACCTGCCCGGGATGAAGACCGTGCTGCGCGAGGGCCCGGACGTCGGTGTCTACACGATCGCCGTGGACCGCTCAGGTATGAACGAGGCGCGTGCCGAATGCGCCGTCGACGACGAGGGGAACCTCCGGCTGACGCGCTCCCGGGCGGAGCTGCCCGTCACGGCACACGGAGCCTCGGTCACCTCCGCGCACGCCGCCTGGCTGGCCCGGGCCCTGGCCCCGTTGCGGGACCGGCTCACCCTGGCCGCCGCGGAGACCGCCATCCCGTACCCGGTCCGTTTCCTGGACCTGCTCGGAGTGAACCGGCCGTCCGCCGCGGAGGTCGCCCGGCAGTGGGCGCAGCGTCCGGGGCCGTGCACCCAGATCGCCCTCGGGGCGGACGCCTCCGGCCCGGTGTACGTCGACCTGGCCACGCAGGGGCCGCACACGATGCTCGGCGGGGCGACCGGGGCAGGCAAGAGCATCCTGCTGCAGACCCTGGTCACCGCCCTGCTGATGGCGAACCGTCCTGACGAGCTCAACCTGGTCCTGGTCGACTTCAAGGGCGGCAGCGCCTTCCTGCCGTTCGCGAACTGCCCGCATGTGGTGAGCCTGATCCGGTCCACCGGCGAGACCGCGGCGGACGTGTTCGACGAGGCCGCCGCGGAACGGGTGCTGGCGTCGGTGCGCGCGGAGGTCCGCCGCCGGGAAGCCCTCCTGGCCCGCTTCGGTGGTGAGATCGACGAGTACTGGCGGGCGGGAGGGTCGGCCGCCGCCGGGAGCGGGGGACGGGCCGCCGCCGGGGAGTGGCAGCCGCTGCCCCGGCTGGTCCTGGTGTTCGACGAGTTCGCCCGGGTGCTGGAGACCTCGCCGGACTTCCTCAAGGAACTGGTCAACGTCGCCGCCAAGGGGCGTTCGCTCGGCATGCACCTGGTGCTGGCCACCCAGTCCCTGCAGGGCAAGCTCTCCCCGGAGCTGAAGAACAACATCGACCTGCGGATCACCCTGCGGCAGAACGAGCCGGCCGACAGTGTGGAGGTCCTCGGGGTGCCCGACGCGGCGGCGATCCCGGGCCGGTTGCGGGGCCGGGGGATGATCCTCTGCACGAAGGACGAGACCCGGACCCCGACCCTGTTCCAGTCCGGCTACCTCGGGGACCCGCCCCCGACCGGGGTTGCGCCGCCGGCCCGGGTGCGGCTGGTGGGCTGGCCGGCGCTCGGCGAGCCGCGGCCGCAGCACCGCGCCGGGCAGACCGGTTCCCGGACCGACCAGGAACTGGCGATCGAGGCGGTCGAGCGGGCCTGCGCGGAACTGGCCCTGCCGGCGCCCCGGCGTCCGCTGCTGCCGGCGCTCCCCGCGGTCCTGCCGTTGGAGGAACTTCCGGCCCGGGCGAGCGCGCCGGTCCCGGCGACCGGTGTTCCGTTCGGACTGATCGACGACCCGGACGCGCAGGCCCAGCCGGCCGCCGTGCTCGACCTGGCCGGAACCGACCGGCTGATGGTCGCCGGCGGACCGCAGTCGGGGCGGACCACGGTGGCGGCCGGCCTGCTGAGCGGCCTGGTGACCCGGTTCCGCCCGGACGAGGTGCACGTCTACGTCATCGAGCGCGAACCGGGCGGCCTGGCCGCCTTCGCCGACACCCCCCACTGCGGCGGGGTCGTGACGCCGACGGACCCCGACCGGATCCGCCGGCTGGTCGGGTGGCTGGCGGCGGAGGTGCAGCGCCGGGCCACCGCCCGGTTCGCCCCGAGGACCCGCCCGGATCCCTGGATCGTGCTGGTCATCGACGGCTGGGAGCACTTCGAGAACCGCAGCGATCCCACGTTCGTGGAGACCTCGCTGCTGGTCACCCTGCGCGAGGTGATCGCCGCGGGCCCGCCGCTCGGCATCCACATCGTGCCGTTGGGCGGCCAGGACCTGCTCAACGGGAAGTTGCCGGCGCTGTTCACCCGGCGGGTGCTGCTGCCCTTCCCGAAGGAGGAGTTGCGGCGTGCGCACGTGCCGTCCCGTTCGGCGAGCCCGCCGCCACTGCCCGGGCGGGGGATCGACGCCGCGACCGGACTCCACCTGCAGGTGGCCCGGCCCGACGTCGCCGCGGTGATCGAGGGGGTGTGGCCGACGGCTGCGGCGGTCGCGGCGGGCCCGGCGGTCCCGCTGGGGCAGCCGTTGCCCGGGGGTGGGGTCCGCCCGGCGGGGGCTGAGGCCGGAGCCGGGGGCGGAGCCGGAGCCGGGTCCGGGGTGGGAGTGACGGGCGGTCCAGTGCGCTTCCCCGGCCTGCCGGTGCGGGTGTCCGCCCGGGAGTTGGCGGGCGCGGCGGTGAGCCGTCCGGCGACCTGGTTCCCGCTCGGGGTCGGCGGCATGGAGGTCGAGCCGATCGGTGTGGACCTGTTCGAGACCGGGCCTCAACTGCTGCTCGTCTCGGGGGCGGCGGGCACCGGGCGCAGCACGTCGGCCGCCACCGTCGTGCACGGCCTGCGGGCGGTCGGCGCCGGGGTGCTGGTGGTGGCGCCGCCGCGCTCGCCGCTGCCCGACCTGCTGCCCGCCGACGCCGGGATTCAGGTTGTCCGGGGCACGACCGTCAAGGACAGCGAACTGCGGGAGGCCGCGGAGGCGTTCGGCGACGAGCCCTATGCCGTGGTCGTCGACGACTGCGAACAGCTCACCCTGGTCGCCACGCAGGAGAACTGGGACGAGAAGCCCACCCTGTTCACCGAGATCGCCGACCCGGGCAGCCTCGGCCGGCGCGGGCTGGTGCTGTGCGGGGATGCGCTGCCGATCCTCTCCGGGCAGCGGCGTTCCCTGGCCCGGTTGCTCGGCGAGGTGATGACCTCCGGGGCGCGACTGCTGCTCTGCCCGACCGTGCCGTCCGCCGTCAGGGAGCACGGGCTCGCCCTCGAAGCCGACCAGTTCTTCCCGGGACCGCCCGGCCGGGGTTACCTGTCCGTCGGCCGGAGCACGACGCTGGTGCAGGTGGCCGTCCCGGGGTGAGGCGGGGAGTTCGCGTCGTCACCCCGTCGTGTCCTGGAGGAGTGACGGTCCTCCGTGTCGTTGGCGGCGCAGAGGTCTGGCGGTGGTGCTGGTTGGCGCGAAGGGCGGCAGGAGGAACCAGTGACCGGTGACGACGTGATCATCCGGCTCACTCACGACCAGGCGCTGGTGCTCTCCGACCGGCTCTTCAAGGTTGTGGGGACGGGTGCGCTTGACGACGTGGTCAACCAGGACCGCGCGGTCTGGTCGCCCCTGCACACCATCTCCGGGGTCTTGGAATCCACCCTCGAGGAGGTCTTCAGCCCCAACTACGACTCCACTCTTCACGAGGTCAGAGAACGCCTGCTGGACCAACTCGGCGATCTGGGAAGACCACCTGGTCACGAAGGCCGCGATTCCGTGTCCGGGAATGGCTGAGATCGGGGCCCAGCGGGATCCTTCGCTCTACTCGACTCAGCTCCATCACCGCGGCCCTGGTCTCGTCCGGTTCTCCGGTTCCGTACTCCTTCCGAGAGCCGCTCCAGTAAGGTTGATCATTACCTGCTCAAGACGGTCGAAGGACTCCACATGAGCTACAGTGCGACGCGCCTTACGTGCTTTGCTATCATCTCGGCGCTAGAGGAGGACCTGCGTGCAGAGATTGATAGTTATGTTCCTCTAATTGATGCAGTTGCCGTACTTGGCGAAGATCGTGCGGCCAGAGTGAGGGCGAGACGCAATAAGGATCACGGCGGTCACGACACTTCGCTTGCAGCACTTCTTCCTTACGTGGATTTTCAGGACAGCATCGATATCATTCTCAAATACAGGCCCGAATTGCCCACATCACTGAGTGGCTCTCTAACGCGTGTCTCTGGCATTGTGGCCCGCGCCTCCGCTGTTCGCAACCGCGTAGCCCACACGCGACCTATGGAGATTGACGACCTACCGTTTCTTCTGGATCTCGCAACCTCGCTCACCAGTGAATCAGGCGAGCACTGGGTCAATCTCCGCAACACTTTGGAGCGGTTGAACAACGACCCGGCTTTCGTGCTCGGCCTAACGATCTCTCTCCCGACAGATCCTGACAGGTCACCGCAGAACAACTTGCCGGTTCCTGACTTTGATGAAACGGGCTTCTTTGGTCGACAACAGGAATTGGCGCGAATTATGAAGGCGATTCGCGGGGCATATCCTGTCGTGTCCATCCTTGGTGATGGCGGCGTTGGGAAGACCTCCATTGCACTTAAGGCCGTCTATGAACTGCTGGACGACCCGAAGCGCCAATTCGACGCATTTGTATGGGTGACAGCCAAGGCCACGGTGCTCACAACGAGTGAGATTCAGAGGATCAACAACACCATCCAGGATTCACTCGGCCTCTTTGCTGCTGCGGCCGCCGAACTTGGGCCAGCCTCTGATGGCGATCCCGTTGCTGAGGTTCTCTCTTATTTGGAGCACTTCAGAGTACTCCTTGTGCTCGACAACTTGGAGACCGTTCTTGATGAGCGACTACGGAGTTTTCTTCTCGACCTGCCCCTTGGCAGCAAGGTCATCGTTACAAGCCGCATCGGACTTGGTATCGAGAATCCCGTTCATCTGGAGCCGATGTGCGACGACGAAGCGGCTAAGCTGCTCCGTGCGCTAGCGCGGATTCGCCGCGTGACCGCCCTCGAGGCGCTGCCTCAGGATGTGATTCTGGAGCTCGTGCATTCCATGAATGGTCATCCTGCGTACATCAAGTGGTTCGTCGCCGGCGTGCAGGCGGGCAAGCGGCCAGAAGAGCTTCTCGCAAACAATGAATTGCTACTCGATTTCTGTATGTCCAACGTGTACGAGTATCTGGATGAAGATGCTCGCGCCGTATTGCGATGCATGCAGGTGCTTCACGGGGCACGTAATCAAGCTGAACTAGCATACTTGAACAACTACCCGGCGGCTCGAATTCAGGCCACCCTGCTCCAGTTAATTACTACCAACTTCGTCCAAATGCAATCACGGGCAGAGGGTCGACTGGTTGAAACAACTTATGAATTGACAGACTTTGCGAGACAGTACCTGAACAAACAGCATCCAGTAAGGGACAAGGAACGGTCCTGGCTGCTCGCTCGCCATGAAGGGCTCTTCGCGCTTGGGGCAGATCTAAGGGCCGAAAGGGGCACTGATCCCTTCAATCCAGCTACTGTCGATGTTCGTGGCGCTGGCGATTTCCATGTCGCGCGTCTCCTGCGGGATGCGGTATTGGCGGCTGGTCAAGGAAATACCGAGCAGGCGCTGAAGACTTGCAGGGAAGCCCAACTTCTTGCCCCAACATATCATGAGGCTTGGCGGGTTGAAGCGCATGTTCATGAGGCTCGCGCGGATTATGGGGCTGCTGTCTCGGCCTACGAACGGGCCCTCGACCTGTCGCCATCGTCTGAGACTCTCAACTACTTCTTTGGCTTCCTGCTTACAAATACGTATAGCGACTACAGCGGTGGCTTAGCCCGCCTACAGGTTGCAGCGAAGAGGGAAGCCCCGAGTCCTGTTGTTGTCTCAGAGATCGCATGGAATCACCTGCTCCAGGGCCACTGGCTTGATGCCATCAGTAGCGCCGGTCATTCCATCGGGGTGCGACCGTTCAACTTTCAGGAGGCGTCGCGAGCAACCATTATTGCCTCACGCGCTGGCGTCCATGGCAATCGGGCAATGCGCACATCTGGCGCACTGGATGCCGGAGTGGAAATCCTTGAGGCTGCCGTTGAACTTCTTGAGGGGGCGCCGATCGAGGTGATCGAAGGTGAGACGCTCGATCGGGTACTGCAAATGAAGTCTGACGCCTCTGAGATAGCCCAGGATGCGGCGGAGGAATTCCTGGCAAAGAAGGCATCTACCTTCGCTGCTCGGCTTACCGAAGTGGTGAGGCGCTATGATCCTTCGTTAATTGAAAGGCAGTTGGGTTGGGTTAAATTCATCAATCGAGAAAAGTTCTGGGGGTTCGTCTCCACTCAATCCGGCGACTACTTCTTCCACTATCGGGATCTTGCTGATTGGTCAGACTGGGAACGTATTGGTGAGGGGTCGGAAGTTGCTTTCATGCCGAACCCGACTGATCCGAGGGGTCCTCGGGCGGCAAGGGCCAGGCTCGTGGAGTAGCTACTGCGGCTCAGTCTCACAGGAGTTGTCCTCTGTGTAGGGCTGGGGTTGGAGGTCCGACTCGCCGAGCCACCAGAAACTGTCTCGCCCGTAGTAGATGTGCCCGGCCCAGACATCTTGTTCTTCATGGGTCAGAACATTAACTTCGAGGGGGGTGAGGAATTGTTGGTTCGAGAACTGTGTGTTGATCCGGCCTCGCGCCTCCCGGATGGTAATGCGGAAGAGCCTGGTCATTTCCTGAGCGATTTCCTCCAGGTATTCGAGTGCTTCGGGTGTGGCTGGGAC
>DASTGO010000402.1:0-5740 GCA_035719045.1 Kineosporiaceae bacterium | reverse complement strand
GGGGCGCCGGGCCCGCGCAGGACGTCACCACCTATGCCCCGGTGGACCTGGCGCCCGCGCCGGAAGCCGATCAGGGCCCGACCCACGAGGACTCGCATCACGACGTTCACGACGTTCACCTGGTCGCCGGTCATGACGCCCAGCTGGTCCCCCCGCTCGGCCCGGATCACCAGGGCCTGCCGGGCGGGGAGCACGGACTGCTGTTCCAGCCCGGACCGTTCGAGCCCGGACCGCCCGCCGCAGCGGATCCGGTGGGCATCCACCCGGCTGCCGGGTACGGCCTGCCAGGGCAGCATGCGGTGACCGCGGCGGACCATGCCGTCCCCGACGGGGTCCCGGGCGTGCCCGATCTGTTCGGTGACGCCGCGGACGGCCACGGAGGTGCAGGTGCCTGATCCCGTGACCGTGCCGGTGCCGGTGCCCGCACGCCGGAGCGACGGGGTGCCGCGGGAGGGCGCCCGGTCGTACCTGGACCAGGTCGCCGAGACGCTGCACCGGACCGGGCTCGGTGACCTCGGCGACATGCTGACCGCGCAACGGGCACGCCTGGATCGCGAGGACTTCACCGTGCTGGTCGTGGGGGAGTTCGGCCGGGGTAAGAGCGCCCTGGTCAACGGGATCGTCGGGGTTCCGGTCTGCGGGGTCAGCGCGCTGCGGGCCACCACGGTGCAGACCGTCGTCCGGTACGGGACGGTGCCCCGGGCCTGGGCGGTCGGGGCACCGGCGCATCCCGGGGAACCACCCGCGCGCCGTCCGCTGGATGTGGTCGAGGCGCCGCGGTGGTCGCTGCTGGGGCCGGGTGCGGCGGGGCCGGGTGCGGCGGGGCCGGGTCCGGTGGGATCAGGTGCGGCGGGGTCGGGTCCGGTGGGGGAGGGGCCGGCGCCGGTCGCCGTGGAGGTCGAGCTGCCCCGGCAGTTGCTGGCCGACGGGCTCGTCCTGGTGGACACCCCCGGAGTCGGTGGGGGTTTCGCGGCGGCGGGTGCGGCGACGGTGATCCGGGCGCTGTCCCTCGCCGACGCCCTGCTGTTCGTCACGGACGCCTCGGCCGAACTGACCGCCCCCGAGGTGGAGTTCCTCGCCGAGGCACTGGCCGTCTGCCCGACGGCGCTGGCAGTGGTGACGAAGACGGACCTGTACCCGCAGTGGCGGCAGGTCGTGGAACTGGACCGTGGCCATCTGGCCGCCGCTGGGCTGGACGTCCCGGTGCTCCCGGTCTCGACCGTGCTGCGGGAACTCGCCGTCGACACCGGCGATCCCGCACTGGCCGCGGAGTCCGGCTTCCCCCTGCTGGTGCGGGCCCTGCAGGACGGTCTGCGCCGCAGGCGCCGCGCGGACGGCTGCCGCCGGGCGGTGTCGGCTGCGCTCTCGGCTCTCGACCGGGCGGGTGCGCAGCTCTCCGCCGAGTCGATCGCCCTCACCGACCCGGCCCGCCGGGAGGATGCCCTGGCCCGGTTGCGGGCCGCCGAACAACGGCTGGGACGGCTGCACGGTGCCTCCGCCCGCTGGCAGGAGGTGCTGGCCGACGAGGTCCGGGCCTGGCGCCGGGCCGTCCCCCGGGATCTGGTGGACCGGCTGCGGGAGCTGCGCGAGCACGTCCGCGGCCGGTTCGCCGACGGGGATCCCGATCAGGAGTGGACGGACTTCGAGCCGTGGTTCCACCGCGAGGTGAACCGGCGGCTCACCGCCCACCACCGGATGGTGCTCGAGCAGTTCCGGGCCGGGGCGGACACGGTGGGCCGGCAGTTCGACCTCGACCAGGGCGAACTGGGTCTGGACCTGCTCACCGGGCCGGTCCCGGCCGCCGGGGAGCTCACCCGGCCGCGGCGGGCCCGGGCGTCCTGGGTGGACCTGGCGATGACCGCCGCCCGCGGGTTCTCCGTCAGCGGCGCGGTGATCAACATCGTCGTGGTGGCGGCCCAGGGCTCGCTGACCGCCGTCGGCCTGCCGCTGACCGCCGCGTTCGGGGCCTTCTTCGGCCTGCGTTACGTCCGCGGGCTGCGCGAGGCGCAGACCCAGTTGGCCCGCCAGCAGGTCGAGCAGGCGGTGGCGGCGTACCTGCAGGAGGTGCAGGCGGCAACCACGCGGGTGGACGAGGAACTGGTCGAGCTGGCCTACATCCAGTTGCGGGAGCGGCTCGGGCAGCTGGCCGACCGGTCCCGCCGCGACGCCCAGGCGATGGTCGCGGCCGCCACCCGCGCCCTGGAGACGGACACCGACGGGCTCGGGGACCGGCTCGCCGAGCTGACCCGCCGGAGCCGGGAGCTGGACCTGCTGGCCGGCCGGGGCCGGGCCGCCCTGGCGGTGGTCCCGGGGCCGGCCGCCGGGACGACGGACCGGAAGGTGCCGTCGTGACCGGGGTCGGGCTGCGGGACCGGGTGCTGGCCCTGCTGCGGGACGCGGCCGTGGTGTACGCCGGGACCGGGTGGCAGGCGCGGTTCGCCACCGCCGCCCGCGACGTGGACGGGCCGTTGCGGGTCGCGCTCGCGGGGCGGGTCAAGGCCGGCAAGTCCACGCTGCTGAACGCCCTGGTCGGGGAGGCGGTGGCGGCGACCGATGCGGGGGAGTGCACCCGGATCGTCACCGAGTACGGCTACGGGCCGCAGGACGCGGTGCTCGGCGTCCCGCAGTCGCCCGCTGCCGGTGGCGACGCCGACCCCGGGCCGCCGCTGAGCCTGTGCCGGGAGGACGGGCGGGTCCGGGTGGACCTCGGTGGCTCGCCGCCGGAACAGTTCGGCCGCCTGGTCGTCACCGTCCCCAACCAGCGGCTGCAGGGGCTGACGATCATCGACACCCCGGGCCTGGCCTCGCTCAGCGGGGAGCTCGGTGCCGGCACGCAGCGGTTCCTCACCGAGGGGACGGCCGATGCCGGTGCCCCCGACGCCGTGCTCTACCTGCTCCGGCACCTGCACGTGACCGACCTGGACTTCCTGCAGGCATTCCGGGACCCTGCCGCCCGCCGGGTCCCCCCGGTGAACGCGCTCGGCGTGCTGGCCCGGGCCGACGAGCTGGGAGGCGGTCGGGGGGACGCCCTGGAGTTGGCGGCCCGGCTGGCGGCGGGGTACGGGCAGGAACCCGCGTTGCGGCCGTTCGTGCAGACCGTCGTGCCGGTGGCCGGACTGCTCGCGGAGGCGTCCGTGCTGCTGACCGCTGCTGACTTCGCCGACCTGCGGGCACTGGCCGGGACCCCGCCCGCGGTCACCGATGCGCTGCTGCTGTCGGCGGACCGGTTCCGCGTGCCGCGCCGGTCGGTGCCCGTCGGACCGGACCGTCGGGCGGAACTGCTGGTGCGGCTGGGCCTGTTCGGGGTCCGCTGGTCCCTGGAGGCACTGCGCCGGGGACGGGTGAGCGATCCGGAGGGGCTGCGCACGGGACTGTCGGAGGTCTCCGGTCTGGACGGGCTGCGCCGGGTGCTCGCCGCCCAGATCACCGGCCGCCGGGAGGTACTCAAGGCCGATGCCGCCCTGCGGCTGGTCCGCACGGCGGTGACGGAACAGGAACGGCCCGGGGCCCGGCGGCTGGCTGCGGTCGCCGAGCGGCTGAGCCTGGGGGCGCACGACTTCCAGGAGTTGCGCCTGCTCAACGACCTGCGGCTGGGGCTGGTCGACGCCCACGACGACCTGCGCCGCCGGGCGGAACGCCTGCTGGGCGCGGCAGGCGGGGACCTTCCCGACCGGCTCGGCCTGCCCGCCGATACGCCGGTGGCCCAGCAACGCGACCGGTTGCTGGTCGAGCACGAGACCTGGCAACGCCTGGCCGCGGACCCGCTGACCCCGCCCAGCCTGCGCCGCGCCTGCGAGGTGGTGCTGCGCTCGCTGCAGGGTTTCCATCGCGGGCTGGCCGCGGATCCTTCCCCAAGGGCTGTCCGAGCGGCCGTTCCGCAGCGGCCGGGCGAACCCTAGGGTCGGCCCCGGATCGTCTGCCCGGCGAAGGGACGTGACGTGGGTCGGGAGTATCGGACCGAACAGGCCGGCGACGAGCACGAAGACCGGCACCCCAACCGCGCCGTGCAGCCGGACCAGGCCTCCGGCCTGCAGGAGGTCGCTGCCGCCGCGGGCAACCGGGCGGTCGGCCGAGGGCTCGCCAGCGGGCACCCCCTGGTGACGCGGGGCTCGGTGCTCGGCGCCGACGGCACGACGGAACTGGAAGGCACGACGATCACCGGAAGGCGGTCGGGGTTCGCCGAGGAACTGCACTCGACCGTGCTCATGGTCTCCACCCGGCTGTCGGCCAGTACGGCGAACTACGGGGTGCAGGTGCTCAACGCCTGCGAGGCGTTCCGTGCGTTCGCCACGCCGAAGGTGCGCAAGCTGGCCGGGGAGGTCACCGCGCAGCACCTGGTCGAGCAACTGGTGGGGGGCCTGCTCACTCCCGTGGCCGGGCTGACGGCCAAGATCGCGGTCCCGGCGGCCAAGTGGTTGGCGGACAAGGTCGTCGCCTACATCACCAGCGGGATGACGAGCAGTGTGGGCCAGGCCGTGGGCCCCGGCACAGATGTGCAGGCCCTCGAAGCGGCGATCGCGAGCCTGGTGCAGGGCGCCCGTGACACCACCACCCGGCTGGGGGTGGCCGCGCAGCAGAGCATCGACGAGCGGTTCGGGCAGATCCTGCAGCGGTCCGCGGCGGGGGAGCAGTTGAGCGCGGACGACGAGGCCCTCGTGGGCCCGTTCTGGGGGGCGGACCCGGCCTCGCTGGACGCCGCGATCGAGAAACTGTTCGGCATCCCGGGCCCGGCGACCGCAGCGGTCGTCCAGGCCGAGGTGTACCGGGAACTCGTCGCGGCGTTCATGCGGATCTACATCAACCGGACCGCCCCCTGGGAAGAGAACCTGAACATGGCGATGCAGGAGATGATCGGTGACAAGAGGCTGGGCCTGCCCGGGCGCGCCGGGACGGCGGCGGACGAGGCCGCCGGAGTGCGGGCGGCCGCTCTCGGCGTGACCTGGCAGCAGTTGGCCCGGGCCGGCCGGGAGTACGAGGAGGCCGTCCGGTTGGGCCTGAAGCCGCCGCCGCGCGAGGAGTACGAGAAGTTCCGCGACCACGTCGGCGCCCGCTGAGCTGGGCCCTTCCCGTCGTACCGAACTGCAGTGCCCCTTGCGGGTCAATCACGTGGCGCCGGCTGGCTGAGCCGAGTCGGGAGGCTCCTACATCGACTGCGCAGCCCGAGCCACCTACGTGCCAGTTCGTGAGCGTCGAGGGTTTCCCGGCAGGTGCTCCTGATGGCCGGCACTCCTGATAGCCCGGTAGGGGAGTACGTCCGCGGCGGCGCGGGGCTGCAGTTGGTCGGTCTTGCGGTGTGCCAGCTGGTCGGGCTGGGGCGTGATCGCGCTTGATGGTTGCCTGGTCGAGGCCGGACCTGGGGCGTTGTGGTTTCGGCTGTTGTCCGCCTCGGTCTGCCTCGTCTGCCAGGTCTGCGTCCGGGTCTGGGGGCTCCGGATGGTGGGGCCAGGGGTTCGAGTGCCTGTTGTGGTGTTTGGTGGTTATCCCTCGTTCGGGTCTGGGTGTGGTGGTTTCGCGTGATGGTGGCCGTGTCGGTTCATCTAAGACACCGGTGGCCTTGTGGTGATGGCCGGTCGGGTGGGTGGCCGGTCTGCCCTGCCTGGGTGGTGGGTGGAGGGTGACGGGCGGGGGTTGGCTGGTGGTGGTGGGTGGGGCTTGAGGTTCCGCCGTGGGCGGCGGAGATGTTCCATGTGCTGACCGGTGATGGGTGGCCGGCGGTGGATGAGGACGAGATCGAGGATCT
>DASTGO010000401.1:0-5490 GCA_035719045.1 Kineosporiaceae bacterium | reverse complement strand
GCAGGCGGCCGCCGTACCCGTCCGCCTGCGGCTGCCCGCGGTCGGGGCGGCGGTCCGGCCCGGGCCGCGCTCGGCCGCCCGGCAGCAGGCCTACCGCCGGTACCGGGACGCCGTGGAACGGCTCGTCCGGTGACGGGTGAGGCGGGCGTGGGGCTGCGCTCGGACCGCGGTCCGGTACTGGGCGGGCTGATGCTGGCGATCGCGCTGGTGGCACTGGACACCACGATCATCTCCACCGCGGTGCCGTCGATCGTCACCGATCTCGGCGGGTTCTCGGCCTTCCCGTGGCTGTTCTCGGTCTACCTGCTGACCCAGGCGGTCACCGTGCCGCTGTACGGGCGGTTCGCGGACATGCGGGGGCGGCGGCCGGTGCTGTTCTTCGGGATCGCCCTGTTCCTGGCCGGATCGGTGCTGTGCGGGGCGGCCTGGAACATGCCGAGCCTGATCGTGTTCCGCGGGCTCCAGGGGCTCGGCGCGGGGGCGGTGCAGCCGATGACGATGACGATCGTGGGCGACCTGTACACCGTGCGGGAACGGGCCCGGGTCCAGGGCTATGTCGGCAGCGTGTGGGGGGCCAGCGCGGTGATCGGCCCGGGTATCGGCGGGCTGTTCTCGCAGTACCTGTCCTGGCGCTGGATCTTCTTCGTCAACCTCCCGATCGGAGCGCTGGCGGTGTGGATGCTGGTCCGGCACTACCGCGAGCAGGTCGGCGGGCACCGGCACCGGATCGACGTGGCGGGCAGCCTGCTGCTGGTCGGCGGCTGCACCCTGGTCATCCTCGGCCTGCTGCAGGGTGGGGTCAGCTGGGCGTGGGGATCACCGGCGGGGATCGGCATCTTCGCCGTCGCTGCGGTGCTGCTGGTCCGGTTCTGGTTCGTGGAGCGCCGGACGGCCGAACCGGTGCTGCCGCTGTGGGTGTTCCGGCACCGGGTCCTCGTCGGCGGGAACCTGGCCGCGGCGGTGGTCGGGGCCACCCTGATCGGGATGAACTCCTACGTGCCGACCTTCGTCCAGGGGGTCCTCGGCACCGGAGCCCTCGTCGCGGGGTTCAGCCTCGCCGCCCTCAGCGTGGGCTGGCCGCTGGCGTCGGCCTGGTCGGGCCGGGTCTACATCCGGATCGGGTTCCGGGACACCGCGCTGATCGGGGCCGGCATCGCCGTCGCGGGGTCGGTCTGGATGGCGCTGTTCGGCCGCTCGGTCACGGTCTGGCAGATCGGGGCGGGCTGCTTCGTCGTCGGGGTCGGGCTCGGGCTGTCCGCCAGCCCCACCCTGGTCGCCGTGCAGTCCGTGGTGGACTGGCAGCGGCGCGGTGTGGTGACCGGCACCTACATGTTCAGCCGCTCGCTGGGCAGCGCGGTCGGTGTCGCCGTGTTCGGGGCGATCGTCAACGGGAGTCTGGCCGCCCGGCTGGCCCATCCGCCCGCCGAGGTGGTCGGCCGGCTGCCTCCGGGTCTGGACGCGACCGGTCTGGTCCTGGCCGGCAACTCCCGGACCACGCCCCCGGTCGTCGCCGCCTTCCTGCGGTCCGCGCTGTACGACGCCGGGCACCGGGTGTTCCTCGGGCTGGCCGTGGTGTCCCTGACCGCGGTGCTCGCGGTGGCGCTCATGCCGCGTCGGGTCACCGACCTGGCCCCGGCCCCGGCCGCCGAGTTGACCGGGCCGGAACCCGCTCCGGATGCCGGTTGACCCGTTGCACGGTGGGATAGGCGCGGCGGGGGAGGAGTGTCGGTGATGAGTGGTTGGCCGGCGGACGGCTGGTGGCGCGGGCACGGCGTCGGGGTGGCTGCGCCACCGGCCGTCCGTCTGCCCGCTCCCACCAGGCCCGCTCCCACCAGGCCTGCTCCCGGCAGACGGTCCCGCCGACTGCGGACGGCCTGCCTGCTCGCCGCCGGTGCGCTGCTGGCGGGCTGCGCCGGGTCCGCCGGGAACACCGGGAACACCGGGACGGGAGTCGCCACCACGACGCCGCCCGGACCGGCGACGTCCGGTACGGTCACGGGCGGCCCGGGTGGTTCCGGGTCGACCGGGAAGCCCGCACCGGGTCGGCCGGCCGGAGCGCCCGAGCACGTGGTCGTCGTGGTGATGGAGAACCGCGGCTACGCCGACGTGGTCGGCAACCCCGACGCGCCGTGGCTGAACGCTCTGCCGGCCGCCGTGTTCACCGACTGGCACGGGGTCACCCACCCCAGCCAGCCGAACTACCTCGCGCTGTTCTCCGGGTCGACCCAGGGTGTCACCGACGACCACTGCCCGCGTTCCTTCCCGGGGCCGGACCTGGGCCGCCAGGTCCTCGACGCGGGGCTGAGTTTCGCCGCGTACTCCGAAGGCCTGCCCGGTACCGGCGACCCGACCTGCGGCCAGGACGGCTACGTCCGCAAACATGCTCCGTGGGCCGACTTCACGGACCTGCCCGGTTCGGTCGCGCACCCGTTCACCGACTTCCCCTCGGACTACACCCGGCTGCCCACCCTGTCCTTCGTCATCCCGGACCTGTGTCACGACACCCACGACTGCCCGGTGGGGACCGGCGACGCCTGGCTGCGCTCAGCCCTGGGCGGGTATGCCGACTGGGCCCGCAGCCACGCCAGCCTGCTGGTGATCACCTACGACGAGGACGACGGCGGCGAGTCCAACCACATCCCCACCCTGGTCGCCGGGGCCGGGGTGCGCCCGGGGCGGTACCCCGTCCGCGGGGATCACTACACCCTGCTGCGGACGCTGGAGGCGCTGTTCGGCCTCCCCACGCTCGGACAGGCCGCCGCCCGGACCTCCGTGGCCTCCGCCTGGTCCTGACTGCCGGGTCCTGACTGCCGGGTCCTGACTGCCGGGCGGCCGGGTCCTGACTGCCGGGCGGCCGGGTCCTGACTGCCGGGCGGCCGGGTCCCGTTTCCTGGTCGGCCAGCCCTTCTCCTGGACTGCGGGCGTCGCCACGCTGCGGCATCCCCGATCAACTCCACGTGATGTCGATCACTCTTGCCCCCATGACTGCAGCAGGAAACGCGGCCGACATCCGAGAAACGGTCCCGTAACACCAGAGGAATCTCGGTGAAACGGCGGGCGGCCAGCGTGGGCGCCGGACGGGGCCGGGGGCGCCGGCCGTAGCGCGCCCGTAACGCGACGAAGGGGAGGCGATGGCACACATCGACAGCGGAGACACCGCCTGGGTGTTGTCCTGTACGGCGCTGGTCCTGCTGATGACCCCGGGCCTGGCCCTGTTCTACGCCGGGATGGTCCGCGCCAAGCATGTGCTCGGCATGATCATGCAGAACTACATCGCGATCGGCGTGGTGTCGGTGACCTGGGTGGTCGTCGGCTACTCGCTGGCCTTCGGCAACGACGCCTTCGGTGGTCTGGTCGGGGACTTCGGGCTCGCCGGGCTGCACGACGCGGCGAAGGCGGTCCCCGGGTTCGGCAGCCTGACCATCCCCCCGATCGCCTTCATGGCCTTCCAGCTCATGTTCGCCATCATCACGATGGCCCTGCTCAGCGGCGCGGTCGCGGACCGGATGCGGTTCGGCGCCTTCGTCACCCTGGGCGCGTTCTGGTCGGTGCTGGTCTATGCACCGCTGGCCCACTGGTCGTTCTCCCCCGGGGGATGGCTCGCCAAGCTCGGCCTGCTCGACTTCGCCGGCGGGACCGTGGTCGAGATCTGCTCCGGGGCGTCCTCTCTGGCGCTGGTCCTCGTCGTCGGCGCCCGGCGCGGCTGGCCGCGTGAGGTGATGGCGCCGCACAACCTGCCGCTGACCCTGCTGGGGGCGGGCCTGCTGTGGTTCGGCTGGCTCGGTTTCAACGCGGGATCCGCGCTCAAGGCCGACGGGCTGGCCGCCCAGGCCGCGGTCAGCACGCACCTCGCAGGGGTCGGCGGGATGCTGGGCTGGCTGCTGCTGGAGAAGAAGCTGACCGGCAAGGCCACCACGCTGGGCGCCGCCTCCGGTGCCGTCGCCGGGCTGGTCGCGGTGACCCCGGCGGCCGGGTTCGTGGACTCGCTGCCGGCCCTGCTGCTCGGCGCGATCGCCGGGACCGTCTGCCTGCTCGCGGTCCGGATGAAGTTCCGGCTCGGCTACGACGACTCCCTCGACGTGGTCGGCGTGCACTTCATCGGCGGGGTGATCGGCACCCTGTTCATCGGCCTGTTCGCCTCCAAGGCGGTCAACGCGGTGGTCGCCGACGAAGGGCTGCTGCTCGGTGGCGGGGTCACCCAGCTCGGCCGGCAGGCGCTCGGCGTGCTCGCCGCGGCGGCCTGGTCGTTCGGGGTCACCTACGTCCTGGCCAGGATCCTGCATGCCGTCCGGGGCCTGCGCGTCGATCCCGAGCATGAGGTCGAGGGCCTGGACTCCAGCCAGCACGCGGAGACGGCCTACGAGCTCGGCTCGGCGACGACCATGGCAAGGTACGGCTCATGAGACTCGTGACCGCGATCATCAAGCCGTTCGCCCTGCCCGACGTCAAGGCCGCCCTGGAGGCGCTCGGCGTGGCCGGGTTGACCGTGAGCGAGGTCCAGGGCTTCGGCCGGCAGAAGGGGCACACCGAGGTCTACCGCGGCGCGGAGTACCAGGTGGACTTTCTGCCCAAGCTGCGCGTGGAGGTCCTCGTGGACGATGCCGACGCGCAGCCGGTGGTCGAGGCCATCGCCGCAGCCGCCCGGACCGGCAAGATCGGCGACGGCAAGATCTGGGTGGTCCCCGTGATGGAGGTGATCCGGGTCCGTACCGGCGAGCGCGGCCCGGACGCCCTTTAGCCGCTCCGGTCCCGCACCCCCTCCCTGCCCCGCAGCGCAGTCCCGCAGTCCCGCAGCAGACGGCATGCGGGCTGCGGGGCCCGCGGGGCCCGCGGGGCCGCGTCTTGGGCGCGGTGGCCCATCGTGCCCGCAAAGCGGGAGCGATGTGCCACCGTGCCCGGCCGGGGCGGGAGCGTTCCTCCGCAACCGGTCCGTGGGCGAGGTTCGCGTGGATGATCGGACCCGCCGCAACGGCCCGGACCCCGCAACGGCCCGGACCCCGCAACGACGATCAGTGCCCCCTGGCCACCCACACGTCGTAGCCGGCGGCCTCGGCACCGATCGTCGTCGCGTCACCGTGCCCGGTGAGCACCTGGGTGCGTGCGGGCAGGGTGAGCAGTCGCTCCCGGATCGAGTCCAGGATGGCCGGGAAGCTGCTGAACGAGCGCCCGGTCGCCCCCGGACCGCCCCTGAACAGGGTGTCCCCGGACAGCACCGCGTCGAGGTCCGCGACCCGTAGACAGATCCCGCCGGGGGAGTGTCCCGGGGTGTGCAGCACCTGCAGGACGGTGCCGGCGACCTCGATCCGGTCGCCGTCCGCGAGGTGCTCGGGCGTGCGGCCCGGGTGGACGGCGTCCCAGAGCATCCGGTCGGCCGGGTGCAGCAGGACCGGCGCGCCGGTGGCGTCGGCCAGCTCTCCTGCGGCGCTGATGTGGTCGTTGTGCCCGTGCGTGGACACGATCGCCAGGACCCGACGCCCCCCGATCGCCTGC
>DASTGO010000400.1:0-2839 GCA_035719045.1 Kineosporiaceae bacterium | reverse complement strand
AGCGTGGTCATCTCAGCCGACACCCACCATAGGGAGCTCGCGCGGGCCAGTGCCGCGTGGCGCCTGCACCATTCCAACTGCGCGTCTGGTTCGCCGGTCACGGCGAACCTGCCAGCGAGGATCTGGCCTGCGAGGTCATCCAGGGACCGGGCGAGGCCCTTTCTGGCCGCCGGCAGCCCCGTCGAGCCGAGTCGGGTAGCGGCCACTGCTACCCCTCCACCACCCGGACACCGACCCGCGCCCAACCCTCGACCGTGTGGGCGTCCGGCCCCTCGTCCTGCGTCGCCCACCACCGGGATAGGGCGTCCCGCAGCGCGGCGTCGGCGGCGGGCCCAAGCGTCTGCAGCTTCTCAACTACCCGAGCCGGATGGACGCCGTGCTGGGCTTCGTACTCAGCTTCGAGCCCGCTGGTCGCGTCCACCAGGTTCGCGGTGATCATGCTGACTCCGCCCGTGTAGACCGACGAGGTGAGGATGTCGCCGTTCATGACGTCCGCGAGCAGCCCCAGTTCGGCGAGGGTCCACCGCTGCCGGCGCAGCTCCGCGGCGAGGAGGTCGCGCAGCATGACCGCCTCCGCCCTGAGCTGGGTGGCCAGGCCGGGGGCCATCATGCGCTGCTGCCGGTCGGTCAGCCATTGGCGCAGCGGGTCGCCATTCGCTACGCGGACACCGATCAGGGGGGAGCCGTCGGAGGCCTTCTTGTCGGTCTGGCCAGTCACGGTGGGGGCCCTTTCTCGGTTGGGGGTCAGTCGGCGGGGCCGCGGCCGCCGCCGCGGACCATGGAGAGTGTGGACTGCTGCACGAACCGCACCGGGTGCGGGAGGTGCAAGGGCCGGTGGGGGCGCCCGTCCTCGGGGTGGTGGGTGAGGGTGCGGGTCTCGGCGTCCCAGTGGTGCGAGGTGACCCGGGCGGTTCGCTCGGTGTTCCAGCGGGTGTCGGCGCCGATCCACCCGGTGGGGGCGTCGTGCTGTTGGGTGGTCTCGATCGCGTAGATGTCGCCCTGCCGGTCGGTGCGCCGCCCGGCCGCGTGGGCGTGACGGACGTCGGCCGGGGTGATGGCGTCCAGGGCGGCGGAAACGGTATCGATGGTGCCGGGGATCCGGACCGCCCAGGGGCCATTGTCGTCCTGTCCGACGAGGTAACGGAGGCTGACGTGGCGGGCCGGGGTCCGGGAGGAGTAGTGCCGCCAGCCGTCGGCGCCGAGCACGGCGAGCCCGCCGCGGCGGTCGAGGACGCACAGGTGGGCGGACCGGGTCTTGTCGTCAATGGTCACGTCTCCCCCGCGGGAGCGGATGACCGGGACGTAGGCGGCCAGGTAGTGCCGGCGGAGCCGGTCCTCGGGGGTCGTGAGTTGAGTGGGGACGGCACGGCGGGCGGCGCGCTCGTTGCGGAGTTCCCGAATGGCCTTGATCGTGCGGCGGCCGGGCAGGTTGTGCGCGCGGGCGGTCCGGGCGACGTGGTCGGCAGGGGCCTGGCGGCAGATGAGGCTCACGGTGCACTCCTTGGCGGGAGGAAGGCTGACACCGATAGCGTTGCACAGCCGTATAACGGCTGTCAATCACCCGCTTAACTGGAGTGGTGGCGCCCGCCGCAGGCTCGGATCTGCGGTGCCCCGGCCGGTTCCGGTGGCGGGCCGGCGGTCCTACAGGAGGCCGAGGCGCAGCTCGCGTTGCCAGCCCTGCCGGGCGGCCCGCTTGAGGGCGCGGCGGGCGCGGGCCCGCGCGTTGGGGCTGCGGTGGTATGGGCGGCTGCCGCTGATCGTCAGGGTGAGCACGGTGGTGTCTCCTCGGTTCGATAGGGGCCCGGGTCGCTCCCCCGGGTGGCGGCCGGTGTCTGGCTGCCTGGGCCGCACACCCGGTGGACGGGGCGTGCGGGCCGGACGGTCAGTCGTGGAGCCGGCGGACGATCACGTCCATCACCTCGGCCAGGTCGTCCACGGCTCCCGCGAGGTCGCGGAAGGACTGGGCGCTGGTCGAGGTGTCGCCGGAGGTGGCGTGCGTGGCGTCGTCGATCGTGACCCTGATCCGGGCGATCTCGCTGAGCAGGCGGTCGGTGGTGCTCATGAGGTTCCTCCTCTCCCTGCGTGGGTCTGGCTGCCTGGCACGCGCACCGGGTGGACTCCGGTGCGCGTGACGGGCGGTCAGGGGACGGGGTGGGTGCGGTCCTCGGTGCAGCCCTGCTCATCGACGGCCATGCCGCAGCCGCAGAGGCCGGGGCAGTCGCCCTTGTCCTCGGTGGCGGGGACCCGGTCGTACTGGCTGATGCCGGGGCCGCCGCAGAGACCGCAGACGGAGCTGGGGATGTAGACCGACCGGCCGGACTCCGGGTCGATGCGGTTCGGGGTGGCCTTCGCCATCAGGTCGGCGCGCTCCTCCGCCGTGTGGCCGCAGGCGGGGCACTCCCCGGGCCGGGATGCGGGCCGGGGGGCCAGGGTGGCGGTGAGGCGGAGCCCGTCGTAGGCGTTGCCGATCTGCCACGGTCCGGTGACGGTGAAGCCCTGCCGCAGGATCTCGGCGACGACAGCGTCCAGGGTGGTGTCGCACGTGATGGTGGCGATCGGGCCGCTGACCCCGGCGTGCCGGTCGTGGATCAGGGTGCAGGTGATGGTGCTCGGGTCGTCGAACTCCGGGCTGATGACCGCCGTGTACTTGTCGAGCTGCCGCATTGTTCCTCCTCGGTCCTGGCCCGGTCGCTCACCGGGCCAGGACCGACTTTAGACAGGGTACGGTCCTCGGGTCAACTCCCGGCCGGAACCGGAGCCACCGCCCGGCGACGCTCGACCAGCAGGGACCCGGCCACCGTCACCCCCAGGACCAGCACGATCACCCCGAGGGACAGGC
>DASTGO010000399.1:0-4365 GCA_035719045.1 Kineosporiaceae bacterium | reverse complement strand
GGCGTACACCCGCGGACGGCCACCGTCGGCGCGTTCCCCGCCCCCGGACCGCCCGTCGACGGACCGCCCGTGGGACGGCTCGCCGTCGACGGACCGCCCGTCGGACGGCTCGCCCTCGGCGGCCGGGGCGTCCGGTGCGGGCCCGGCGTCGGCCAGCCGTTCGAGCAGGGCCGTCAGCGGGACGGTGAGGTCGAGTTCGGCCGGTGCGGCCAGCCGCTGCACCCGCAGCCCCAGGACGGTCGGCCCGCCGGAACCGTACAGGGGCGCCACGTACCCGGCCAGCATGTCGGCACGACCCACCAGCCGGGCCGCCCCGCCGGGGTCCACCCTGGCGGCCAGCGACAGGTAGCGGCGCAGATCCCGCAGGCTGGCCAGGTCCGGCAGCAGGACGGGGTCGGCGGACGGCCCGGACGGCAGCGGCAGCACGGGCATGTTCAGCGCCCCGCCGCGGGGCGCCTGCGCCAGGCCACCGGGTCGTCCTGCCAGTCCTGCAGGGTGATCCGCTCCTTCTCGGACAGCCGCCGCGGCCGGTCGTGGACCAGGTCGTAGAGCACCAGGGTGGTCTCGGCCCGGGCGTACACCCGCGGACGGCCACCGTCGTCGCCGGCCTCGTCCAGCACCTCGTACCCCATGTCGAAGCTGGCCCCGGCGACGGCGGTCACCCACAGGTCGATCGCGACCGGGGCCGGCCGGTACACCAGCGGGGCCAGGTACTCGATCTCCGAGCGGGCGACCAGGAGCCCGGTGTCCACCACGGATCCACCGTCGTCGCTGCCCCGGGCGGCGAAGGCGCTCACCCTCGCGTCCTCGAGCAGCCGCAGGAACTGCACGTTGTTGACGTGTCCGTAGGCGTCCATGTCGGACCAGCGCAGGGGCGTCAGCACCCGGTGACGAGGCATGCCTCATCTTGGCGGGTCCGCGGCGATCCAGCCCCTCGGGGTGACCGGCCGACCGGTCATCCCGGCCCGCGACGGTGGCGAACGGTCCGCACCGGTCGCAACCCCGTGTCCTGGATCACAGGTGCTCCCGCTCAGGTTCCGGCCGTCGGCTGCCGAGAAGGCGGGTGACCGCGAAGGGCCGGGATCCGTGGAGCAGGTCCCTGCCACGCACGGTCGGCGCAGGGGCTCCGCGAGCAGAACGGAAGTCGGGCGTCGGCCGGGGAGGAGGGGCCCCGACCGGCGCCCGGACGACGTCCGGCCCCCACCCGGCGGTGTCCGACCAGGACCTCCCCGCCGGAGCAGTCAGCCCCCCCCGGAGGCGACCGGCCGCGGGTCAGGCCGGCGGGAGCACCGCCACCCGGCCGACGGTCCGGCCGGCGGCCAGCCGGGCCAGTGCCTGCGCCGCGTCGGTGAACCCGACCCGCTCCCCGATCAGGGGACGGACGACGCCCGAGGACACCAGCCTGCGGAGTTCGTCGTGGGCCTGCCGGATCAGGTCCGGGTTCTTGGACCGGTACAGCCCCCAGTGCAGCCCGACCACCGAGTAGTTCTTCACCAGCAGGTGGTTGGTGGCCGCCTGGGCGATGGTGCCGCCGGCGAAGCCGATGACGACGATCCGGCCCTCGAAGCCGATCACCTTGGTGGCCGCGGCGAAGCTGTCCCCGCCGACCGGGTCGAACACGACGTCGACCCCGCGCCCGCCGGTCAGCTCCTTCACCCGGGAGACCACGTCCTGCGTGCTCCGGTCGATCACCACGTCCGCCCCGGCCTGCTCGGCGGAGGCAACCTTGCCCGCGCCGCCGACCACGCCGATCACCCGGGCGCCGGCCGCCCGGCCCAACTGGACCGCCGCACTGCCGACCCCACCGGCCGCCGCGTTGACCAGCAGCCACTCTCCCGCCCGCAACCCGGCCCGCCGGTGCAGGGCGAACCAGGCCGTCTGGTAGGCGATGTGCAGGGCCGCCGCGCAGGCGTCGTCCAGCTCGGGCGGTGCCGGGTGGAGGTCCGAGGCACGGCACAGCGCGTACCGGGCCAGGGCCCCGTACGGCAGGACCACCGGGCCGATCACCCGCTGCCCGACCGCCACCGCGGTCCCGTCGCCGGCCGCCGACCCGACCCCGTCCCCGGCCGCCCGGACCACACCGCACAGTTCGATGCCCGGGGTGAACGGCAGCGGCGGCCGCTCCTGGTACTGGCCCCGGCACAGGAGCACGTCCGGGAAGTTCAGCGCGGCCGCCCGCACCTCCACCAGCACCTCGCCGGGACCGGGGACCGGCACCGGGACCTGGGCCACCGCGAGGACCTCGGCGGGTTCGCCGAGGACACCGGCCCGCCAGGCCGGCATGACGTCCTCGGCGGCCGTCCCGTCGGGACCGACCATCAGCCGAGACCTCCGGTCAGGGTGACCCCGCCGTCGACCACCAGGGTCTGGCCGGTGATCCACGACGCGTCGTCCCCGGCGAGGAACGCCACCGCGGCCGCGATGTCCTCGGGGATCCCCAGGCGCATCAGCGGGTAGCCGGCGGCCACCTTCTCCTCCCGGCCCTCGTACAGCAGCGCCGCGAACTGGGTCTTGACGATCGCCGGGGCGACCGCGTTGACCCGGATCTGCGGCGCCAGCTCCACCGCCAACTGCGCCGTGAGGTGGATCAGGGCCGCCTTGGTGGCCCCGTACACCCCGATCGGCGGAGCCGGCCGGACCCCGGCGATAGAGGCCATGTTGACGATCGCCGCACCGGGCCGGCGGCCGAGCCCGGCGTCGCGGGCCGCCTTCGCCCAGCCGACCGCCGCCACGACGTTGACCCCGAAGGTCTTGAGGATGGCCGCCGGGTCGGAGTCGACGACGGCGCCGGCGACCGGGTTGATCCCGGTGTTGTTCACCAGGACGTCCAGCCCGCCGAACGCGCCGACGGCGGCGGCCACGGCCTCGGCCTGGTGCCCGGTGTCGTCCGCCCGGCCGGGCACGCCGATCGCGAACTCCTTGCCGCCCAAGGACTCCACGGCCTCCTGCAGCGGCCCGTCGTTGCGGGCGGTCAGGCAGACCCGTGCTCCCTCGTCGACCAGCCGGCGGGCCACACCGAAACCGATCCCCCGGCTCCCGCCCGTGATCAGCGCGACCCGGCCCTCGAACCGCCGCCCTGCGGTGCGCTCGCTCACAGTTCCTCCTCGCCGGCACTCGTCGTCACCGTGAGCCCCGCGCCGGGCTTCCCGGTTCGCTCGCTGCGCTCGCTCACTGGCGCACCATCCCGGTGTCTCACAGGCCCAGGTCCCGTCCGATGAGCTCCTTCATGATCTCGTTGGAGCCCGCCCAGATCTTGGTCACCCGGGCGTCGCGCCAGGCGCGGGCCACCCGGTACTCGTTCATGAAGCCGTACCCGCCGTGCAGCTGCACGCAGGCATCGAGGACGTCGTTCTGCACCTGCGCAGTCCACCACTTGGCCTTGGCTGCGTCGACGGCGGACAGCTCGCCGCGGGTGTGCGCCAGGATGCACTGGTCGACGAAGGCCTGGGTCACCTCGACCTTGGTGACCAGCTCGGCCATCAGGAACTTGTTGTGCTGGAAGGTTCCGATCGCCTGCCCGAACGCCTTGCGCTCCTTGGTGTAGGCGATGGTCTCGTCGAGGATCGCCCGCACATGTGCCAGGTTGCTGACCGCGGCGCCGATCCGCTCCTGGGGCAGCCGCTCCATCATGTGGACGAAGCCGAGGCCCTCGGTCCCGAGCAGGTTGGCGTGCGGCACCCGGACGTCTGCGAAGAACAGCTCCGCGGTGTCCGACTCGTCCTGGCCGACCTTGTCCAGCTTGCGGCCTCGGGTGAAGCCCTCCATCCCGGTCTCGACGACGAACAGGGAGATCCCCTTGGCACCCTTCGACGGGTCGGTCCGCGCCGCGACGATGACCAGGTCCGCCCCGTAGCCGTTGGTGATGAAGGTCTTGGAACCGTTGAGGATCCAGTCGTCCCCGTCACGGACGGCGGTGGTCTTCAGCGCGGCCAGGTCCGAGCCGCCGGACGGCTCGGTCATCGCGATCGCGCAGACGTACTCGCCGGAGCAGAACTTGGGCAGCCAGCGCCCCTTCTGCTCGTCGTTCGTCAGCTCGACCAGGTAGGGGGCGCAGACGTCGGCGTGGATGCCCAGGCAGGAGCTCATCGCCGCCGACACGGCGGACAGCTCCTCGCCGACCACGGCCGTGAACCGGTAGTCGTGGCCGACCCCGCCGCCGCCGAACTCCTCGGGCACCTGCAGGCCCAGGAAGCCCTGCTTGCCGGCCTCGATCCAGACGTCGCGGGAGATCGCCTTGGCCTCGATGAACTCCTCCAGGCGCGGGCGCACGTGGCGGTCGAGGAACTGGCGGACCGATTCGCGCAGGGACTCGTGCTCGGGTTCGAAGATGCTGCGCTGCATGGCGGCGCGGGTTCCTTCCTGTCT
>DASTGO010000398.1:0-3350 GCA_035719045.1 Kineosporiaceae bacterium | reverse complement strand
GGACAGGACGGCGCGGGACGAGGGGGTACCGAAGCGGAAGCGTCGGCAGTTCGAGGCAGATCGCCGTCCTGGTATCTACGGATCAGAAGGTTTGGGGTTCGAATCCCTACGGGCGCGCAGATCTTTGCAGGTCAGAGGCCGGTTCCGGAGCCTCCAAGCGGCGTCAGTCAGGCCGACCCATCAGGACGGGCTACCACACCTCGTCCACCGTTGACCCTGGTCCGAGCGGGCCACGTGGGGGCTCCACGTGCGGGCGTGACCCGCGGCGGCCCTTGGGCGGTGGGCAGCAGCCCACCCCCACGGTTCCCCGAACCTGGGGATGACCGAGAGGCGTGACCAGGACTACGGGTGGATGAATCACCTGAGAGGAGCACGCTATGGCTATTCGCCGCATCCGCATCCGCGCTCTTGGATCGGCGGTGGGTGTCGCCGCGCTCGCCGGCAGCGCGCTGGTGAGTGCCGGCGCCGCGCAGGGCGATCCGTCGGCCTCGATCACCCCGGTGCTCGGCGGGCTGGCCGCGCCGCGCGGGATCGCCTTCGACCGCCAGGGCAGCATGTACGTCTCGGAGTCCGGTGTCGCGGGTAACGGCCCCGCCGGCCTGACGCAAACCGGCAAGGTGAGCAAGTACCCGTGGGGTTCGACCACGCCGGCGTGGACCACCGGGTTCAACTCCCTGTACGTGACAGAGGATCCGTCCCAGCCTCCCGACGTGCTGGGACCCGAGGGGCTCAGTGCCATGGGCAACGGCTGCACGAGGCCCCACCAGGGCGAGCACCACGGATGTCAGCTGATGATGATCACCAGCGAGTCGACGCCGGGCGTGCTCGCTGCCACGGGCGGGGCCGTGAACGACCCCCAGGCCGGGCACCTGTACCGCCTCAACGGCGCCACGGGCGCCGCGACCTCGAAGTCGGATGTCGGCTCACAGATGTACAAGTGGACCGGCGACCACTCGACGCTGTTCCCGGATGACTTCCCGGACTCCAACCCCTATGGCGTGCTGGTCACCCGGACCCCGCACCGCGACGCGCACCATGTCGCGGCCCGCGACGCGCACCACCGCGGGCGCCACGGCACGCGCACCTTCGTCGCAGACGCCGGGGCGAACACGATCAGCGAGATCATGCCGAGCGGCAAGGCGCGAGTGGTGGCCTACATCCCCAACGAGAACTTCGGGGCATTCCGCGACTCGACACCGACCTGCATCGCGCAGGGCCCGGACGGCTACCTGTACGTCGGCACCCTCGACTTCGTCTCCAACCTGTTCACGCCCGGCACCGGTGGGCTGTCCAGGGTGTGGCGGGTCAACCCGAACGCCAAGTTCCCGACCAAGCCGACCGTCTGGGCCACCGGGCTGACCACGATCACCTCGTGCACCTTCGACCGGCACGGCAACTTCTGGGCGGCCGAGATGTTCGCCGGCGGGCTCACCGCCAACCCGCCGGGTGACATCGTGCGTATCCCGTTCGCTCACCCGAACCACCAGGTCCACTTCGGGTCCGGCCAGCTGCCGCTCCCCGGCGGCATCGCCCAGGGGCCCGACGGCGCGATGTACGTCACCGTCGGCTCGTCAGCACCAGGGGTCAACGGCGGGGTCATGCGGGTAGCCGTGAACCACTGACCGGCCGCCGGAGCCGGTCGGCATCGCCCGCATCGCGACCGCCGACCGGCTCTCCGCCCGATGGCTGGCGGGCTTCACCCGATCGGTAGTCCGTGGTTGCACAGGGCGACGACTCGTCAGCACCCTGGTCGGCGGTCCGGCTCCGGCCTCGGGGTCGGCGGTCGTCGCCGCCATCGTGACCGCCGTCGACTCCGGCACCTTGGCCCGCGGGCGGCTGGAAGGGGCCGTGGCTCACGTGCTCACGGCCAATCACGTGGACCTGTGCTCGACCAGTCCGGCTGAGGGCCGAAGGTCCCCGCGCTGAGGTCGCTCGCCTGCGGTGGCGCGAGCCCGCGCGCCGTAGCGTCGGAGGTGACGACGACCTCGGCGGACGGAGGTGGCCCGGTGCTGCGGTGGCGGGTGCTCGGAGTCTCGGTCGAGGTGCACTGGAGCTGGGTGGCGGTGCTGGCCATCCTGGCCTGGTCGCTGGCGGACGCGGCGTTCCCGGCATCGCACCCGGGGCTGGCCTCCGGTGTGTACGTCGCGATGGGGGTCGCGGCGAGCGTCCTGTTCTTCCTCTCGGTGCTGGTGCACGAGGTGTGCCACAGCCTCCAGTCGCGGCGGGAGGGACTGACCGGCGGCAAGATCACCCTGTTCCTGCTCGGCGGTGCCTCCTCCACCGACGAGCCGCTGCCGGGCCCCGGAGCCGAGTTCCGCATCGTCGCCGCCGGTCCGGCGTCGACGGCGGTCGGGACGGCGGCCCTGTTCGGGCTGATGCTGATGGGTCGCGCGGCCGGCCTGCCGGTCGAGGTCACCGGCGTGCTGGCGTACGTCGCCTGGTTGAACGGCCTGCTCCTGGTCTTCAACCTGCTGCCCGCGCTGCCGCTGGACGGCGGCCGGATGGTCCACGCCCTGGTCTGGTCGCGCACCCACGACCGCGCTCGCGCCACCGTGGTCGCCGGCGGCGGGGGCCGGGTGCTGGGCGCGCTCCTGGTCGCGGGGGGACTGTTCATGATGATGGCCGGCGGGCTGTCCGGGCTGTGGTTGGCCGTCGTCGGATGGTTCGTCCTGGGCGCGGTGCAGCAGGAGGTCGCGGCGGCTCGCGCGGAGCTGGCCCTGGGCGACCGGACCGTCGCGGACCTGATGACGACCGGCCTGGTGACGGTCACGCCCGAGATGTCGGTCGCCGACTTCGCCGACCTGCTGCGGACCGCGCCGTCGCACCCGGTGTACCCGGTCGTGAGCCAGGGCCGGCTGCTGGGGCTGTTGTCCCTTCAGGCCGCAGGCCGGGTGCCGCTCGAGCACCGGGCCGAGGTCCGGGTCGGCGACGTGATGGTGCAGCGGCCCGACGTGCCGACGTTCGCGCCCGACCTCCTCGCGCGCGACGCGTTGCGCCGGCTGGCGACGCCACCCGGCCGCGCCGCGGTGCTGGACGCGGAGGACGACCTGCTCGGGCTCGTGTCGTCCTCGGACGTCGAGCGGCTGGCCGCCGCCGGTCGCCGGCGCTGAGGCCGCCCCACCCCGGCGGGCGGCGACAACGGCGACGGAACCTGGTGCGATGGGGACATGGACTTCCCAGCGAGTCGAGCCATGTCCCTGGCGACGGCCGGTTACGGCGTGTTCGCCCTGGCCAGGCCGGAGCACCTGCCCGACGCCCTGGACGCCCCGGCGTCCGAGCGGGAGGGCCTGCTCACCCTGGCCCGGGGGTACGGCGTGCGCGATCTCGCGGTGAGCGCAGCCGCCCTGCTC
>DASTGO010000397.1:0-17335 GCA_035719045.1 Kineosporiaceae bacterium | reverse complement strand
CAGTCCGGGCCGGCCGGAGGTGTCGACGGCGGCCAGCAGCGCACCGCCGATCAGCCCGAGCCGGGTGAGCACCTCGTTGCGGCGCTCCCGGCGGCGCTGCGGATCCTTCTCCTGCCAGAAGGCCATCTCGGCATAGGTGCTCGGGGCGGCTCCGGCGGCCAGGGCGAGGGCAGCCAGCCGGGGCATCCGGCCGAGGGCGAGCAGCCCGCCGGCCCCGATCAGCAGCGCGCCGTCGACCCGCAGCACGAGTTCGGGGTCGACGGACTGGCCGAACTGCCCGGACACCTGGTTGACCAGGGGACGGATCCGCTCGGCCTGGGTGCCCGGATGGCGCAGGGTGGACATGCCGGTCTCGATGAACGCGGCGGCCAGCAGGGGACGGGCGAGACGACGCACGATGCTCATGTGCCGTCACTACCCCGAACACGCGGGTCTACTCCGCGTCCCGGCCAGGCGCCGCCGAGTGGCCACCCGGGGTGCGGCCGGGGCGGGAGTGGGTCCCCGGCCCGGCGGCTCCGGTCGTGGCAGGCTGAGCGACGTGTGCGGACGGTATGCGGCCAGCCGCCGGGCCGACGACCTGGTGGAGGAGTTCGAGGTCGACGCGACCGGCGGCCAGGCTCCCGGTGAGGACCCGGTGGCGGCCCAGGCGGACTACAACGTCGCCCCGACGAAACTGGCCCCGGTGGTCCTGGAACGCCGTCCCCGGGACGAGGGCGGCACCCGCGAGCCCGTCGAGGATCCGGCTGCGCAGGCCGTCGACGCCGACGGGGAGCCGACCGCCGAGGCGGCGCTGGAGTTGGCGGCGCTGGAGCTGGCGGGGACGGATCCGGGGCAGCCGGGGTCCGCGCCTGCCGGTCCCGGCGAACCGGTCCGCTGGCTGCGGCTGCTCACCTGGGGACTGGTGCCGTCATGGGCCAAGGACCGGGCGATCGGGAACCGGATGATCAACGCCCGTGCCGAGACCCTGCTGGACAAGCCGGCGTACAAGCGGGCCGCGCTGTCCCGCCGCTGCCTGGTCCCCGCCGACGGCTGGTACGAGTGGCAGGCGAGCCCGGTCGAGAAGGACGCCAAGGGCAAGCCGCGCAAGCAGCCGTTCTTCCTCCACCCGGTGGCCGGCGGGCCGATCGCGATCGCCGGGGTGTACGAGCTGTGGCGCAACCCCGAACTGCACCCGGACGACCCGGCCGCCTGGCTGGCCACCTACGCCGTGATCACCGCCGACGCCGAGCCCGGACTGGACGTGGTCCACGACCGGATGCCGCTCGTGCTGCCCCGGGACCGCTGGGACGACTGGCTGGACCCCGAACTGCGCGACCCCGACGCGGTCCGTGCCCTGTTGCAGCCGCCGGTCCCGGGGCGTTTCCTCGCGACCCCGGTGACCCAGCGGGTGAACTCGGTGACCAACAACGGTCCGCAACTGCTCGAACCCGCACCCCTGGACTCGTTGCGCGGTGTCGTCGACCCGCAGACCGGGGAGCTCATCGGCGGCGGGGACAGCGCGCTGTTCTGATGGGGAACGGCGCTGTTCTGATGGGGAACGGGCACGCCCTGCCCGGGCGGTACCGGAGACCTGGACACCGGCATGCCCGGGCAGGGAGTTCGTCCACCGCGTCAGCGGGTGGTGCAGTTCGGGCGGACGTCGAGCGGTGTTCCCACGCCCACGAACCCGAACGTCGCTGCCGACCTGGGGGCGAGGCTGCCGTTCCACCACACGCTCGTGGCGATCAGGTCGGTCCCCTCCTGGGTCATCCGGGTGTTCCAGTTGCCGACGACCCGTCCGGAGGGGCGGGGCAGGCGGACGGTCCAGGCACTCGTTCCCGCGTCGCCGGCGGTCACGGTCACCTGGCCGAGATAGCCGCCGGGCCAGGTGGCGACGGTGCGGTAGGCGGCCGCGCAGGCGGGCGTCGCCGGGGCTGCCGTGGTGGTGGTCGCAGCGGCCGACGTGGTGGTGGGCGCGGCTGACGTCGTGGTGGGTGCGGCGGACGTGGTGGTGGGTGCGGCGGACGTGGTGGTGGGTGCGGCCGACGTCGTGGTGGGCGCGGCCGAGGTGGTGGTGGGTGCGGCCGAGGTGGTGGGTGCGGCGGACGTGGTGGTGGACGTCGGTGGGGTGGTGGAGGTGGTCGGGCTGGTCGTCGGGCCGGCGGTGGGGAACTCGATCGGGGCGCCGGGCCTGGTGACGGCGAGATTGTCGAAGACCTGGGTCTGGTACCCGTCCAGCCCGAGACCGGCCTCACCGGCACGCAAGGACGAGTCGTTGGCGCTCCCCACCTGCGTCCGGTCGATCTTCGCGGTGATGGCCGGGCCCTGGAACGTGATCGACAGGGTGTGCCACGACCCGATCCCGAGCGCGGGGACGGTGCCGGAGGCCAGGGGAGTCTTCTTCCCCTCCGTGTCGTTCTTGACGATCGACCAGTTGCCCTTGTCGGTCACCTGCAGGTAGTACCGGGCCATCTTCTGCGTCTCGTAGCCCGGCGAGTGGACCCCGTCGCCGGCCCGGCCGACGACCTGGATCGCGCCCGGCTGCTCGAAGTAGGCGTCGACGGTGACGGTGTAGTCGGTCCAGTCGAGGCTGCCGACCACGGCCAACGGCAGGTCGGCGGCGTCCCAGCGGATGGGCGTCGTCGGAGCCATCTGCCGCACGCACCGGCCGGTCCGTCCGGTCGGGCAGGGGACGGTCTCGAACCCGCCCTGCTGCTGCGCCAGGTACCGGGGCTCGCTGCCGAGGGCGTCCCCGTCAAAGGTGTTGGCGTAGGGCAGGTTCAGCCCCGCCTTGGCCGGGCTCGTCGCGGTGCCCCTGCCGGTCCCGGACAGCGTGGTGAACGAGTACAGGTATCCGGGCTTCAGGGTCACGGTGAAGGATCCGCCGTCGGTGCTGACGTCCGGCTGCTTCACCCAGTAGTCGGCCATGTTCTTCGACCCGAAGTTGCTGGCCCACACGTGCACCGCGGAGGCTGCCGGCAGCCCACCCGCCACCCGGAAGGTGACGTCACGGGGAGCCTTCGCGTCGAGCGTCTCGGCCACCACGCTGAAGGCGCCGTGGTCGGGCGCCTGGTAGCTCACGTAGGAACCGTTGTCGCGGTTGCCGCCGAAGTAGCCGGAGGCCGAGTCGATGAACTTCCATCCGGGGGACGTCACCTGCGCGGTGTGCGCGCTCGCCCACAGCTGCGCCCCCGGCTCGTACCACCCCGACCACGGCTGGTTGGCCTTGATCAGACCCTGTCCGGGCCACGGGATGTTGTCGTAGACCGAGGCGACGACCGGCCAGTTGATGTACGCGGTCATCTTGCCGTCGAGGTACTCGCGGTTGATCGCCCGGGCCATCGCCGAGCCGCCGCCCATGTAGTCCTGGGATCCGGTCTCGGCGGCCCACAGCTGCTTGCCGATCGACTTCGCGGTGTCCGAGCTGCCGCAGGAGTTCATCCCGTTGAGGTACCCGCAGGGGTAGTGCGACCCAACGATGTCCAGGGCCTGCGCGAGCTGCGGGTCCTTGCGGACCTCGTCGGCGATGCCCCAGCCCCAGGCGTCACCGCCGACCAGTTGCGTCGAGTACCCCGCGTCGTGGACGGCCTTGTGCAGCTGCTTGGCGAACGTGCCGTCGAAACGGTCCTCGTTCTTCATGGCCCCCAGGTAGTCGATGGTCAGGTTGTGCGTTGCGGCGCACCCCAGCCAGTCCACCAGGTAGCCGACGGTCGGGGTGGAGTAGAACTGGCCGAGGAATCCGGGTGCTCCCCACGCCAGCCCGGCCAGCTTGATGTTCGGGTTGCGGGCCTTGGCCTGCTCCATCAGCCACCACTCGTAGCCGCGGTTGCAGTTCTTGTCCCCCTGGGCGTGTTCGTGGCTCAGCTCCGAGCCCGAGGTCGAGTTGGTGTCGCCGCCGATCTCCACCTTGAGGATCTGCAGGGAGGCCCCGTACCCGGGCTTGAAGAGGTAGTCGAGGATCTGACCGCGTTGCGGCTCGGGGTAGTCGATGAGCAGGCGGCTGTTGCCCCCGCCCCCGCTGATCGCGCCGATCCCGTCGAAGGTACGGCCGCCGTCGGCACCGTTGATGGTCACGACGTCGGCAGCATGCGCCGGGGACGGCAGCGCCGTGACCGCGGCGACGGTCGCGGCGCACAGGGCGGACACCGCCACGACGCGCCGCAGACGCCTCGGGGACCGGTGCAGGGAAGGAAGGGCTAGCGTCATCGCGAAGCCGCCTCTCGGTCGGGGCCGGGCCTTCACGACGACCATCTCCGGGAAGGCCCGCAGCGGTTTCCCCGCAGACCGGGCCAATTCCTGAGACCGGGTCAATTCATTCCTGAGACCAGGTCAATTCCTGGCGGCCCGCAGGCACGTAGGGTGTCGGCGACGACCCGCCCCGACCGGAGTGACCCATGACCGCCCGCCCCGACCACGGCCCGTCGCCGCTGGTGCGGGAGGTGCCGACCCCGCTCGGCCCGGCCCGCCTCCATCTGCACCTGCCCCCGGCCGGTGGGGCGCCCGCCGGCACCCTGGTCCTCGGTCACGGGGCGGGCGGCGGGATCGAGGCGGCGGACCTGGTCGCCGTTGCGGCAGCGGGCACCGGGATCGGCTGGCGGGTGGTGCTGGTCGAGCAGCCGTGGCGGGTCGCCGGGAAGAAGGTGGCTCCGGCGCCGGCCCGGCTCGACGTGGGCTGGCTGGCCGCGCTCGACGGGCTGGCCGCCCTGGACGCCGGCGCGGAGCCGGACACTGCGGCGGATCCGGGTACCGCAGGGGGCGGTGACCTGGGCCGCGGTGCGGGCACTGGCGGGCCTGCGGATATCACCGGCGGGCCTGCAGATATCACCGGCGGGCCTGCGGATATCAGGAACCGCCCGCTGGTGGTCGGCGGGCGCAGCGCCGGGGCTCGGGTCGCCTGCCGGACCGCCGCGCCGACCGGGGCGTCCGCCGTCGTCTGCCTGTCCTTCCCGCTGCATCCGCCGGGCAGGCCGGAACGCAGTCGCGCCGGAGAACTGGCCGGGGCGGGGGTGCCCGTCCTGGTCGTGCAGGGGGAGCGGGACCCGTTCGGCCGCCCCGGCGAGGTCAGTGCCGCCGTGTCCGGCGTCGAGGTGGTGGCGGTGCCGGGGGACCACGGGCTCACCCCGGGGGCGGCCGAGGCCGCGGCGGCGGTGTCCGGCTGGTTGCGTTCGCTGTAGGTCGGTCGCCGGGGTGCGCGAAGGTGCCGGGCCGGTCGGTGACCGCTCGCCGGCGGGGTTGTCCACCTGCAGCGGGATCGGGTGGCCGTGGCGGCCGAGGACGTCGAGGACCGTGCGTCATCGGGCGGGATCGGGCGGTGCCGTCACCTCGCCGGGCGGTGCGCCCCGCCGTTCGACGGGTTGGGGCGGCTACTCGCAGCGGAGTTTTCCGCACCGGTCGGCGGGCGGGCCGGCCGGTTCGGTGAGGCGTTCGAAGGCGGCGAGGATCGACCGTGACATCAGGGAGGCGTCCTTCTCGCCGAGCGGGTCGTCCAGGAGTCCGGGGTCGGCGTGCCAGATGACCACCGAGCCGGCGATCTGCGCGGAGATGACCCGGGACAGGTCGCGGATCGTGAAGGGTGCCCGCATTCGCAGGCCGTAGGCGGCCAGCAGGCCCCGATAGGCCTCGTCGACGGAACGGTAGAAGGCGTCCTGGCGATGGGTGAGCGCCGCCCGGAGGCGGGGGTCGCATGCCCCGATCAGGAAGCTGAGTTCGACCCGGTACATCGGGTCCTCGCGGTAGTGGCGATGGACGTCCTCCATGGTCTTCATGAGGACCTTCTCCAGCGGGAGGCCCGCGGCGTGCGCGTCCCGGAATCGCTGCAGGCTCTCGGGTAGTCCAGGGACGAGGGTGGACTGCAGTTCGGCGATGTGGAACAGCACGTCCACCTGGAAGTCGACCTGGGTGGGCCAGTGCTGGTAGATGGCTCCCGTCGTGATCGCCTTCGCCGTCTGGTCGCCGCTCTCGGCCCTGACGATCGAGGTCGCCCGCTCGGCCACCTGGGTGAGCCGGACATGGGCCAGGGCTGAGGCGACGACGTCGTCACCGCTGGCCTGGGCGTGCTCCCGGACCAGGTCGGTCGCTGCCCGCAGCATCAGCTCTCTGGTCTCCGCCGGAGTTCGACGTGGCATGCGTTCCCGCTGTTCAGCGGGGGTGCGCCGAGGTGCGCGCCGCGCCTGGGAAGGCACCGGGGGCTCCCTTCGAGGATGGGGTCGGGCGGGACCAACAGCTTGTTGACGACCGGCAGCGGACAGCCTAGCCTCCAGATCCGTAGAAATTCTCTGGATCTGCATTCGGGTTCGTCCGCCGGTGCGAATTCGTGCCCACGGCCCCCAAAAGGTGCAGGTCAGCGACTCCGAGGAGGGCTGAGGTGGCTGCGACATCACGGGATGGGCGGTGCGAGCCGGTTCCTCGTCGTCCTCGCGGCCCTGGCCGGTCGTCCCGTGGGGTCCGCCGGTCGTCCCGTGGGGTCTGCCGGTCGTCCCGGGGGGTCCTGGGCGGGGTGACCCTTGCGGGCAGGCCCGGCCCGTTCCCTCGTCCCGGGCGGTTCACCACAGGGACGGTGGCCCCCCGTGGGTGACTTCGTCGGCGCCATCGACCAGGGGACCACCAGCACCCGCTTCATGATCTTCGACCACAACGGGCGGGAGGTCGGGCGGCACCAGCTGGAACATGAGCAGATCCTCCCCGCGGCGGGGTATGTCGAGCACAACCCGGTCGAGATCTGGACCCGCACCGAGGCCGTCATCCAGACCGCGCTCATCGAGGCTCGCCTCAGCGCACAGGACCTGTGTGCCGTCGGCATCGCCAACCAGCGCGAGACGTCGATCGTCTGGAGCCGCCGCACCGGACGCCCCGTCCACAACGCCATCGTCTGGCAGGACACCAGGACCGACCGGATCACCGCGGAACTGCGGCGCGACGGCCGTGGTGAGGTCATCCGGAGCAAGACCGGGCTGCCTGCGGCCACCTACTTCTCAGGCGGCAAGCTGCAGTGGCTGCTGGAGAACGTGGACGGTCTACGGGAGGCGGCCGAACGCGGTGACGCCCTGTTCGGGACGCCGGACACCTGGCTGCTGTGGAACCTCACCGGCGGCGTCGACGGCGGAGCCCACCTGACCGATGTGACGAACGCCAGCCGCACCATGCTGATGAACCTCGACACCCTCGACTGGGACGACGAACTGCTGGGCCTCTTCGGCATCCCCCGGGCGATGCTTCCCGAGATCCGGCCGTCCAGCGACCCACTCACCTACGGGGTCACCCGGCGGCGGGGGCCCTTTGCCGGAGAGATCCCCCTGACCTCCGCCCTCGGCGACCAGCAGGCCGCCACCGTGGGCCAGGTGTGCTTCGCGCCGGGGGAGGCCAAGAACACCTACGGAACCGGCAACTTCATGCTCCTCAACACCGGTACCCAGCGGGTCCGCTCGCAGCACGGCCTGCTCACCACCGTCGGCTACCAGTTCGGGGACGAGCCGCCCGTCTTCGCCCTCGAGGGCTCGGTGGCCGTGACGGGCTCCGCCGTCCAGTGGCTGCGCGACCAGCTCGGCATCATCGACGACGCCGCCGAGAGCGAGAGCCTGGCCCGCCAGGTCGCCGACAACGGCGGTGTCTACTTCGTGCCGGCCTTCTCCGGCCTGTTCGCCCCGTACTGGCGCAGCGACGCCCGCGGCACCGTCGTCGGCCTGTCCCGGTACAACACCCGCGCACACCTGGCCCGCGCGACGTTGGAGTCCATCGCCTACCAGAGCCGTGACGTGCTCGAGGCGATGGAGAAGGACTCCGGCGTGCGGGTCGACGTCCTGCGGGTCGACGGCGGGATCACGGCGAACCGGCTCTGCATGCAGCTGCAGTCCGACGTCCTCGGGATCCCCGTGAGCAAGCCGGTGATCGCGGAGACCACCGCTCTCGGAGCGGCCTACGCGGCGGGCCTGGCCGTCGGGTTCTGGAAGGACACCGACGAGTTGCGTGCCAACTGGAGCGAAGCGGAGCGCTGGACGCCGACCTGCGACGAGCACCGGCGTGCCGCCGGCTACGCCGACTGGCGGAAGGCGGTACAGCGCTCGCTCGACTGGGTCGCCGCGCAGTGATCCCCCACCCGGTACCGGAACCGGGCCCGCGTGCCAGCCGAGCCCGCGAAGCACTGTCAGCTCAGGAGGTCCAGGTCATGTCAGCTCCCCAGTCCGCCGGTCTGACCCCGGCCCGGTTGCGGATCCCGGCCGGGGTCCCGCCGCTGTCGCCGGCCCGGCGGCACGAAGCCCTGCAGGCCATGGCCCGCGGACCGGAACTCGACGTCCTCGTGGTGGGAGGAGGCGTCACCGGTGCCGGAGCCGCTCTGGACGCGGTGACCCGGGGCCTGCGCACCGGACTCGTCGAAGCCGGGGACTGGGCCGGCGGCACGTCCAGCCGGTCCAGCAAGCTGATCCACGGCGGCCTGCGCTATCTGGAGATGCTCGACTTCTCCCTGGTGCGGGAGGCCCTGACCGAGCGAGGGCTGCTGCTGCAGCGGCTGGCACCGCACCTGGTCCGACCGGTCCCGTTCCTCTACCCGCTCAAGCACCGGTTCTGGGAACGCCCCTACGTCGGTTCCGGCCTGCTGCTGTACGACCTGATGGCGGCCACCGGGGGTGCCCGTCGTGGGGTGCCCATGCACCGGCACCTCAGCCACCGCCGTCTGCGCGCCATCGCCCCCGGGCTGCGTGAGGACGTCGCTGTGGGGGCGATCCGCTACTACGACGCTCAGGTCGACGACGCGCGGCACACCATGATGATCGTGCGCACCGCGGCCCGGTACGGAGCGCTGTGCGCGAGCCGGGCCAGGGTCGTCGGCTTCCTCCGGGACGGCGACCGCGTTGTCGGCGCCCAGGTCCGCGACGTCGAGACGGGCGAGCAGTACGACGTCCGCGCCAGGCGGGTGATCAACGCGGCCGGGGTGTGGACCGAGCAGCTGCAGGACCTGGCGGAGGTCCGCCCGACCGTGCGGGTCCGGGCGTCGAAGGGCATCCACCTGGTCGTCCCCCGGGACCGGATCCGCGCCGAGGCGGGGATGATCCTGCGGACCGAGAAGAGCGTCCTGTTCGTGATCCCCTGGGGGGCGCACTGGATCATCGGGACGACCGACACCGACTGGGACCTGGACAAGTCCCATCCGGCCGCCTCCGACCAGGACATCGAGTACCTGCTGACCCGGGTCAACTCCGTGCTGGCGGTTCCCTTGAGCCGCAACGACATCGTGGGTGTCTACGCCGGGCTTCGGCCGCTGCTGTCCGGCGGTGCCGACTCCACCTCCACGTTGTCGCGCGAGCATGTCGTCGGCAGGCCGGCGCCGGGCCTGGTGGTGGTGGCGGGCGGCAAGTACACGACCTACCGCGTGATGGCCCGGGATGTCGTCGACGCCGCCGTCGAGGGACTGGACCGGCCGGTGCCGTCGAGCTGCACCGCCGAGGTGCCGATCGTCGGCGCCGACGGGTACCGGGCGCTGTGGAGCAGCCGCCGAGCCCTCGCCGATACCCACGGCATCGACATCGAGGACCTGGAGCGGCTGCTGCACCGGTACGGCGATCTGGTCGGCGAACTCCTCGAGCTGATCGGCGAGGACCCTGCACTGGCCCGGAAGCTGAACACCGGCGGCGGATACCTGCGGGTCGAGGCTCTCTACGCGGTCACCCACGAGGGTGCGCTGCACCTGGAGGACGTCCTCACCCGCCGGACCCGGATCTCGATCGAGACCGACGACCGCGGGGTCGGCTGCGCCGAGGAGGTCGCCGAGCTGATAGCGGCGCCGCTGGGCTGGGACTCCGCACGCCGCCGGACCGAGGTGGACACCTACACGGCCAGGGTGTCCGCGGAGCGGGAGTCGCAGCGGCAGCCCGACGACCCGTCGGCGGACTCCGCCCGCCGCGAGGCTCCGGAGATCGTCCCGGTCGCCTGACCTTCCGCAGCCCCACCGCTGGGGGACTCACCGTCACCCGGATCCACCAACCACGGCACGACCACACAAGGAGGGAACTCAATGACGACTTCTCTGGATCCAGAGCTGCCCCAGACCGATACGGGTGACGGTGACGGGAGACGACCGCGCGACCGCGCGAGGATCGTGGTCGCGGTCGCCGTCCTGATGATGATCCTCGGCAGCCTGCTGGCCCGAACGGTCAACACCGACGGGGGATCGACCTCCGTGACCGAGACGGCGATCTTCGGGGCGGACGGCCACCAGATCAGCGCCTACGTGTACACCCCGCAGAGCGCCTCAGCCACGCACCGCATGCCGGGCATCGCGATGTGGCACGGGCTGAACAACCAGAAGGAGTACATGAGCAACACGGCGCTGGAGCTGGCCCGGCGCGGCTTCGTCGTGGTCTCCGCCGACCAGACCGGCCACGGCTCCTCGACGGGGGCCAATCTCGACGCCGGCTGCGGCGGGCCCGACGTGCTGACCTACCTGCGCGGGCTGCCCACCGTGGACACCCAGCACATCGGGCTGGTCGGGATGTCCCAGGGCGGGTTCTGCGCGGCCACCGCCGCCGCACTGTCCCAGCCCGACAACTACAACTCCATCTTCTACATGGAGTCCGAGCCGAACATTCCCGGCGTCCCCGACAGCACCCCGTTCCTGAAGCTGCACAACATCGCCTACAACATCGGCACGTGGACCGAGCTCGGCGTGATGATCCTCGTGGACAAGGGGTCGCATGCCAACGTCTCTCCCGAACTCCAGGCCACGTTCGCGACCAAGGACCCGATCACCCCGGGCAAGGTCTACGGCTCGATCGCGGACGGGACGGCCCGCATCCTCTACACCCCGTGGGAGGAGCACGCCCTGTCCACCGACTCGCCGGCGGCGATCGGCAACGCGATCGACTGGATGCAGCGCACCCTCACCGACGGGAAGGGCCTGAACAAGGACGACCAGATCTGGCCCGCGAAACTGCTGGGCACCACCGTGGCCCTGGCCGGAGCGTTCCTGTTCCTGTTCGCCATGGGCAGCGTGCTCCTGCGTACCCGCGCCTTCGGTGTGCTGGCTCGTCCGGTGCCCGAGTACCGGGGCCTGACCGGAGCCGGCTGGTGGGTCGGGGCGTTGGTCACCACGGCGGTCGGTCCGCTGCTCTACCTGTGGGTCTGGAAGCACATGTTCCTCACCCCCTGGCTTGCTGCGAACGCCTTGTGGCCCCAGACGTTCACCAACGTCTACATGGTCTGGTCGGTGATCGTCGGGGTGATCGCCTGGGCACTGATCGCCGCCAACCACGTCCTGGTCACCCGCAGGCGCGGGGCGACCCTGGCCAGCTACGGCGTGGCCGAATCCGACGGCCGACTCGACCGGCGGGCAGCGGGCCGGGCACTGCTCATGGCCGTCGCCGTCCTCGCACCCGTCTACGCCGTCCTCACCTTCGTGGCAGGCGCCTGGCACGTCGACTTCCGGATGTGGGTGGTGACCCTGATGCCGATGACCCCTGCTCGCTGGCACGCGGTCGTCGGTTACGTGGTCCCCTTCGCCATCTACTTCCTCGCGCAGGGCATCATCTTCGCCGGCTTCCTGCGGTGGAGGAAGGGCAAGGCCCCTCTCTGGCAGGAGATGCTGGTCAACTCCGTCGTGCTGACCCTCGGCGCCCTGGTGTGGGTCCTGCTCTGCTACGTCCCGTTCCTGACCGGCGGTTCTGCCCTGTTCGGCTCGGACCCCAACACCGCGACCTCCACGGGCATGGGCGGCATCTACTACCTGCCCCTGCTCGTGCTCTGGCCGCTCAGCGCCTGCCTGTACACCTACTTCTTCCGCAAGACCGGGCGGGTCTTCGTCGGCTCGCTCCTGGTGACGGCCGTCATCGTCTGGAGCCTGGTGTCGGCGTCCGACTTCGGGATGTGGCCGGTCTCCGGCTGACCCGCGCCCGGACCCCGCCGCCGACCGGACCCCGGCACCACCAGTGCCGGGGTCCGGTGCTGGGCGTACCGTCGTTCGTCCCAACTTCCCCGACACGCCGAGCCGCCCGTCCGACACGCCCCATGGGACGAAGTACGGGACGCCCGGTCGTCGTCACACCTCAACCCGCCGTGGATCCGGTGAACTCCAGGCGGGGACCTCAGAGGTCGTTGCCGGCGTAGGACAGGTTGAAGCTCTTGTTGGTCAACGGGAAGTCCGGGACGATCGTGTCGCCGAGTGCCAGCGGCAGGGCCGGCCAGGTGAAGAACGACGGGTCGACCACCTTGACCCGGCCCAGCGTCCCGTCGGCGGCCAGTTCGACCCGGTGCACGATGGTGCCGCGCCAGCCCTCGATGACTCCCAGCCCCGCCCGCGGCACCCCGGAATCCGTTGCCCCCGAGTCGGTTTCCCCGGAGGCGGTTGCCGCGGAACCTGTTGCCGCGGAAGGGTTCCCGCCGCTCGTGGTGCCGCCGAGCCGGGTGAGCAGGTCGGTCAGCAGGTCGATCGACGCGGCGCACTCGTCACGCCGGACGCAGAACCGGGCCAGCACGTCACCGCCGTCATGCCGCACCGGCCGCAGTGCCCCGGCGAGGTCGACCGCGGGGTGGTCCAGCCGGGCGTCCCCCTCCAGCCCGCAGGCCCGTGCCACATAGCCGAGCACGCCGAGGTCCCGGGCGGCCTGTGGGGCGAGCACGCCGGTGCCGGTGAACCGGTCCCGGACCACGGTGTGCTCGAGCGCCAGCTCCGCCAGTTCCGCGATCTCGGCACCGATCCCGCTCAGCCGGTCGGGGCCGGGCAGGGCACGCACGCCGGTGCCGCCGAGGAACAGTGCGCCGCGCAGCAGGCGGCTGCCGGTGACCTCCTCGTTGAGCCGCAGCAGCTGTTCCCGGACTCCGGCCGCCTGGACGGCGAGCACCCCGTGGCCGACGTCGTTGGCCAGCGCGCCGAGGTCGGTGACGTGGTTGTAGAGGCGTTCCAGTTCCAGCAGCACCGCCCGCAGCAGCAGGGCCGGCTCGCCGGGGTCGATGCCGAGCGCCTCCTCGACGGCCGCGAGGTAGGCCCAGGCGTGACCGACCGAGGTGTCCCCGCTGATCCGCTCCGCCAGCGCGAGCCCGTCGACGGGGGTCCGGCCCTCGAACAGCTTCTCGATCCCCTTGTGCAGGAACCACAACCGGGCCTTCGCCCGCAGGATGGTCTCGCCCACCACGGAGAACCGGAAGTGGCCCGGCTCGATCAGTCCGGCGTGGATCGGGCCGACCGGGATCTCGTACACGCCCTGGCCCTCGACCCTGGTGAACGGGAACGGCTCGCCGTTCTCCGGGAGGGCCACGGGGACGGGCAGGTCCGAGCGCATCGGGTACCAGCCCCGCGGCCAGTGCTGGTGGCGGACCAGCCGGTGCGGCAGCGGGTGCCCGTCCGGGACGATCCCGTACAGGTCCCGCATCTCGCGTTCGAAGCGGCCGAGCGGGAACGACAGCCCGGCCAGGCTCGGCACCCGGGGGTCCGCCGCCGGCACGGTCAGGGACAGCTGTGCGCGGCGGGATCCGGCGGCCAGGAAGGCGTACTCCACGCGGAACGAGTCCGGCTGCTGGTGGGCGGCCACCAGGGCCGGGCGGAACCCGTTGTCCAGCAGCACCTTCACCGCACCGGGGAGTTCATCGGCGGTGACCTGCTGCCGGCCGGTCAGGTCCGCCGCGGCCGGCTCCTGCGGGATGCCCGGCTGCCGCAGACGTGCGTCGTCCGCCGAGTCCGGTTCGAGCTGCGTCATCAGGACCCTCCCGTCACCACGGCGGCCGCTGCCGACAGCAGGGGGACCGCCGCCCACGCCCCGGCCGTCAGTCCCGCGCACCCGGCCAGCCCGAGCCAGCCCGGCAGGTCCGCCCACCGGTCCCGGCGGGGCGCCGTCTCGGCGGGCTCGTCCTCCTCGCCGCCCAGCAGCATCCCGGTGCCGTGCCGGGCCACCGCCACGTACGCCAGCAGGAGCAGGACGGCGGCGCCGGCCGCCACCCAGACCAGCCCGGCCGCCACCGCCGCCCCGAGGATGACCACCTCGGACAGGAACAGGCTCGACGGCGGCAACCCGACCAGGGCGACCAGCCCGGCCCCCCAGACCCGGCCGAGCCCGGGCCGGCGGGCCAGCAGCCGGGTGACCTCCTCGATCCGGGTGGTGTGCTCGCTGTGGTGGATCCGGCCCGAGGTGAGGAACAGCGAGGACTTGGTCAGCCCGTGCCCGAGCACGTGCAGCAGCACCGCGCCGATCGCGAGCCTGCTCCCGGCGGCCGCGCCGAGGGCGAGCAGGCCCATGTTCTCGACCGTGGAGTAGGCCAGCATCCGCTTGAGGTCGCGCTGGGCCAGCAGCAGGGCCGCGGAGACCGCCAGGGACAGCAGGGCCGCGACCGCGAGCAGGGTGCGCAGCAGGCCGGGGCCGACGGCGGCCGACGCGATCGGCAGGTACCGCAGCACCGCGTACAGCGCGACCGAGGTGAGCACCCCGGACATCAGCGCGGACACCGCCGCGGGGGCCTGGCTGTGCGCGTCCGGCAGCCAGGCGTGCATCGGGGCAAGGCCCGCCTTGGTGCCGAAACCCAGCAGCACCAGGGCCACCGCCACCCGCATCACCCCGCGGTCCAGGTGGGTGCCGGGGGCGGACAGTGCCGCCCAGCTCAGCGTCGGGTGACCGGCGTGCACCGCCGCGAAGTACACCAGCACGGTGCCGAGGAAGGCCGTCGCGATCCCGGCCGAGCCGAGCACCACGTACTTCCAGGTGGCCTCCAGCGCCTGCCGGCTGCGGGTGTGCCCGACGAGGAAGGCGGTGACCACCGTGGTGGCCTCGATCGCCACCCAGAGCACGCCGAGGTCCCCGGCCACCACGGCCAGCGCCATCGTGGCCAGGAAGCCGGGCAGCAGCACGGCGAACAGCCGCCGGCCGTTCTCGCTGCCCCGGCCCTCGGCCTGCTCCTCGGCGAGATAGCGGGGGACCGAGGCGGCGGCCAGCGTTCCGACCGTGCCGACGACCAGCAGCATGAAGGCGCTCAGCGCGTCCACCCGCAGCAGGCCGCCGAACCCGGTCAGCGCCGGGCCGTGCAGTACCCGCGCGGCGAGCACGGCGCCAGAGAGTGCCTGCAGGACGGCGGATCCGACGATGGCGAGGCCGACGGCGGGGCGCCAGCCGAGCAGTCCGGCGGCGGCCGCGGCGAGCACCGGGCCGGCCACCGGCAGCAGGACGAGGAGGGTGTCCATCAGTCGTGCAGCTCCCGCAGTCCGTCGAGGTCGGTGTCGCCGAAGGTGCGCCGGATCCGCGTGGTGAGCACCTGCAGGATGAGCACGGCGAGCAGCAGGTCCAGGGAGGCGCCGAGCTCCACCACCAGCGGCACCCCGTCCACGGTGAGGAAGGCGACCGCGGTGATCCCGTTGTCCACCAGCAGGAAGCCGACCGCCTGTGAGATCGCCCGGCGCCGGGTGAGCAGGACGAAGAACCCGATCAGGAAGACCGCGACGCCGAGCGGGGCCGTCTGCAGGGCCGGGCTCGGGTCCAGCGCGACGATCGGCCGGGACACCACGTACGCCAGGGCGACCAGCCCCGCCGCGGCCAGCAGCGATGCCGGCACGTTGACCAGGGACTCGGTCTCGGCGTCGGCCCGGTGCCCGCCGACGGCATGCCCGAGCAGCCACGGGATGATCCCCGCCTTGAGCAGGCCGATCCCGAGCGCGACCCCGGCGAGGGCGGCGTCGGTGCTGTGGGCGGCCAGCACGGCGATCAGCCCGCCCAGCGCCGCCCCCTGGACGGCGAGCAGCCGGACCAGCGCCCGCACGCTGCGCCGCCAGAGCACGGCGACCGCGCAGAGCAGGAACAATCCCGCGGCCAAGTCCAGGGCCTGGGTGAACGCCTCCCCGCTCACCGTTTCTCCTCGCTGGCGCTCGTCGTCACGGTGAGCCCCGCGCCGGGCCGATGGGTTCGCTCGCTGCGCTCGCTCACCGTTCCTCCTCGCCGGCGCTCGTCGTCACGGTGAGCCCCGCGCCGGGCCGATGGGTTCGCTCGTTCACTGGCTCACCGCCGGCAGCAGCAGGGCGCCGGACACCGCGAGGAACGCCAGCACCAGCGATCCGGCGAGTAGTTCCGGCACCCGGAACAGCCGGATCTTCGCCAGGAACACCTCGGCCGCGGCCAGCAGCGCCCCGAGCAGCCCGACCTTGACCGCCAGTACCACGGCGGCCGGCAACAGCCAGCCCGGACCGGCTCCGGCCCCCGCGATCCCCCAGGGCACGAACAGGTTCGCGATCAGCCCGAGCAGCACGCTCAGCCGCATCCAGGACGCCCACTCGACCAGGGCCAGGTCGCGCCCGGCGTACTCCAGCACCATCGCCTCGTGGATCATCGTCAGTTCCAGGTGGGTGGCGGGGTTGTCCACCGGCAGCCGCCCGGTCTCGGCGATGGTCACCACGACCAGGGCGACCAGGGCGAGCAGGCTGGTGGGGGAGGCCACCGTGGAGGGGTCGTCGAGCCGGCCGCGGATGATCGCCGCCAGGTTCGACGAGCCGGCCGGCACCGACAGCGCGAACACCGACAGCAGGACGGTCGGCTCGACCAGTGCCGCGACGGTGATCTCCCGGCTGGACCCCATCCCGCCGAACGCGGTCCCGGTGTCCAGCCCGGCCAGGGTGAGCGCGACCGTCCCGACCAGCAGGATGGCGACCACCGCGAACAGGTCCCCGGCACCGGGCAGCACGGCCTGCGTGCTCAGGTAGGGCACGACCACCGCGATCACCAGGCTGGTCGCCATCAGCACGACGGGCGCCGCGGTGAACACCCAGCTGGTGCCGGCGGCGCTGACCGGTTCCTTGCGCAGCAGCTTGAGCAGGTCCCGCCACGGCTGTAGCACCCCGCCGCCGACCCGTCCCTCGAGCCGGGCCCGCACCGTGCGCATCCCGCCGATGAGCAGCGGAGCGCCCGCCGCGATCAGCACCGGCTGGGCAACGGCCGCGAGCACCGCGGTCAGCCCGCTCACCAGGACACCCCCACCAGGACGGCGAGCAGCGCGGTGAAGGCGTAGCCGACGTAACGGTGCACGCTGCCCGGTGCCAGTCCCCGGGCCCGCTCACCCCAGCGGGACACCCAGGCCAGGGCCGGACGGTAGGCACGGTGCTCCACGGCGTCGCCGACCTGCTGGCTGAACCGGACCCGGGCGTCGAGATAGGGTGCGCCGGTCGCGGTCACGGTCAGGTCCTGCTCGGGGCGCAGCACCTCGTCGAACACCCGCTGCAGCGGTTCGGCGAAGGAGGTCGCGGTGTACTCCATCCGCGGGCTCAGCCGCTCGCCGCCGCACCCCCAGGCCAGCGCCTCCCGGCGGCGGGGGCGACCCCAGGCGCGGGCGGCGGTGGCCACCGCGATCCCCGCGCCGAGCAGGAGCAGCAGCACCGTCACCGGCTGCAGCCGGGCCTGCACCC
>DASTGO010000396.1:0-2614 GCA_035719045.1 Kineosporiaceae bacterium | reverse complement strand
CGACCAAGGCGTTGGGGAACGCCCTGGGCGGGGTGCTGGGCAAGAACGCCGGACACGAGGCCGGGCACTGGGCCGGCGAAACCATCCGCGGCGGTGTCCACGAGTGGGTCACCGACGGGGCGTCGGGGGCGGCACAGCACCAGGGCTGGAAACCCGACACGTTCTCCACCACCGCAGGAGCGATCGACGAAGGTGTCTCCGGGCTGGCCGGGATGGGCGGACGCAAGGGCGGACACCGCTACTACACGGGCATGCTCCGCGGCGGCGCCGGCGTCCCCGACACCCACATCCACATCCCCGACAAGATCAACACCGACGCTGCGGGCATCACCTCTGCCGGGCAGGGCGTGGGCGACCGGCCGCCTGTGGGTGACCGGCCGCCGGTCGGCGGGCGGGGGCAGGCGGGTGCCGGGCGGGCCACGGCCGGAGGTGGTGATGCCGCTGCCGGTGACGGAGGGCCGGTTCCCGGCGAGCGGGTCGGTGAGGCCGTGGGGCAGCCGCTCCGGCGGAATCCCGCCCCGGAGCAGGGGCTCGAGTCACGCCCGGTGCGGGGGCTCGGGTCACGGTGGGCGGAACCCTCGACGTGGGTGTCAGGCCCGGACAGGCAGGTCCACCGGGTCGTGCAGGTCCACCGGATGGACCATTCCCCGGGCGCAGACCTCACCCGGATCTGGGATCCAGGGCCCACCTACCGGGTGACCATGGCCGATGCCAGCGGCCACCCACAGGCCGTGACACCGGCCGGTCCCTCAACAGACGCCCACGCGGCGGCAGCCGCTGGGGCGGCGCTGCCGACTGGGGCGGGGGGGCCGGCCGGCACAGCGGTGGTTCCGGTGCCGGGCGGGGGCGGCCGGGGTGAGGTGGTCATGCCCGTGCCGGGTGCCGGGTGGTGGCAGGTGATGCTGCCGGGTCAGTCCTCGGGGTGGCCGCAGCCTGGCGGCACCGATCGCCTGCCCGGTGAGGGCCCTGCCGGGCAGGGGCCGGACTCACCGTTGGCGAGGGTCCGGTCAGCGGGAGACCCGCTCGAGCTGGGCGTGTTGCCGGCCGGGGGCGGGCCTGTCGGCACCGGCGGGCATGGTTCGTCCGGTGCCCCGCCCGGACCGATCGAGACCGACCCCGACCAGACGTCCGCCCTGGATGACCTCCCCCGGACCGGAGCCAAGCTCAGCGAGGAGCAGAAACTGGCCCTGCTGGCCGAATACGAGCAAGCCGCCACCCGACGACAGGGCAAGGTCTGGCTGAAGGCGCACGGCATCAGCTCCGGTCGGATCAGCGAGTGGCGCGCCCTCCGGGAGGCAGCCCAACTGCCGGCAGGTCACCCCCAACTGGTCGCCAGGCAACGCGTGTTCTCCGAGGAGCAGCAGGCCGCTCTGGTCCAGGACTACCGCGCCGCCATCGCCCAGGGCCAGGGCCAGGAGTGGCTGACGGCGATGAACCTGACCAGACAACGGATGACCCACTGGCAGACGGCACTCCAGCGGCCGACGGCCCCGTCGACCCAGCAGCAGACCCCGCAACCGCAGAACCTGCAACCGCAGAACCCGCACCCGCATGATCCGCAGCAGGCGGTGCTCGGTGGCGCCTCGACGGAGATCCTCCTCGACCCCGTGGACGACCTCGGTCCGCTGCCCGCGGCCGGCGACCAGGACACCCCCGATTCCGCCACCCCCGACCTGCTCGGACCGATGGAGATCGCCCCCGACCAGGCGCTCACCCTGGACGACCTCCCCCGGACCGGCGCCAAGCTCAGCCGGGAGCAGAAACTGGCCCTGCTGACCGAATACGAGCAGGCCGACTCCCAAGGACAGGGCACAGCCTGGCTGAAGGCGCGAGGCATCGCCCGCGGCCGGATCACCGATTGGCGCAGGCTCCGGGAGACCGCCCGGTTGCCCACAGATCACCCCCAACTGGCCGCCAGGCCGCACTTGTTGTCCGAGGCGCAGAAGGCTGCTCTGGTCCGGGAATACCTCGCCGCCGTCGCCCAGGGCCGGGGTCGGGACTGGCTGGCGGCGAAGAAACTCACCAAGATCCGGATGCGCCGCTGGCAGGCGATGATTCAGCCACCGACCGCCCCCTCGACACAGCCGGCGGTGCCGGGGAACGCCTCGGCGGAGGCTCTCCTCGCCCCCGTGGGCGACCTCGGTCCGCCGTCGGCCGTCGGCGACCAGGACGGCGCCGATTCTGCGGCCACCGCCGAGCAGCCCTGGTCGGTGGAGATCGACCCGGACCAACGGCTCACCCGGGCCGACCTCACCCGGGCCGACGCCAGGCTCCTCCAGGAACAGACACTGGCCCTGCTGGCCGAATACGAGCAAGCCGCCACCCGGCGACAGGGCAAGACCTGGCTGAAGGAGCGCGACCTCACCCGCAGTCAGATCAGCGAGTGGCGCGCCCTCCGGGAGACCGCCCAACTGCCGGCAGGCCACCCCCGACTGGCCGCCAGGCAACGCGTGTTCTCCGAGGAGCAGCAGGCTGCTCTGGTCCAGGACTACCTCGCCGCCATCGTCCAGGGCCAGGGCCAGGAGTGGCTGACGGCGATGAACCTGACCAGACAACGGATGACCCACTGGCAGACGGCACTCCAGCGGCCGACGGCCCCGTCGACCCAGCAGCA
>DASTGO010000395.1:0-7475 GCA_035719045.1 Kineosporiaceae bacterium | reverse complement strand
CCGCGTCCACCGGCGAGCGAGCCCTCACCCTGGCGGCCCGCCGGCCCCCGGACCTGGTCGTGCTCGACCTCGGGCTGCCCGACCGCGACGGGGTCGAGGTGATCCACGGCCTGCGCAGCTGGAGCAGCGCGCCGATCATCGTGCTCAGCGGGCGGCCCGGCAGCGCGGACAAGGTCGCCGCCCTGGATGCGGGTGCTGACGACTACGTCACCAAGCCGTTCGGGACCGACGAGCTGCTGGCCCGGCTGCGGGCGGCGATCCGGCGGGCGACCGTGCCGCCCGAGGCCGTCGTCGTGCCGTTCGGTGATCTCACGGTCGATCTGGCGGCCCGCCGGGTGGTCCGCGGTGCCGCCGGCGATCTGCGGCTCACCCCGACGGAGTGGCAGGTCCTGGAGGTGCTGATCCGCAATCCCGGGCGGCTGATCACGCACCGGCAACTGCTCACCGAGATCTGGGGGCCCGGGGGATACCCGCCGGACAATGACTACCTGCGGGTCTACCTGGCCCGGTTACGGCGCAAGCTGGAACCCGTCCCCTCCCGCCCCCGCTACCTCATCACCGAGCCGGGCATCGGGTACCGCTTCCAACCCTGACCCGGCCGCCGCGATCACCCTTGACGTGGAGTAACTGCAGGAATTCGAATAGTGAGTGGGTCAAGAATGGGCCCCCTACCGTGTCGGTCGTCCGGGAGGGGCAGCCACGTCAAACGTTCCGGACCTCCGGCAGGTGTCGGCCATGGCGCCCGACGTCCTCCCGACCGATCAGCTGGCCCTGCTGGACGCGCTCCCGTTCGGCGTGGTCGTCCTTGCGGTGCCCGTGGACGGGACACCCGGTCCGGCCCCGGGCCCGGTGCCCCACCCCGTGCCGGACCACGAGGGGGCCGCCTGGCAGATCCGTCACGCCAACCCCGCCGCCGCCGTGCTGCTCGGGGCCGGTGATCCCGGTGAGCTGTCCGGGCGCCGGTTCCCGGAGCTGTTCCCACCCGGTCACCGCCCCGGGATGATCCGCGGACTGGCAGCGACCGCCGCGGGGGAGCCGCTGCGCGAGGCCGTCGACCTGGCGGGCCGGGTGCTGGAGATGGACGCCCGGCCGTGGTCCGCGGGAGCGGTGCCGTGCGTGCTGGTCCACCTGACCGACATCAGCGCCGCGGTGGAGGGTGAGCGGTCACTGCAGATGGCCCAGGGCCGGTTGCGCGCGTTCTTCGACCAGAACCCGGTCGGCATGGTCGAGATCGACTTCGGCGGGCGGCTGCTGGCCGCGAACCAGGCCCTGGGGACCATGCTCGGCCTCACCGTGGACGAGGTGCTGGCCCGCACCATCCCCGCCCTGACCCATCCGGCGTCGACGCCCTCCCCGGTGGAGGTCTACGGGGAGATCATGCGGACCGGGCACTGGACGGGGGAACAGCTGGCCCGACGCACGGACGGCGATCCCGTACCGGTGCTGCACGCCCTCAGCCTGGTGCGCGCGCCGGACGGCAGCCCGCACCACCTGGCCGGGATCGTGGTGGACATCACCGCCTGGAAGGCCGCGGAGCAGGCGCTGCGCGCCTCCGAGGAGCAGTTGCGGCTGTCCTTCGACGGCGCGCTGATCGGGGTGTCGCTGATCGACCTGGCCCCCCGCGCCCTCGGGACGGTGCTGCGGGCCAACACCGCGCTGTGCGACTTCCTCGGCCGCCGCGAGTCCGAGCTGATCGGGCTGACCTTCGACGAGGTGGTCCACCCCGAGGACGCGACGGCCTGGCGCTCGGCAGCGACCGGGCTGGCCCGCGGCGAGTTCGGGTCATGGCGGGCGGAGGCCCGGTTCGTCCACGCCGGCGGCGGCTACCGCTGGGGGCTGATCTCGGCGGCCGCGGTGCACGACCGGGAGGGCCGCCCCCTGCATGCGGTCAGCCAGGTCGAGGACATCACCGCCCGCAAGGAGGCCGAGTCGCGGCTGGTCCGGCAGGCACTGCACGACGGACTGACCGGCCTGGCCAACCGCCTGTACCTGCAGGACCACCTCCGGCACGCCCTGGCCCGGGCGGACCGGACCGGCACCAAGGTGGGCGTGCTGTTCCTCGACCTGGACAACTTCAAGGCGGTCAACGACGTCCTCGGCCACGCAGGAGGGGACGAGCTGCTGCGGGAGGTCGGGCGGCGGCTGACCGGGGCGCTGCGGGCCGAGGATGTCGCGGCCCGGCTCGGCGGGGACGAGTTCGTCGTGGTCTGCGCGGACCTGGCCACCGCCGACGAGATCCGCCCGCTGGCGCAACGGCTGGTCGACGTGCTGGCCGAGGAGACCTGGATCGCCGGCCGGCTGGTGAACACGGCGGCCAGCGTGGGGGCCGCGGTGAGCCGCCCCGGGGCCGACCCGGACGTCCTGCTGCGGGACGCCGATGCTGCGATGTACCGGGCCAAGGGACGCGGCAAGGGGTGCTGGGAGATCGCCGACGAGGCCCTGCACGCGGCGGCCGCACGGCTGCTGGAGGTGGAGGCCGGGCTGCGCTCGGCGCTGGTCCAGGACGAGCTGGAACTGCATTACCAGCCCACCGTCCAGCTGCGGACCGGACGGCTGGTCGGCGTGGAGGCCCTGCTGCGCTGGCGGCACCCCCGCCGGGGGCTGCTGCTGCCGGCGGACTTCCTCGACGTCGCCGAGGACCGCCGCCTGATGGTCCAGATCGGGGACTGGGTGCTGCGGCGGGCCTGCCACCAGGCGGCGGACTGGCAGCGCCGGTTCGGGGAGCGCGCCCCCGTCGTCGCGGTGAACATCGCGTCGGTGCAGGTGGGCCGGCAGGCGCTGGCCGCCCGGACCCGGGACCTGCTCGGGGCGACCGGACTCGCTGCGCAGCGGCTCTGCCTGGAGATCACCGAACGGCAGGTGATCGACCTGGCCGGCTCCAGCGCCCGTGACCTGCAGGACCTGGCCGGGCTCGGGGTGCAGCTGGCCGTCGACGACTTCGGGACCGGCTACTCCGGCTTCGGCTACCTGCGCAGTCTCCCGGTCCACGTCCTCAAGCTCGACCGCAGCTTCGTCGCCGGGCTCGGCCGGGACCGTACCGACACCGCCATCACCCGCAGCGTGGTCGCGCTCGGGCAGACACTCGGCCTCACCGTGGTCGCCGAGGGGGTGGAGACCGAGGAGCAGCGGGAACTGCTGCTGGACCTGGACTGCCCGCAGGGCCAGGGCTGGCTGTGGCAGTCGGCGCTGCCCCCCGACGGCATCGACCGGCTGCTCGCCGCCGCCTGACCGCTGGTCAGGCCGCTCAGACCCGGGTGTTCTCAGCTGTTCCGGGCGGCCTCACGTGTTTCAGGCGGCCTCACGTGTTCAGGCGTCCCGGGCGGTCTCGGCGGCTCGCAGCACGGTGCAGGCCCGCAGGGTGACCCACTTCGACGGTTCGCCCTGGCGCTCGAAGTCCACCGTCGTCTTCCCGTTGTACGCGTAGCGGTTGCGCCACCGGCCGTCGGTGTCGGCCAGCCCCACCAGCCAGTCCAGGGCGGGCTCCAGCCGGGGGTCCCCGGCCTGCCCGAGCTCGGCCAGCACCTGGAGGTTCTGCAGCACGTCGGCGACGTAGCCGGAGGGAAAGCCGAGCTTGAACCACGAGGACGACGGCCTGCTGTCCCGGTGCGGGAAGGGATAGTCGGCGACCAGCGGGTCCCGGGAGAGCAGGAACGCCACCCCCCGGTCGATGGCCGCCGTCACCAGCGGATCGCGTTCCGGGGCGGGGATCCGGGCCAGGCCGAGCAGCTCCTTGATCCCACCCCAGGCGCACGGGAGCCCGTCGTTGGCCGCGCAGGCGAAGCCCGGGCCGCTGGTCCCCGAGGCGTAGTACCGCTCCACACCCTCACCGGTGATCGCCCGGGCCGCCCAGGCGATCGAGGCCTGCACCCGGGGATCGTCCAGCCGGCCGAACCCGATCAGCGCCCGCACCAGATTCCCGTTCAGGCAGTGGATCACCCGCGACGGCGGCGGTGCCAGCTCGTCCCGGACCCCGGAGCTGCCCATCCCCCCACCCGTGGCCACCGTGTGGGTCAGCACGTACTCGCAGCCCAGCTGGACCCGAGGGTCGGCGGGGTCGGCGCCCAGCTGGTCCAGGAAGATCACCTGCCAGACCGTCGCCCGGTACTTGGGGGAGTAGCCGGCGCCCGGTTTGGCCCAGCAGCCCTCCGGCAACTGGCTGTCCAGGATCGCCCGGATCGGGTCGGCGGCCATCGCCGCGGCGCGGGCCTGGAGCACCTCGGGATCGTCCACGGGCCGGTCCAGCAGCCGGGTCAGCGCGGCCGCCCGGACCGCCGGGGTGTCCCCGTCGAGCAGCCAGGGCAGCGGGTCCGCGTGGAGTCGTCGCGTCCAGGTCATCGTCCCTCCCGGGGGCGCGGAGCTGTCGCCCGGACCGATGGGGTGGACGCGACCGGACCTCACCAGCCTAGGCCGGTGAGGTCCGGTCGGCCGTCGTCCGGTCAGCTGTCGTCCGGTCAGCTGTTGTCGGGCCGGGCGGCGTCGGAGGCGGCGGCGTCCAGGTCCGCGCCGATCCCGGCGTCCACCGAGGACAGTCCGGCCAGATCCTGGTCGATACCGGTCGGGTCGACACCGCCCGGACCGGAGGCCCCCGGACCGCCCGCACCCGAGCCGTCCGCACCGGACGCCGGACCCGTGACGGCCGCCCCGGTCGACACCACCGGCGCCGGTCCGGAGGCGTCCGCCCCGGCCGGCCGGCCGCCCCGGCAGCCGGTCAGTGCGAGGACGGCGACCCCGATCACCGCGGCCGCCCGGGCCGCCGTCCCGAGCCGGTTCACGAGTGGAGGAGGGCCCGCAGGGCCACCAGGTCGGCCCGGGCCTGGCGCAGCGCCTCCCGGGCGGACAGCAGGGACTGCCGGGACGGTGCGAGCAGGTCGTGGTCGGCGTCGTACTGGGCGGGGGTGAAGGCCAGCAGCTTCGCCGACAGGCCCGAGGTGGCGGAGCGGAGGGTGTCGAGCTGCTTGCCCAGGTCGGCCAGCTGGGCGGCGGCCTGGTCGGACCTGCCGGCCTTCTCCAGTGCTGCCTGCAACCGGGCCTGGGCGTCGGCCAGCCGGGGCAGGGCCTCGGTGGTCAGGGCGTCCGCCGCCCGGACCAGTCGCACCTGCGGCATCGCCAGGGCGAACACCCGGTACCCCGTGAAGATCTTCTGCCGGTCCGCCCGGGCGGTGGCCAGGTCGGTGTCGGCGGCGATCTTCGCCCCCAGCGTGCCCAGTCCGGACCGGTCGCCGGTGAGGATCGTGATCAGTGCCTGCCGGTCGGCGGCGGTGAGGCCCTTGTCGCCGGTGGACAGGTTGCCGCCGGTGGAGAGCTGGTTCAGCCGGGCGGTGATCGCGGTCTGGCGCGCGGCGATCTCCGCGGCCGCCTGCTTCTGCACCGCGGCCGGCCCGGTGCCGGGGGCGGGGGTCCCGGAGACCGCGGGAGTGCCGGTGACGGCCGCCGGGGCGGTGGCGGCCAGGGCCGGGGTGGCGGCCGTGGCCAGGACGGCGATCAGGGCCGCACCTCCGGCCGCCAGGGCGGCGGATCGGTGCCGGATCGGGATTCTCATCGTGGGTGTCCTTGCCTCGTCATGGGCCCCGCACCGCGGAGCCGCCCGGGACGCCCCGGGTGAGCCCAGACTCCGCGGCCGGGGTGAACGGCGGTCCCGGCCGGTGTTCGGTCCACGCAAGGAACCGCCCGGACCTGCCGGGACGGCCGCACCGGCCACCGGGCCGGACCACGCCTGTGGTGGGATGATCAGCTGGGAACAGGCCGGGAACCGGCTGGGAAGTGGTCCGGGGGCGGGAACGCTCGGTGGCCGCAGCGCATTACGGTAGGTAGACCGGGGGGCTGAAGCCGCCGGTCCGTCAGCCTCGGAGGGACTCATGGAGAGCCGTAACCCCGTCTTCGCGCGCAGCGAGGAGTTCCGCCGTGGGGGGTACGCGACATTCAGCACCCCGTCGGCCGGCCAGTTGGAGGACATGTACGCCGCGCCCTCGGCGACCTCGCTGCAGACCGGCCGGATGACCCTGGACGACGTCGTCGTCCGCAGCGCGATGGTCTTCGTCGTCCTGCTGCTCGCCGCCGCGGCCACCTTCGAGGTCCTGCCGCTGCGGCTGTACGGCCTCGTTCTCGTGGCCGCCGTCGTGGGGCTCGTGCTCGGCCTGGTCAACTCCTTCAAGCGCAACCCGAGCCCGGCACTGATCCTCGCCTACGCCGCCTTCGAGGGCGTCTTCGTCGGTGGGATCAGCCGGATCTACGAACTCCGTTCCGACGGCATCGTCGCCCAGGCCGTGCTCGGCACGCTGACCGCCTTCGGGACCATGCTCGCGCTCTACAAGTTCCGCGTGATCCGGGCCACCCCGAAGTTCACCCGGGTGCTGATCATCGCCGGCGTCAGCTACTTCGTCTTCAGCCTGGTGCACCTGATCGGCGTCTGGACCCACCTGTGGAACAGCGTCTACGCCGGTGGCGGGCTGCTGCCGATCGGGCTGAGCGCGCTCGGCGTCGTGCTGGCCTCGCTGTACCTGGTCCTCGACTTCGACTACATCGAGCAGGGCATCCGCAACGGCCTGCCCCAGCGGTTCGCCTGGCAGGCCGCCTTCGGCCTGGTGGTCACCCTGGTGTGGCTGTACCTGGAGATCCTGCGGCTGATCGCCATCCTCAACCGTCGCTGACCGCCTCCGGCGGCGCACCAGTTCGCCGGTGCACCTGTCCGCCGGTGCCTGACCACGGTCGCCGGGCGGCCGGCCCCTTCGGGGAGTCCGGGCGCCCGGCGACCTTCGTCGTGGGCGCCCTCGTCCTCCGCCCCGGCCGTTCACCCCTGCCCCGGCCGTTCACCCCTGTTCCGTGACGCCGGCCGCGCGTGGGGTAGCGTCGCCGCCCGACGTCCACCCGGAGCGCTGCATGGCCGACCTGCCGTCCTGGCACCCGTCCCGCGAGGTGCTCGAGTTCGCCGAACTCGTGCTCGCCCGCGCCCTGCCCCACGTTCCGGTGCCGCTGGACGTGCCGCCTGACCTCGCCGCGGCCGCCCGCTCGGCAGGGGGCCTGGTCCTGGAGGACGCCGAGGGCACCCCCGTCGCGACCCTCACCGGGGACCCCGCCACCGGACCCGTCACCACGGACCGGCTCCGCCCCGACCGCCCGTTCACCCACGGACCCCTGCGCGCCCGCCGCCGCCCGCCCGTCCCGTCGGAGGCCGCGGGCCCGGCGGGAGCGGGCGAGGTGGAGGCTCCGGGTGCTCCGCTGGACGCCGTGGGAGAGCCCGGTGCCGCGCAGCCTGTGCTGGCGGTCGTGGTGACCGGGCCGCTGACCGTCCGGACCGTCGAGGCCGTGGCCGCCGAGGCGGTCCGGGGCGGGTTCCGGCTGCTCTGGCTGGTCGTCGTGGGGGCCGGGCGTCGGTGTGTCCTGCCGCCGGAGGGCCTGTTGCGGGCGGTGTCCGGGGCGGCCGCCGACGCCGACGCTCGGGGTGCGGCCGGGGAGGTCGTGGTGGCCGCGGTGCCCCG
>DASTGO010000394.1:0-10992 GCA_035719045.1 Kineosporiaceae bacterium | reverse complement strand
GGCCCGGCGGGCCCCGCAGCGGCGCAGCAGCCGGCCCGCCACCCCCTCGACGGCCTCCGCCCGGTCACCGCCCCGGGCCGACAGGGCTCCCGGGACCAGCCGGGCCGCCTCCTGGGCGCTGGGGGTGACCAGGTCCGGTCGGGTCCGGGCCCAGCGCCGGCAGTCGTGGGCGTCCACCACGAGCAGCGTGATCCGGTCCCGGATCCGGGCCAGGTGGTCGCGGACCGGCGCGCCGAGCAGTCCCAGGCCGTAGTCCGCGACGACGACGGCGTCCGCGGTCCCGAGTTCGGCGTCCAGCCGGGCGAGCAGTTCGCCGGCCGTGGTCGCCGGCGCCGGTCGCGGGTGGTGCTCGTCGAACCGGACCAGGAGCTGGTCCGAGGCCGCCACCCGGACCTTCGTCGTGGTCGCATGCCCGGGCTCGGTGACCATCCCCGTGCCGTCCACCCCGGCCCGGTCCAGGTCCCGGCACAACCGCCGGCCGTCAGCATCGTCGCCGACCCGGGCCAGCAGCGTGGTGCGGGCGCCGAGCGCGGCCAGGTTGACCGCGAGATTGCCGGCCGCCCCCGGGGTGAACCGGCGTCGCTCGACGTCGACCACGGCGACGGGGCCCTCGCGGCAGAGCCGGTCGGTGCGACCGGTGAACCAGCCGTCCAGCACCGCATCCCCCAGCACGATCACCCTCAGGCCGGCCCGGGCCAGCTGTACCGGCAGGCGGGGGTCCGGCGCGACGGACCCGGCCGGTGGCCCGCCGTCCCCGCCGTACCGCTGACTGGAGTGCATCGCCGACCCCCTCCGGTCCGCCTCCGCCAGGGTTTGCCCAGGCCGGCGGCGGGTACGCCTGGCGGGCCGGGAAGGATCCCGCCCGGCGCCGGTCGGTGGTTCGCAGCCAGGGGTTTCGCCGCGGCGGGCGTTCCGGTGGCGGGCCCATGGGGAGGGAGTCGCGGTGAGCGTGGAGCGGGCGGAGGACGGCCCGGGGCGGGGACTGCGGGTCGGCCCCCTGGCACCGCGGCTGGACGGGGTACGCCGGATCGCCGTGCTGCGCGGCGGTGGCCTGGGCGACGGGCTGTACGCGGTGCCGGCACTGCGCTCGCTGCGGGACGCCTACCCGCGGGCACGGCTGACCCTGCTCGGCAGTCCTGGCCACGCGCAACTGTTCATGGGCCGGCCCGGACCGGTCGACGAGGTGGTCGCGCTGCCGATCGCCGAGGGGGTGCACCAGCCCCCCGGGTCGCGACCGGATCCCGTTGCCCTGGAACGGTTCTTCGCCCGGATGCGGGCCGTCGGCTTCGACCTGGCGGTGCAACTGCACGGCGGCGGGCGGTCGTCCAACCCGTTCCTGTTGCGACTGGGCGCCGGGCTGACCGTCGGCGCGCGCAGTGCGGACGCGGTCGCCCTGGACCGCTGGATCCCCTACCGCTACTACCAGAACGAGGTGATGCGGTCCCTGGAGGTGGCAGGCCTGGCCGGAGCACCGGTCACCAGCCTGCAACCCGAGATCACCGTCACCGACGCCGACCGGGCCGCCGCCCGGGGCGCTCTCGACCGGTTGCCCCGCCCACTGCTGACCGTCCACCCGGGGGCGGGTGACCCCCGGCGGCACTGGCCGGCGGAACGGTTCGCCGCGGTGGCGGCGCAGGCGGTCCGGGACGGGGCCGGGGTCGCCGTGATCGGTGCGGATGTGGAACGCCCCCTGGTCGCCACGGTGGTCGCCGCAGCCCGTGGCCTGCTCCCGCCCGGGCTGCGGGCTGCGGTGGCCGACCTCGGCGGGCGGCTGGACCTCTCCGGCCTGGTCGGAACGCTGGCGGCGAGCCGGCTCGTCCTCGCCAACGACAGCGGACCCGGGCACCTCGCCCTCGCCGTGGGGACGCCGACCGTGCGGCTGTTCTGGATCGGCAACGTCATCAGCGCGGCACCGCTCGGACGGCACGACCACCGGGTGCTCATCTCCTGGCAGACCAGTTGCCCGGTGTGCGGCGCCGGCTACACCGACCCGGCCCTCCCCCGCTGCCCGCACGACGCCTCGGCCCTGGACGGCATCGGCGTCCCGGAGGTGCTGGCCGAGGTCACCGACCTGCTCGGGACCGTCCCGGGATCCGGCCAGGAAGGGGGCGGGACCGCGGGCGTGGGAGCGGAACTCCTGGGAGAGGCGTGACACAGCGGGAGCGACCGCCGGAGCGTGCCGGACGTGCCGGGCGCGGCAGTGCGCGGCAGGGCGCGGCCGGGGTTCAGGAGGGTGGGATCGGGTCCGCGGTGCCACGGGGCCAGGGGCGGCGGACCTGATGCCGACCGGCGATGATGGCCGGGTGACGCTGCGCCGCACCCGCCGCCCCTGGTTCGGTCCGAAGCGGCTGCTCGGCTGGGGCTGGCGGGTGAACAGCTGGCAGGGGCGGGTGGTGACGGCGGTCCTGCTCGGGCTCGTCGTGCTGGCCCGGACGTGGTGGGGTTCGCGGGCGTGGCCGGTGATCGTCGGGCTGCTCGCGGTCTACCTGGTGGTCATCCTGCTGTCGGGGGATCGGCCGGGTGGTCCCGGGATCCGGCCGCGGGGTCCGGGCGATCGGGGTCCGCAGGATCACCGGCCCGGTCCCGGGGATGATCGCCGGACCGGGAGCTGAGCCGGACGACGATCGAGCCGCTGAACCTGTCGCCCGGCCCGGACCTGGGGTTCAGGTCCGGGGGATCCGTCGGAGCCGGTGCGGGGGCACCGACCAGCCGCTGCTCCTCCAGCTCCTCCCGGGCGCGGAAGGCGTTCGGCGCGTAGAACTGCTCGACCGCCCCGAACACCCCGGACATCCCCGTGGTACCCGCCGAGAGCCGCCGCATCACGCCCCGGCCCGCAGCGGGCTGCACGTCGGGGTGCGTCCGCACGTCCCGGCCCGTCCGCTCACCCCGGCCCGTCCGCTCACCCCGGTGCGGGCGCTCGTCGAGGTCCGGGCGCTCGTCGAGGTCCGGGCGCCGGCAGCGCTCGCCGTCATCGCGGTGGCCGCCCTCGGGGCCGCTGTGCTCGGTCACGCCTCCTCCAACGCCACGGGGCCGCACCGGGGTTCCACCCCGCCGGGCCCGGCCTCGGGGTTCAGTCCCCGGCGGTCTCTCCGGTGGCGTCCTCTCCGGTGGCGGTGTCCCCGCCGGCGGCGGAGGGGCGGTGCGGGAAGGTACCGAGCGCCGCCACGTCGTACCCCTGCGGATAGCTGCGGACGCTGCGCAACTGCCGGGCGTAGAAGGGCTCCCGGCGGGCGGGGAACCACCGCAGCAGCCCGCCCCGCAACCGCAGCGCGCCCTGGACCACCGCCCGCTGCCAGGGCGCCGGGCGCGGGTAGCCGAAGGCGTCGAGCAGACGGTCGTCCATCAGCGCATAGGCCACCGAGCGGACCAGTCGGCGCGGCAGCCAGCGGTTCGCCGGGAAGGTGGCGAACAGGTCCAGCGTGGCGTCGGCCACCGCCCGCCCGCCCGCGTCGGTCCCGAAATGCTCCCGCTCATACCGGTCCAGCAGGTCGGCGAACTCCTGGTAGGTGGCGGGGAGGGCGGGGATCCCCATCTGCCGGCCGACCTCCCGGAAGTGGTTCACCGTGGCGGTGCGCTCCCGGGCGGTGAACGAACGGTAGCCGTACCTGTCCACCCAGCGCACCGGCATCACGACGAGGGTGGACAGCACGTACCGCATGTCCTCGTCACTGATGTCGTAGGACCGGTGCATCTGGTTCATCCTGCGGACGGCGGTCCGCCCGGTCGGGCTGTCCGAACCGTGTTCGAGGATGGCGTCGAGCAGCAGCGCGGTGTCGTCGTACCGCTTCTGGGCCCGGCGGGTGAACTCCCCGGTGCGGGCCAGCAGGGCTCCGATGCTCGGCACGGCGTAGGTCCGGAACAGGGCGAAGGACAGCGCCTGGGTGATGTCCCAGGGGAACTCGTGGGCGGCCAGGATCCGGAAGATCTCGTGGTGGTCGGTGGCCGGGTCGAGTTGCTCGATCCGGGTGGACCAGTGGTCACGGCGCATCGGTGCCTCCGGTGGTGGACGGGTCGGGGCCGAGCCGGCGATGACGTTCGAACGGCGGGGACTGGGACCGCAGGGGTTCGGGCCGGGCGGTGCAGCCGCTGCTCAGCGGGGCCGCCAGCGCCTGAACAGGGAGGTGGCCTCGGCCCGGGTCTTGCCGTCCCACTCCAGCCGGACCAGGGTGCCGATCTGGTCCGGGCCGGACTCGGTGATCTCGGCGACCAGGGTGACGGTCCGGTCCAGCGGGCTCGGTCGCAGGTAGCGCAGATCCAGCCCGGCGGTCACATAGGGCAGCGGGGCACCCGGCAGGGCCGGCCAGCCGCGCTCGGCCGCCTCGTGGACCACGGCGGCGGCGCTGTGGCAGTCCAGCACCGTCGCGATGATCCCGCCGTTGAGGTAGCCCAGGCCGTTGTTGTGCTCCGGCCACGGGGTGAAGCGGGCCACCACCACCCCGTCCACGGGATAGCTGCGCAGACGCAGGCCCCGCTCGTTCGCCGGGCCGCAGCCGAAGCAGGGCAGGTCCGGGAAGTGCACCTCCTGCAGGCTCGGCCCGTCCTGCAACGGCATTGCGGGCGTGAGGGGCTGCGGGTCGGCTGCGGTCACGGCGGCCACCTTTCCGGGCGGGTCCTGGTGCGGGGTGCGGGTGCGGGTGCTGGATCGGGGGGGCAGTGCGGGTGCGGGTGCGGCGGGTCCGCTCCGGCGAGTTTGCCCCATTGCCGCCCGACCGCCCCGCCCGGCCGGGACCTTGGTCGCGGCCCGGCTGTGACCTTCCCCGGGTTCCGGCCTTGATCTGGGTCAAGGCGGCCCCGGCCGGGTGCGGGCGACGATCCGCGGGAGCGGCCCCGCTGCCGTACCGACCGATCCGAGCTGCCGTACCGACCGATCCGAGGAGTCTTCCGATGTTCTGCTTCCAGTGCGAGCAGACCAAGCGCGGCCGTGGTGTCGCCGCCTGCGTGCTGCCCCCGACCACCTGCGGCAAGGAACCCTCCACGGCCGGGCTGCAGGACCTGCTGCTCCACGCGGTGCAGGGCATCGCGCAGTACACCACCCGGTCGCGGGCGCTGGGCGTGGCCGACGACGAGGAGGTCTCCGCCTTCATCGCCCTGGCCGTCTTCAGCACGCTGACCAACGTCAACTTCTCCGATGAGCGGATCGTCGAGCTGATCCGGCAGGCCGCGGACCTGCGTGACCGGGCCCGGGACACCTATCGGAAGGCGGCGCGGGCGGCAGGGCTGGCCCCGGACACCCCCGGCGGGCCGGCGTCCTGGCAGCCGGCCGCCGACCTGGACGGGCTGCTGCTGCAGGCCGGTGTCGCGGCACTGGACGCCGACACCACGGCCGGCCCGGACGTGATCGGGCTGCGCGCACTGAACCTCTACGGGATCAAGGGGATCTGCGCCTACGCCTACCACGCCCACGCCCTCGGCCACGACGACCCCGAGGTGTACGCCGGGGTGGAGTCGGCCCTGGCCTACCTGGCCGGCGGACCGAACGACCTGGAGCAGCTGCTGGGCCGCTCCCTGGAACTCGGCCTGGTCAACCTGGCCGTGCTGAAACTGCTCGACGCGGCGAACACCGGCCGCTTCGGCACGCCGGTGCCCACCCCGGTGCGGACCTCCCCGGTGGCCGGCCCGGCGATCCTGGTCAGCGGCCACGACCTGGGCGATCTGGAGACCGTCCTGGAGCAGACCGCGGGCCTGGGGATCAACGTGTACACCCACGGGGAACTCCTCCCGGCGCACGGCTACCCGAAGCTCGCCGCGCACCCGCATCTGGTGGGCAACTACGGCGGTGCCTGGCAGGAGCAGGCCGCGGAGTTCGCCGCCTTCCCCGGCGCGATCCTGATGACCTCCAACTGCCTGATCGAGCCCCGGGACAGCTACGCCGACCGGATCTTCACCCTGGGCCCGGTGGCGTGGCCCGGCGTGCGCCACCTGGACGTCCACGACATCTCCGCCGCGATCGAGGCCGCCCGGGCCGCCGGTGGCTTCGCCGGGACGGGCCTGCAGCAGGATCAGGAGCCGAGCTCGGTGCTGGTCGGGTTCGGGGCGGACGCCGTGCTCGCAGTGGCCGGACCGGTGGTCGAGGCGGTGAGGTCCGGGGCCGTCCGGCACTTCTTCCTGGTCGGCGGCTGCGACGGGGCGAAGGCAGGGCGCAACTACTACACGCGGTTCGCGCAGAGCGCGCCGGACGACACTGTCCTGCTCACCCTGGGCTGCGGGAAGTTCCGGTTCAACCACCTGGACTTCGGGGACATCGGCGGCATCCCGCGGCTGCTGGACGTCGGCCAGTGCAACGACAGCTACAGCGCGATCCGGATCGCGACGGCGCTGGCCGAGGCCCTGGACTGCGGGGTCAACGACCTGCCGCTCACCCTGGTGATCTCGTGGTTCGAGCAGAAGGCCGTCGCGGTGCTGCTCACTCTGCTGGCCCTGGGCCTGCGCAACATCACCCTCGGCCCGTCGCTGCCCGCCTTCCTCACCCCGGCGCTGCTGGAGATCCTCGTCGACCGGTTCGGGATCAGCCCGATCGGCGAGGTCGAGGCCGATCTGGAGCGCGCCCTCGCCCGGGTGCCCGCCGCAGCCGGCTGACAGCCGTGACCTTACTGCCGTGACCTCACGGCCATCAGGACCGGAGCGAGGCCGGCGGGCGGCCGCCCGCCGGCCTCGACGTCCTCGCCCCTCCGCCCGCTCATGCCGGCGACGCTTCCTGCACCGGGCCGTCGTCCTCCAGATGCGAGCGGGCGTGGTCCGGCAGCCGCAGCGCCACCAGGACTCCGGGGACGGCCATCACGGACATCGCGACCAGCGCCAGGTACGGGTTGCCGATCACCGCCTGCACGACGAGGACCAGCACCACCCCGCCGAGGTTGCCCGCCAGCAGCAGGAAGCCGGTCGCGGTGCCGGCCCGGCTCGGACCCGCCTCCAGTTCCGACCAGTCCAGGGCCACCGGCAGCCCGGCGAGCAGGAAGAAGCCCTCGACGGCGAGCAGGACGCCGACGACGTACACGTTGTGCAGCAGGGCGACCGCGAGGAAGACGACCACGGTGCTCAGCGTGACGACGGTGAGCAGTTGCCTGCGGCGGTCCCGGCCCGCGGCCGCCCCGGGCAGGACCGCGGCCCCCACGATCCCGGCCACGGTCATCACCGCGATCAGGTTGCCGCCCACATCCCGGTGCCCGAGGTCGGACATGATCTTGTCCAGCCAGGTGGCCACGGCGTTGAACACGCCGACCCCGACGAACAGCAGCGCACCCAGCCGCCACATCAGCGGGTCGCGCCGCAGCCAGCCCAGCGGCGGGGTGGCCCCGGCGTCGGCGGCGTAGGAGGCCGGGACCCGGACGGCCAACAGGACGGCCACCCCGGCGACCACGCTGACCGCGGCGTGCACGAGCAGGACCAGTTGCAGGCCACCGGCGTTGAACAGCGCCTCGCCGCTCATCGCCGCGGCCAGGATGCCGACGAACTGCGCGGCGCTGGCCACCGAGATGGCCGCAGTCCGCTCGGTCGGCCGGAAGTAGCGGGCCGCGATCTTGGTGGTGGAGTTGAGGACCAGCGGCTGGCCGATGGACAGCACGAACTGTCCGGCGAACACCCAGCCGTAGTTCGTCGGGTCCACCAGCCGCAGTGCCGCCCCGCCCGCGGTGCAGATCGCCCCGGCGCCCAGCACGATGGCGAACCGGCGGTCGGTCCAGCGGCCGATCGGGATCGCCAGCAGCACGTACATCAACGGGTTGATCACGGCCAGGTCACCCACGGCGCCGTCGGACACCCCGAGGGCCTGGTGCGCCTGGTTGCTGATCGGCGCGAAGGACAGCCACAGCACCTGGGTGCAGGCCACCAGCAGGGCGAAGGCCACCAGCACGAACCAGCGGCTGCGGTGGACCGGCACCGGGTGTACCGCGGTTGTCTGCGTCATGCGGACCTCTCCTGACTCGTCGGTGGACCGGCCGGCCGGCGGCCGGGGACGCCGACCGGGAAGGGGCGCAGCGGGGGTGCGGTGGTGGGGCCTGGTTCCGGGCGTTGCCGTACTGGTGCTGCGGGGCGGCACTGTACGGCGCAACGGCTTGCCGCGGAAGGGATCACCCGCCCCGGACCGCGACGCGGGTGCGCCGCGGGACCACGGCCCCGCGGCGCACCCGTGCGGCTCAGACCCCCTGGACGAGGGCGAAAACCCGGTCGAAACGGGACAGGGCGTCGTCGATCACGGCGTCGGTGTCGGCCATCGAGGTGTACAGCCGGGAGCCGGCGAGGGTGATGATCCCGTGCGCGGCATAGGCGGCGCCCATCTGTTCCATCAGCTTCTTGCGGGCTTTGTTCTCCTTGAGCAGCTTCAGCGGGTTGTGCATGTCCAGCAGCATCACGCCGCTGGACTCGAGGTGGACGATCGAGCCGGTGTTGTAGGCGACGTAGGGCAGGCCGTACTTGTCGACCAGCCGCTGCAGGCCGCGGGTCAGCCTGTCCCCGGCCCGCCCGGCGATCACCGGGGCATTGGTGCGGGCCATCTCCTCGATCGCGAAGTAGCCGGCCGCGCAGGACAGCGGGTTCGCCGACAGGGTGCCGCCGACCTGGATGTGAGCACCGGACCTGCCGTCCAGTCCCGAACCGAAGACGGCCATCACGTCCGACCGGCCGCCGACCCCGCCCGCCATCGGGTAGCCGCCCGCGACGGCCTTGCCGAGCACGGTCAGGTCCGGGGTGACCCCGAAATAGCCTGCGGCACCGCCCATCCCGATCCGGAACCCGGTGACCACCTCGTCGAAGACCAGCAGCGCACCGAACTCGTCGCAGAGCTGGCGCACCTTGGCGTTGAAGTCCTGGGGAACCGGGCGGGTGCCGGACTCCGGGCCGAGCGGCTCGACGATCACCGCGGCCGTCCCGCCCCGTGCCCTGTTCTCGATCAGCTTGCGCCGCAACGCCCCGAGATCGTGCGGGAACAGTTCCCGGGTCCGCGCGGTGGCGCCGAACGGGATCCCCTTGGCGTTCATCCGGTAGGTGCCGGGGACCCGCAGCCCGTAGACCATGGTGTCCGACCAGCCGTGGTAGGCGCCGCCGACCTTGATCACCATCTTGTGCTTGGTGAACGCCCGGGCCCCGCGGACCGCCGCCATCACCGCCTCGGTGCCCGACCCCAGCGAGCGGTACATCTCGATGTGCGGCATGTACCGGTGGATCGCCTCGGCCAGCTTGAGCTCGTACTCGTGGAACAGCCCGGTGACCGGACCCGACGCCCGGATCACCTCGGCCACCTGCTCGTTCACCGGCCCGTAGTTGCTGCCGAGGATGGTGGGTCCGCCGGCCTGCAGGAAGTCGATGTAGACGTTGCCGTCCCGGTCGGTCAGGTGGGCGCCCTCGGCCCGGTCGATCGCCAGCGGGAACGGGTAGTTGAAGGCCAGGTTGTGCTGGACCCCGCCGGGGATCCGCTGCCTGGCCCGCTCGGTGATCTCCTTGCTGCCGCGGCACCTGGTCTCGAAGTAGTTCAGCACGTCCAGCAGCGCATCATGACGCAGGCCACGGACCGGTTGCGCGACAAGGGCTTTCAGCCGCCGCATGGTGTCGTCGACGTCGACGTACTCGCTGATCGCATAGCCGAGCCGGGCGGACTCGCTGCCGGGCGTCGCCACCACCTCGGTGTCCGCCTCGACCTGCCCGGCTGCGGCGATCCCGGCGGCCACCGCGTCCGCGCTGGGCAGGTCCTCCGCGACGGGCACCCGGACCGGCTCGACGGATTCGGTGAGCTGCGCGGCGATCCGCTTCTCGTCCTTGCGCAGCTTGGTGAAGGCGATCTCGCGGATCGGCGCGGGGATCGTGTACACCTTGCCGGACTCGGTGGTCAGCGCCAGCAGGTACGCCAGCGAGACCTTCTCCAGCAGGGCCATGTTGAACACCGCACGGTCGGGGTCGGTGCCGAGCGCGACGATCCCGTGGTTGGCGATGATGAAGGCGTTGTCCCCGCCGGCCACCTTCTTCTGCACGTTCTTGGCCAGGAAGCCGGTGCCGGACGGGGCGTAGTCGATGATCGGGACCCTGCGGCCGAGGAACCGCACCTGCTCGTCGGTCAGCGCCGGGATCTCCTTGCGCAGGAAGGCCAGCGCCGAGGCGTACGGCTGGTGGGTGTGCACGATCGCGTTGACGTCCGCGCGCTCCCGGTAGATGTTCGCGTGCATCCCGCACTCGATCGAGGGCGCCAGCCCGTCGCTGCCGGGGTCCGGGACGTGCTTGCCGTCGAAGTCGACGATGCAGACGTCCTCGACGCGCATCCTGTCGTAGTCGTAGTTGCTGGGGGTGACGGCGTACAGCCGGTGCCCCGGGATCCGGACCGAGACGTTCCCCTCGGTCGCCTTGAGATAACCGCGCTCGAGCATGGTCCGGCACATGTCCACGACGTGCTGGCGCGAGAGTCGGTGCTCCACGGCGGCCTCCCCGGCTGCGGCGGTGACTGGCGAATCGGGCCGAATCGGCCCTGCCCCATCGTCGCCCCAGGTCCGGTCGGAATCTCCGCACCGCAGCAGCGAGTAGAGGGCCGGTTTTTAGCACGTGGTGACAGAATCGCGGGGTGACAGAGGGGATCCCCACCGAGGAACTGGTCTCCGCGACCCCCTGGCAGCGGCTGCCGCCTGAGCTGGCCGGCGCCATGCGCCCCCGGCTGGCCGCGGCCGTGGAGGCGGTGACGGCGGCGGTCACCCGGGCCACCCCCGAGCTCGCCGGGACGGCCGACCCCAAGCTGGGGCAGGACGTGCGCACCGCCGCCCGGGTGGCCCTGGACCGCTTCCTCGACCTGGTGGGCACCGACCAGCCGGCCCTGCCGTCGCGGGCCCGGGAGGTGTTCGTCGCCCTGGGGGCGGCCGAGGCCCGGGAGAACCGCGGGCCGGGCGCCCTGCTGGCCGGGCTGCGGGTGGCCTCCCGGCTGCTGCTGCGCACGGCGGGCGAGGCGCTGGCCGAGGTCCGCCCGGTCACCACCGCGGAGCTGATCGACCTCGGGGAGGCGATCAGCGCCTATGTGGACGA
>DASTGO010000393.1:0-10385 GCA_035719045.1 Kineosporiaceae bacterium | reverse complement strand
GAGACCGACTGCCGCTCGATCGTCCTGGCGGCGGCGGCCACCTTCGACCGGGTGCTCTCCGGTGACGTGCTGGGGCGCCGGGTGTTGCTCTCACAGTCGCGGATGGACGGGCCGGCCGCTCTCGGCATGGTCCTGGGCGAGTACCTCGTGCACGGCTGGGACCTCGCCCGTGCCCTCGGCCGGCACTGGGAGCCATCGGACCGGGCGTGCTCGGTGGCCCAGGAGTTCTTCGCGGGCACGATCGCGCCGGAGTACCGCGGCGGCGACGGTGGGTTCTTCGCCGAGGAGGTTCCGGTTCCGGCCGGCGCGGGTGCCCTCGACCGGCTGATCGGCTTCGCCGGCCGGGACCCGGGATGGGTGCCGCCCGCCCGGGGCTGATCCGAGCCGGGCGGGGCAGGGGCGGACGCCGGGCCAGGCCCGGCCCGGCCCGGCCCGGCGTTGATCCGGGCCGGGTCTGGTGGGGCGGGTTCCGGGGCTGGTCCGGAGGGGACCCGGAGCCGATCCCGCGCCCGCTCCCTGGCCGGCGTCGCTGCTGCGCCCCGGCGTGTACTGCTGCCGCGCGACGGGTAAGGGCCCGTGACCCCGGCATCAGCCGGCCGGGACACGTCAAGGAGATGGGTCCATGACTTCGCAGGCGGCTCAACGGTTCGACGTGGTCCGCAGTCTGGTTCCGGCCCGGATGGACCGGCTGCCCTGGACACGGTTCCACTGGCTGGTGGTGGCCGGGCTGGGGGTGTCGTGGATCCTCGACGGCCTGGAGATCCAGATCGTCGCGAGTGTCGGCACCGTGCTGCAGGACCGCGGCACCCTCGCCCTGTCCAGCGCCGAGGTGGGCCTGGTCGGCAGTGTGTATCTGGCGGGTGAGGTGGTGGGTGCACTGGTCTTCGGCCGGCTCACCGACCATCTCGGCCGCAAGAAGCTGTTCCTGTTCACGCTCGCGCTGTACCTGGTGTTCAGCGGGGTGGCCGCGCTGTCCTTCTCGCTGTGGTTCCTGCTGCTCTGCCGGTTCGTCGCCGGCATGGGGATCGGTGGGGAGTACACCGCGATCAACTCCGCGATCGACGAGCTGATCCCCTCGCACTACCGCGGCCGGATCGACATCGCGGTCAACGGGACCTACTGGGCGGGCGCGCTGATCGGTGCCGCGGCGTCGGTCTTCCTGCTCAACCCGCACCTGCTGCCGACCGATGTCGGCTGGCGGATCGGCTTCCTCATCGGGCCGGTGATCGGGCTGGTCATCATCGGGTTGCGCCGGACCATCCCGGAGAGCCCGCGCTGGCTGATGACGCACGGCCGGGAGGCGGAGGCGGAGGCCACCGTCGATGCGATCGAACTGCGGGTCCAGGCCGAAGGCGTTGCGCTGCAACCGGTTCCGCCGGACAAGGCGCTGGAGATCATGCCCACCAGCGTGATCCGCTACCGGGACATCGCCCACGTGATGCTGCGGCGGTTCCCGGGCCGTTCGTTCCTCGGGTTCTCGATGATGGTGACGCAGGCGTTCCTGTACAACGCCATCTTCTTCACCTATGCCCTGGTGCTCGGGCACTTCTACCACATCGCCAGTGACCGGATCGGGTACTTCTTCTTCCCGTTCGCGGTCGGCAACCTGCTCGGGCCGCTGCTGCTCGGGCCGCTGTTCGACACCGTGGGCCGGCGCAGGATGATCCTGCTGACGTACGGGTTGTCCGGGCTGCTGCTGTTCGTCAGCGCCCTGATGTTCCGGGCCGGGGTGCTCAGCGCCACCACGCAGACCGTGATGTGGTGCGTCATCTTCTTCTTCGCCTCGGCGGGAGCGTCCTCGGCGTACCTGACCGTCAGCGAGATCTTCCCGCTGGAGCTGCGCGGCCAGGCGATCTCGTTCTTCTTCGCCATCTCTCAGCTGGCCGGTGGTGTCGCCGCCCCGACCGTCTTCGGCGCCCTGGTCGGGCAGGGCGCCAACCGGGGACCGCTGGCCGTCGGCTACTTCGTCGGCGCCGGCGTGATGCTGCTCGGCGGGATCATCGCGTGGTTCTTCGGCGTCGACGCCGAGCGGAAGCCGCTGGAGGACATCGCGAATCCGCTGTCAGCCGTGGGCGCCGGCCGGACCGGGGCGACCCGGTTCGAGGGACCGACGCCGCTGACCGGCTCCGGGTGAGGCCACTGCACAACTCACGGGCCGGTCCCGCGGTCAGCTGTCGCGGTCGGTTCCCCGGTGGGCGGGGAGATCGGCAGGCGGAGGGTGAAGGTGGTGCCCGCACCCGGCTCGGAGCGGAACGTGAGGGAGCCGTGGTGCCGGTCCCGGATCAGGGTGTAGGCCAGCGACAAGCCCTGACCGGTGCCCACTCCCACCGGCTTGGTGGTGAAGAACTGGTCGAAGACACGTTCGGCGATCTCCGGCGGGATGCCGGTGCCGGTGTCGGACACCTGGATCTCGGCCTGGTCGCCGACGACGCGGGAGCGCAGGGTCAGCGTGCCCCGGGGTCCGCCCGCGGCCCGGACCTCGGCCATCGCCTGCGCGGCGTTGACGATGAGGTTGAGCAGGGCCTGGTTGACGTCGTCGATGCGGCACCGGACCGGTGGCAGCTCCGACAGTTCCAGGACGACGTCCGCCACGTGCTCGATCTCGTTCGTCGCCATGACCAGGGCGTTGCGGACGGCGTCGTTGAGGTCCGCCGGACTCATGTCCTCCTTGCCGGGATGGCTGAACGCCTTCATCGCCCTGATGATCCTGGCCACCGTGCGGGCGCCGTCGATCGCCTGCTGAGCCGCCAGCGGCAGCTCCGTGCTCAGGAAGTCGGCGTCGAGCTCGTTCTCCAGGTCGTGCAGGATCCCCCCGGCGACCCCACCGCCGAGGGCCTGCCGGTAGCCGGCCAGCAGCCGGTTGAACGCGGCCAGCCCCTCGGCGATGAACTGGAGGTTGTTCGCGATGAACTGCACCGGGGTGTTGATCTCGTGCGCGACCCCGGCCGCGAGCTGTCCCATCGACTCCAGTTTGTGCGCCTGCCGGAGTTCCGCCTCCAGCCGCCGCCGGTCGGTGACGTCCCGCAGGTGCAGCACGAGTCCTGCCACGGCGGGGTCGGCGGTGAGGTCGGTCGCGGCGATCTCGACCCAGCGCTGTCCCTCCTGGTCGGCGGTCACCCGGCACTCCAGGACCTGCCCCGGCGGCGCGCTGCCCAGCCAGTCGCGCAGCAGCGTCCGGTCGTCGGCGTGCACCAGGTCGAGCACACAGCTGCCCAGCAGCCGGCCACCCGCCGTGCCCAGCATCCGGGTGGCGGCCTCGCTGGCGTAGGTCACCCGCGCCGTGCGGTCGCAGACCAGGGTGAGCTCCGACGAGCGCTGCACCAGCGACCGGAACCGCTCGGCCAGGGCGTTGTCCAGGGACGCCGCGAGCTGACCGGCGACCAGCCGGACGGCGTCCAGCCGGTCCTGCGTGAACATGCCCAGGCTCAGCCGGTTCTCCAGCAGCAGCATCGCCCGCGGCCGCCCGCGGAGCACGATCGGCAGCACCAGCAAGGAGCAGCCGGCCAGGCCATCCAGGTACGGATCGGACCGGAACCGGTCGTCGCGGGTGGCATCGGGTACCAGCAGCGGTTCCCCGGTGCGCTCGGCGTAGCGCAGCGCGGACCGGCACACCAGCTTCGCCGCGGCCTCGTCGTCGACGCACAGTTCGGTGGCCGAGAGGTCGTCCACGGCGACGAACCACCGACCGGCGTCCTCGTTCCACAGCGCCAGCCGGACGGCGGTCGCGCCGGTCATCGCCCCGAGCACCTCGACGACGCGCCGACGCAGCTGGTCCAGGTTGGTCTCCCCGCTGAGCGCCTGGGACGCCTGCAACACGGCCATCAGGTCGATCGCGTGGGAGCTGACCCGGGTGCTGGAGGTACTCCGGCGCGCATGGCCCAGGCTGGTGGTGCTCCCACGTTGCAGGGAGTCGCCGTCCCGTCCGGATCCGCCGCCCCGGCCGCCGAGGGACCCGTTCCCCGCCCCGGCCGGCCTGTCAGCCGGCCGCAGCCCGGGGAACTCCTCGGTCAGCAGTCCGACCTTGGCGTCGGCGCCCCACTCGGCGTACAGGTCGCAGGCCTGGGCGAGCAGCGCCAGGGCGAACCCCCGGCGGCCGTGGGCCAGGTGCAGCCGCCCGGCGCGTTCGGTGATCAGCGCGGCGTGCCACGGGCGGCGTCGTCCGGCCTGGGTCATCGCCCGGTCGAAAGCGACCGCGGCCTCCTCGAACCGGCCCCGCGTCCAGGCCCGTTCCGCCTGCAGCCACGCCGCCAGGTGCCCGTAGTTGTCGGGGGCGTCGGCCGCGCGGCCGGCCAGCCATCGGGCCTGCTCCTCGCTGACGGTGTCCAGTTCGGCGGCCTCGGTGTCGCCGGCGGTGCGGGCGCGCTCCTGGCAGGCCACCGCGAGCACCAGGCGGACCGTCGTCCACAGGTACATGCCGGGGGCGGCGTCGGGCATCGCCATCGCGGTGCGCGCATGCCCGTACGCCTGGTCGAACCGGTCGAAGACCGCCGCGGCCAGTCCCTTGACCAGGTGGTAGAAGAAGACGCTGACCTGGTCGGGGCCGAGTTCGCGCAGGTACTCCTCGTCATCGAAGCCGGGACCGGTGAACTCCCCGGGCAGGTCGGTGTCGCCGCGCAGACAGCGCAGCAGCTGCTGGTACCCGGTGTACTGCAGCACCTTGGGCTGGTACCCGGTGTGTGACCAGAAGGTCATCGCCGAGGCCAGTTCGGCCTGGACGGCGTCCAGGGTGGGGGTGCAGTCGATGGCGGCCCACAACGTCCCGACGTAGGTGTACGAGGCGTACTGCAGCTCCCCGCAGCGCAGCAGCCGTTCCCGGGCGGTCAGCGCCTCCTCGATCACCTGCTCGATCGGCTCGAAGTAGGGGGTGTCGAAGTTCGAGTGCGTGTTGAGCAGTTGCGAGGTGTCCGGCTCCCAGTCACGCGCCTGCCCGACGGCGAGGACGCGGCGGTTCACCGCATAGCCGAGCCCGTAGTCGCCGCGCAGGTTGACGCCGGTCATCCCGACCCCGCCGAAGCACGAGAGCAGGCTCGGGCAGGGACCGTACTCGACCCACAGCCGGTGGGTGAGGAACATCAGCCACGGCATCAGCGGGTGGTTGACGTACCAGGCGGCGGGGACGGCCCGTTCGATCAGCACGGCGGCCGCCCGGATCCGCGGGTCGCTCACCTCCGGCCGGTCCAGCTCGCCGGGCTGCGGTCCTGCGGCCACCCAGGCGTCCAGGGTGGCCAGGCCGGCCCGGTTGACGGCGTCCAGCTCCTCCTGCGCGGGCGGCGGGAACCCGATCTCGGACAGCAGGGCGACGGCCAGCGCCACCGCCTCCGCCGGGCGTCCCCGGTGGTTGAGGCTGACCACCTGGACACCGGCCGCTGCTGCGAGGGCGACCGGCTCCAGCCCCCGCTGTTCCAGTTCGTGGTAGAGCGCGTCGGCGTCGTCGAAACGGGCCAGGTTGAACAGGGCGGCATGGTGTTCGACCATCAGCCGGGTCGTCAGGGCCCGGGCTGCGGGAGTCTCCAGGCCGGCGACCAAGCCCCGTGCGGCGGTCACGAAGCGCTCCGCGCTGACCTGGTTGACCAGGCGGATCGTCGTCGCGGTGGATCCGAGCAGGGATGCCACCCGGACCCGCTCCTGCGGGGAGCTCACCTGCGTCGACGCCGCCAGGTAGTGCTCGGCGGCCCGGGCCCGGGTGTCCGGGTGGGCGTACAGCTGGCGGGCGAGGTCCAGGTGCCGGCGGCGCCGGGCGTCCGGGGACAGGCGCGTGTAGGCACCCTCGCGCACGCGGTCGTGGCGGAACCGCACCGCGACCGCGGCGGGCCCGTCCTGGACGGCGACCAGCAGCCCGGCGGACAGGCACGGCTGCAGGGCGTCGGTGAGGACGGTGGGCCCCAGGTCACACAGCTGCTCCAGCAACTCCAGGCGTACCTCGCCGCCGAGGCAGGCCAGGACGTCGATGACGGTGGCCGAAGCCGCGGGCAGCGCCTCGATCCGCGAGGCGAGCATCCGGGTCCGGTCACCGACGGCGGCGACGTAGCGGGTGACCGCCGCGGTGTCCCAGGTCCACCCGCTCTCGCCGGCGTCGAGCAGTCCCTCCCGGTGCAGCTCGTTGACCAGCTCGACGACCTCCAAGGGATTGCCGTGGGTGCGGCCGTCGAAGGCCTCGGCGAGTTCTGCGGTCCTGGGCGTGGCGGGGTCGAGCCCGAGCATCTCGGCCAGCAGCACCCGCACCGCCGGTGCCGGCAGGTCACCCAGCGCGAGGGTCCGCGGTTCCCGGCCGAGGCGGTTCCAGCGTCCGAACATCCCCTGCAGCGGATGCCCGGCGTCGATGTCACCGTCCCGGTAGGCGGCGATCAGCAGGAAGCCCGGCAGCGCCCCGGCGGTGACCATCGCGTCGAGGAACGAGACGGGCAGGTCACCGGCCCACTGCAGGTCGTCGAGGAACATCACCACCGGTCGGTCCGGGGAGGCGACCGCCTGCACCAGGTGCCGGGCGGCCCGGAGCAGGCGGGCGCTGAACTTCCGCGGGTCGGTCTCCCGGTCGCCGGGCTCCTCGGACCCGGACACCCCGAGGACGGCGGCCAGCCCCGGGACCATCCCGACCAGGAGGCGCACGTCGTCGCCGAGCCGGGGGAGGACCCGTTCCCGCAGGGTGCGCAGCAGTGTCTCGGGCTCGGCCAGCAGCAGCCGGGCGAGGTGTTCCATCGCCTGGACCACCGCGTCACCGGTGCCGTCCTGCCGGTACTGGTCGAACTTCCCCCGGACGAACCAGCCGCCGCGGGCGGTGACCGCCGGGCGCAGCTCCTCGGCCAGGGAGGTCTTGCCGACCCCGGCCGGTCCGCTGACCAGCAGCAGGCCGCCCGACGACCGCAGCGACTCCTCGAAGGCGTCCTGCAGACAGCCGATCTCGCGCTCGCGACCGGCCAGCCGTGAGGGCCCGCCGAGCCGCCGTGGCACATCCCGTTGCCCCGGCGCGAAGTCCGGGTCCCCGCCCGCGCGCAGTTCGTCGAGGATCCGGCGCAGATCGTGCAGCAGGCCGGCTGCGCTCTGGTAGCGGCGGTCGGGGTCCTTCTCCAGCAGGCGGGCGACGACGGCGGCCAGGGCCGGGGGCACCAGGGGGTTCACCGTGTCGACCCGCACGGGCACCCGGGCCAGGTGGTCGTGGACCAGCGAGAGCGGGTCGCGGTCCCCGAACGGGGGCGCTCCGGTGCAGCACTCGTAGGCGGTGGCGCCCAGCCCGTAGAGGTCGGTGCGGGGGTCGATGCCGTAGCCGGTGCGCCCGGTCTGCTCCGGCGCCAGGTAGGCCAGGGTGCCGGCGATCTGGTTCACGTGGGTGAACGCCGGGAGCTCTTCCAGGAACGTGGTGGCCAGATCCCAGTCGATCAGCACCGGCGCGTCGTCCGGCGGGCGGAGCAGGATGTTGGCCGGGTTGACGTCCTCGTGGATCACCCCGGCGGCGTGCACGTCGACCAGCACTGCGGCCAGCCGTGCCAGCATCGCGACCATGTCCACGAGTTGGTGGCGGTCGGTCACTCCGCGGCCGTCGCGAGGGGGGTCGGCGAGGACGGCGCTGAGCGGGCGGCCTCCGTCGTCCCGCAGGGCGAAGCCGCTGCCGCCGCCGCTGGCCTGGACCACCCGGGGGACCCCCGGCACATGCGCCAGGCGTTGCAGGATCTCCAGTTCGTGCTGCTGCCGCTGGACCGCGGCCGGGCCGAGCGGTTCCTTCCAGATCACGCCCGCCCGGTCGGCGGCCTCCCGGCGGCTGCGCAGGCGCACCACGCGGGTGCGGGCGCTCTCGTGCAGCACGACGTAGTCCCCGCTGCCCTGGTCCGGCGGCGCCCCAGGGCCGCCGGGATGCCTGGGCTGGGCCACCTTCCTCTGTTCGGCCGACCGTGCCCGAGGCTGAAGTGCCTGGTCCCGGCGTGCTGCCCGGCCCGGTGTCGCAGGCCAGCCCCTGTCTGCGGGCCCGCCGTCACGTCAGGCCCGGAGTCCGCGATTAGGCTGCGCGAGGCGCCGCTGCGGCGGGGCGCCGGAGGGACGGTGGTGGCGTCCGCCACGGGCCGAGGGGACCGTCATCCGGTATCTTGACGTCAAGACAGTCGAAGAGGAGTGCTCGTGGCGAAGATCAAGGTTGCCGGTCCGGTCGTCGAACTCGACGGCGACGAGATGACGCGGATCATCTGGCAGTTCATCAAGGACCGCCTCATCCACCCGTACCTCGACGTCGACCTGCGCTACTACGACCTGTCGATCCAGCACCGTGACGCCACCGACGACCAGGTGACCGTCGACGCGGCGAACGCCATCAAGGAGCACGGCGTCGGCGTCAAGTGCGCCACCATCACCCCCGACGAGGCCCGGGTCGAGGAGTTCGGTCTGAAGAAGATGTGGGTGTCCCCGAACGGGACGATCCGCAACATCCTCGGCGGCGTGGTGTTCCGTGAGCCGATCATCATCAGCAACATCCCGCGGCTGGTCCCCGGCTGGACCAAGCCGATCGTCATCGGCCGGCACGCCCACGGCGACCAGTACAAGGCGACCAACTTCAAGGTCCCCGGCGCCGGCCAGGTCACGATCACGTTCACCCCGGAGGACGGCTCCGAGCCGATCCAGCACGTCGTGGCCAACTACGGCCCGGACGGCGGGGTGGCGATGGGCATGTACAACTTCAACAAGTCGATCGCCGACTTCGCCCGCGCCTCGTTCTCCTACGGGCTGCAGCGGGGCTACCCGGTGTACCTGTCGACCAAGAACACGATCCTCAAGGCCTACGACGGCGCCTTCAAGGACATCTTCGCCGAGGTCTTCGAGAAGGAGTTCAAGGACCAGTTCGCCGCCGCCGGGCTGACGTATGAGCACCGGCTCATCGACGACATGGTGGCCGCCGCGATGAAGTGGGAGGGCGGCTACGTCTGGGCGTGCAAGAACTACGACGGCGACGTGCAGTCCGACACCGTGGCCCAGGGCTTCGGCTCCCTCGGCCTGATGACCAGCGTTCTGATGACCCCGGACGGCAGGACCGTCGAGGCGGAGGCCGCCCACGGCACCGTCACCCGGCACTACCGGCAGCACCAGCAGGGCAAGCCGACCTCGACCAACCCCATCGCGTCCATCTACGCCTGGACCGGCGGCCTGAAGCACCGCGGCAAGCTGGACGGCACCCCCGAGGTGATCGGGTTCGCGCAGACCCTCGAGCGGGTCTGCGTGCAGACGGTCGAGTCCGGGAAGATGACCAAGGACCTCGCGCTGCTGGTGGGCCCGGAGCAGCCGTGGCTGACCACCGAGGACTTCCTCGCCGCGCTCGACGAGGGCCTGCAGGCCGCCAGCGCCTGAGCCCGGCCGGCTGACCCGGACCGACCCTGAACCGGTCGGTCCGGGCCCGGCGCCCCGCCCGGTCGACCCGCGCCGTGCCGCCGTGATCCGGTGGCACGGCGCTCGTCGTCGGGTGCCCGGTCGTCGGGTGTCCGGTCGGCGTCAGGGCCGGTCAGGCGCTCGGCGGGCGGCGGGGTGGGATCGCCGGGAAGCGGCCGTCGGGATCGTTGCGCGGGAGCGGGAACTCTCCGGTCCACGGACGGTTGGCCAGGCTCGCGGCGAGGTGCAGGTCGGTGACGAGCAGGTCGTCCTCGTCCAGTTCGTCGGCGCGGTGGGCCGGGGCCGGGGTGTTGCGCCACTTCCACAGCCCCCACAGCGACGCCCCGGCCTGCAGCAGTACCGCGATCCCGATCAGCCAGGCGCCGATCGTGTTGGACGCGGCCGCGATCGCCTTGATCTCGTGGGCGGCCTCCGGCTCGTCCGGGGCGATCCGGGCCGTCGCCGAACCGGAGGGCGTGTCCGTCACGGACCCGGTGACGGTCGGCGTGTTCCGTTCGTGGGTGGTCGCGGTGGACGCGCGTGGCCCGGTCGAGGAGAGCCCGGCGGAGGTCGAGGACGGGACGACCGTGGCCGCGGCGCCGGACGTGCCCACGCCGGCCTGCGTGGCAGCCGATCCCGTGGCGGAGCCGCCCGGGGAGTACGTGACCGACGGCGTGGTCGGGGTCGGTGACGAGGAGGCCGCGGCCAGGGTGAAGCGGTAGCTGCTGCCGGCAGGTCTGCCGGTGCCGTGGGCGGTGTAGGTGACGGTGTAGACGCCCGCGGGGAGGCCCGTGACCAGCCGCTGGGTGATGGTGCTGCCGGAGATCACCGCGCTGCCGCTGGTCGCGTCCCCGGCCGGGCCGCTGACCGTGAGGTCGGCGGACTTCAGGGCCTGGTCGAAGGTCAGGGACACCTGGGACGGCGGGGTGGACAGCCGGTCTCCGGGACCGGGAAGGGCCTGCTGCAGGGCGAGAGCGCTGGGCGCCACCTCCACCGCCCGGACCGTCGCGGCGGCCGGGCCGGCGCCGAACGAGGTCAGCGCG
>DASTGO010000392.1:0-5805 GCA_035719045.1 Kineosporiaceae bacterium | reverse complement strand
CGCCCGGCGGGCCCGGCCGGAGCGCGGACCCGCACTCGGTCTCCCGGCGGGTGCTCGCCGCGCTCGAGCCGGACGACCGGCTGGTGGAGCTCGTCGAGGTCGACGGGCGGCTGCACGTCCTGGTCTGCGGGGCAGGCCGGGTGACCCGGCACCGGGCCGGATCGGCGGGTCAGGCGCATGCCGAGGTGGAGTTCGCGCGGTTCACGCTGACCCGGCTTGCGTACGGGATGTCGCACCGGGATCCGGGACGGCTGCACCAGGAGCTGGTGCGGGCCGGTGCGCTCCTGCAGGAACTGCTGCTCGGCGACGCCGTGGACCGGCTCGGTGCGGGTGACGGGCGGATCGTCGTGGTCCCGCCGGGGCGGCTGCACGCGGTGCCCTGGGGCCTGCTGCCGCAGCTGCGCGATCGGGTGGTCGCCGTGGCGCCTTCGGCGGCGAGCTGGCTGCGGGCGCGGGAGGTCCCGGCGACGGGCGGCGGCCGGGTTGTGCTGGTCCGCGGCCCCGGTCTGGCCTCCGGCGGCGGCGAGGTCACCGAGGTGGCGGCCGGTGCGGCCGGCGGGCCTGACCGGCCGGTCGTCCTCACCGACGGCGCGGCCGGGGTGCAGGCGGTGCTGCGGGCCATCGACGGCGCGGATCTGGTCCACATCGCCGCGCACGGCACTTTCCGCGCCGACAGCCCGCTGTTCTCCGCCCTGCACCTCGATGACGGCCCGCTCACCTGCTACGACCTGCAGCGCCTGCACCGGGCCCCGCGAAGGCTGGTGCTGTCCAGCTGCGACTCCGGGCTGGCGGCTCCCGCCGGTGCCGACGAGTTGCTGGGCCTGGCCAACGCCCTGGTGCCGTTGGGCACGCGGGCCGTGGTGGCCAGCGTGGTCCCGGTCGAGGACGAGGCCGCCGTCGGGTTGATGACCGGCCTGCACGGGGCGTTGCGTGCGGGCCGCGACCTGGCCGAGGCGCTGCGGGACGGCCGTCGCCAGGCGGGGCAGCTCCCGGCGGCCGTGGCCGCGGCCGCCTCCTTCCTCTGTCTGGGCGCCGGCTGACCCGCACCACACGCACCCCCGCAGCTCCGGGCCGCAGACAGGGGGGTGCGGTGATCAGGGGACGGCCGCTAGCATCCCGCCACCGCACGCAGGGTGGCGATCAGCGCGGGCCGATCCGGGACCGCTCCCGCCGCTCCCCTCCTGGGCGGCAACGGCTGCCTGACCGGCGACCGTGCACCTCCCAGGCCCGTCGGACCGGACCCTCAGCAGGGCCGGGCCGCGACCGCCAGCCGCAGGATTCTTCCCCGAAATAGCTGTGCGTAATCGCGTTACTGCATACAGTGATGTCTCGTAGGTCCCGACCAACGACTCTGGAGGGTCCCGTGCCGTCTCAGTTCCACCAGGCGGAGGTCCTGGCGGCCGCCGAGTCGTTGGCCGTACAGACCCTCGACGCCCTGTCCCCGGACGGCTGCGAGCACGTCCGGGTCCTGGCCGGCACGACGCACCGGGGGCCGGCCTTCGCCTACCTGTGCCGGCGCTGCGCGGACATCTCCGTGATCAGCATCCCTGCCGGGGGCCTGCGCGACCGCGATCCCGACGACCCGACCTCGCGGACCCGGATCTCGACCTTCCCGCTGTCCGGGGTGCTGTGCGAGACCGGCGCGTACATCGAGTCCGACGGGACCGTCCGGGCCACCCTGGCACTGCACGTCAACGGCCACCCCGAACCCGACTGGGAGATCACCGCGGACGACCCCGCCGCGGTCGGCCGGGCGGTGCACGCGATCCGCGCCCTGCGGGACACGACCCGCTGACCTCCGCTGGCGCCTGACAGTGCGGGCGGCCTGACCTCCGCGGGCGGCCTCCGGGGCCCTCTGCGAGGATCCGGGACATGTCCGAGCAGAGCCACCGGCAGGTCACCCTGGAACGCCTCGACGAAGGCGTCTACCTCGCCCGCAACGCCCGCGGCGGCGAACTCCGCTTCGGCAGCAAGGCCGGGGAGGCCTTCACCCCGGTCGAACTGCTGCTGGCGGCAATCGCCGGCTGCTCGGCGGTGGACGTGGACGTGGTCACCGGGCGGCGTTCCCCGGCCGAGACGTTCCGGGCCGTGGTCGACGCCGAGGCCGTCCGCGACGACGGCGGGAACCTCCTGCGAGACATCCGCCTGACCTTCCAGGTGACGTTCCCCCCGGGCGAGGCCGGTGACGCCGCCCGGGAGATCCTGCCGCGGGCGGTCCGGGCCTCCCATGACCGCACCTGCACGGTCTCGCGGACCATCGAGGCGGGCACCCCGGTCCGGATCGTGGTCGAGGGCGACTGAACGGACCGGGCGCGGTTCGCTGCGGCGCCGTACCCGGCCGGCACTAGGCTGCGCGCCGTGAAGCCGTTCCTGCTCCTGGCCACCCGCGCCGAGGACACCGCCGCGGACGAGGAGTACCAGGCCTTCCTGACCTTCTCCGGACTACGGGAGGGGCAGTTGCGGCGGATCCGGCTGGAACGCGGGCCGCTGGGCGACCTCGACCCGGCGGACTGGTCGGGGATCCTGCTCGGTGGCAGCCCCTTCAACTCGGGGGACCCGCCGGAGGCCAAATCGCCCGTCCAGCAACGGGTCGAGGGTGAGCTGCGGGCTCTGCTCGACCAGGTGGTCGCCGCCGACTTCCCGTTCTTCGGCGCCTGCTACGGGATCGGGACCCTCGGCCTGCACCAGGGTGCCGTGATCGACCGCACCTACGCCGAACCGGTCGGCGCGGTCACCGTGACCCTGACGGGGGACGGCCGCCGGGACCCCCTGTTCGGCGCCCTCCCGCCCACCTTCGACGCCTTCGTCGGCCACAAGGAGGCGATCAGCCGGCTGCCCCGGCACGTGGTGCTGCTGGCATCCTCGGCAACCTGTCCGGTGCAGGCGTTCCGGGTCGGGGCGAACGTCTACGCCACCCAGTTCCACCCCGAACTCGACGTCCCCGGGATCTGTACCCGGATCGAGGTCTACCGGCACGCCGGCTACTTCGCCCCGGACCAGGCCGAAGAGCTCAAGGCCGCGGCCCGGGCCGGCGCCGTGGTCCACCCGCCGCTGCTGCTGCGCGGCTTCGTCCGCCGGTACGCCCGCAACCTGAGCGGCACAGCCGCACCGGCCTGACCGCCGGTCGCGCGCGGGAGCTCTCGTCGACGGACAGCAGCCGGTGGCAGTACTTCGACCAGTCCAGGATCACCGCGGCGTTGCAGGTCTGCCCGGCCAGGCTGGTACCGCCGCCGCGGGAGATCACCGGTGCCCGCAGCTCGTGGCAGACCGCGATCGCCTCCGCCCCGGCCTCCACGCTGCGCGGGACGACCACCCCGATCGGGACCTGCCGGTAGTTCGACGCATCCGTGCTGTACGCCCCGCGCGACCCCGCGTCGAAACGGATCTCACCGTCCACCCGGTCCCGCAGCGCCCGCTGCAGCTGCCGGACATCGACCTGCAACCCGTCGCCGGATGCCTCCCTGTCCGTCCACCGCCCCATGCCGGGCTCACCGCCTCAGCTGTTCGATCTTGTCCTTGAACAGGGTGGTGGCGATCGCGGCCTTGTGCGGCTGCCCCTTCAGCCACGCCTCGGCGAACTTCTTCGCCTGCCCGTAGGCGACCTTGCCGGGCAGCGGCGGTTCGTTCGGGTCCACGTCCACGTCGACCAGGCAGGCACCGCCGTTCCGCAGGGCGTCCCGGATCGCGGGCTCCACACCCTTCGGGTGGCTCACCTTGATCCCCAGTCCCCCGCAGGCGGTGGCCCAGGCGGCGAAGTCCGCCACCGGGGCCGGGAACCGCACGCCGTGCTCGGGATAGCCGAGGACCATCTGCTCCCAGAGGATCTGGCCCAGGGAGCTGTTGTTGTTCACCACCACGATGATCGGCAGTCCCGACCGGACCGCAGTGAGGAACTCGGCCATCAGCATCGCGAATCCGCCGTCACCGACGTAGGCGATCACCTGCCGGCCGGGGAAGGCGTGCTGCATCGCGATCGCGTACGGCAGCCCGGGGGCCATCGTGGCGAGGTTGCCGGACAGGAAGAACTGCCGGTCCCCACGGATCGTCCAGTGCCGGGCAGCCCAGGTCGCGATCGTGCCGCTGTCGCAGGTGAGGATGGCGTCGTCGGCGGCCAGCGCGTCGACGACGGAGATCGGGTACTGGGGTGCGATCGGGTCCCGCCTCGGGGACTCCAGGTCGGCCATGTCCTCCCGCCAGGCGCGCATCGCCCGCTGGTACTTCTCCAGATGGCCGCGGTCGGACTTGCGCACCAGCATCGGCAGCAGCGCCGCCAGACCCTCCTTCGCGTCGGCCACCATCGGCACCTCGGTGGGCAGCCGGTTGCCGGCCCGTACCGGATCCGCCTCGATCTGCACCACACGGGCCTTCCCCGCGGGTGGCAGATGCTTGGTGTACGGGAAGTTGGTGCCGACCATGAGCAGGGTGTCGCAGTCCTCGATCAGCTCCTCCCCGGGCCGGGTGCCGAGCAGCCCGATCCCGCCCACGGCGTACGGGTGGTCGTCCGGGATGACCGCCTTCCCGGGCAGCGTCTTCACCACCGGTGCGGCGAGCCGGTCGGCGGCCTGCAGCACCTCCTCCCGGGCGTGCAGCGCCCCCGCACCCGCGAGAATCGCGATCCGCTCCCCCTCGTTGAGCACCCTGGCGGCGGCCTGCACGTCCTGCGGCCGGGGCAGTCCCGACGGGGGCAGGTAGACCGGTGCGGTCCGGGGGGAGCGGGCCGGGGCGACGTGCTCGTACGGCTCGGCGCCGGCCGGTGCCACCTGGATGTCGTTGGGCAGGCTCAGATGGGCGACGCCACGCCGGCTCAGCGCGGTCCGGATCGCCAGGTCGACCACGCCGGGCAGCTGGGCGGGGTTGCTGATGACGAGGTTGTACTCGGCGACGTCGGCGAACAGGTGGTCGGTGTGCACCTCCTGCTGGTAGCCGGTGCCGAGCACCGAGGTCTCCTGCATCCCGGTGATCGCCAGCACCGGGATGTGGTCGAGCTTGGCGTCGTACAGCCCGTTGAGCAGGTGGATCGCCCCGGGACCGGAGGTGGCCAGGCAGACGCCCAGCCGTCCGGTGGCCTTCGCGTACCCGGTGGCCATGAATGCCGCGGCCTCCTCGTGGTGCACGAGGAAGAACCGCACCCGGTCGGCATGCCGGCGCAGGCCCTCCATGATCCCGTTGATCCCGTCGCCGGGGATCCCGAAGACGGTGTCCACACCCCATGCGGTCAGCCGCTCGATCAGTACCTCCGACGCGATCCGCGCCATTGCCGACCACCTCCCGGTCCGCCTGCCGTCGACCGGGCCGTTACCCGCCCTCGCCGCGCTCAACCGTCGCGATGCGCCGGTTCATCAGCGCCCTGCGACGGAGCCCAGCCAGGACCGCCGTCGCGGCGGACCAGCACGACCGCGACGTCGTCGGCGGCCTCGCCCGCCCTCAGCCCGTCCAGGATCCGGGCCAGGACCCCGGCCACCTCGGGCCCGGCCTGCTCCGCGAGCCGGGCGGCCAGTTCACCCATCCCGGCATCCAGGTCCCGGGAGCGGTCCTCGACCAGCCCGTCGGTGAACAGCAGCAGGCTGCCTCCCTCGGGCAGGACGAACTCGGTCTCCGGATGCCCGCCGCCCAGGCCCAGCGGGGGGCCGGGCGGCACCGTGGCGACCCGGCTGCCCTCCCCCGGGCGGTGCACCAGGGGCGGCGGGTGCCCGGCGCTGGCCAGCCGGGTCCGCCCGGTGTCCAGCTCGACCACGGCGTGCAGCGCGGTCGCGAACTGCGGGCCCTCGCCGGAACCGGCATCGCCCTCGACCAGGTCGCGCACCT
>DASTGO010000391.1:0-41124 GCA_035719045.1 Kineosporiaceae bacterium | reverse complement strand
CGGACGATCCCGCGCAGCTCGATCCGCGACCGCGGGTCCAGCCCGGAGGCGGGTTCGTCGAGCAGCAGTACCTGCGGGTCGTGGACCAGGGCCCGGGCCAGGCCGAGCCGCTGCTTCTGGCCCCGGGACAGCACCTGCGTCGGCCGGTCGGCCAGGTCCTCCAGGTGCACCAGCTCCAGCAGTTCCCGGATCCGTTCCCGGGCGGCGGCCCGCGGCACCCGGTAGGCGTCGGCGACGGTGGCCAGCACCTCCTGCGCGGTGAGTGTCTCCCAGGTCCCGAAGGCGTCGGGCATCCAGCCGCACACGGCCCGCACCGCGACCGGTTCGGCCACCGGGTCGTGCCCGGCAACGGTGATCCGCCCGGCGTCGGGGACCAGCAGCGTCGCCAGCGTGAGCAGCAGGGTGGTCTTCCCCGCGCCGTTCGGCCCGACCAGCGCGGTCACCTGCCCGGCCGGCACGTCAAGGTCCATCTCCGCGACCGCGACCACCGAGCCGAACGTGCGCCGGACCCCGCGGGCCACGATGCCGGTCCCCGCTCCCGAGGCCCCGGCGCTGGTGACCCCGTCGCCGGTGGTCCCCTCTCCGGCGGCCGCCTCACCCGCCTCGGGCGGCGGTCCCTGCCACGGCACGGTGCTGCCGTCCATCCTTCCCCCTCATCAGCGCAGGTGCCGGGGGCGTCGGATTGCCGCCCGGCCCGCGCCTGATCATGCCGCAGGTGCTCCGCCGCGTCTGCCCCTGAGGCGAAGATCTGCCCTGGTCCGCGCCACGCCGAAGGATTTCCCGACATCCGGACGCAGCGGGCGCTGGGGGGACCCGCCGGTAGACTCTGGCCCGGCGGGAGCGCCATCGGCCGCCCGAGGGGTGGGTCGTACCCGCTGATCAACCGATGCCGCTGCCCGGACCGATGCCGCTGCCCAGTGGCCAACCGGAGTCGAGCAGCGCCCGAGAAGTGGAGAGCCAACCGTGGGCCTGGTCGTGCAGAAGTACGGGGGATCCTCCGTCGCGGATGCCGAGGGCATCAAGCGGGTGGCGAAACGTATCGTCACGACGAAACAGGCCGGGAACGACGTCGTCGTCATCGTCTCGGCGATGGGCGACACCACCGACGAGCTGCTCGACCTGGCCCATGAGGTCACCCCGACGCCGCCGCCGCGCGAGCTGGACATGCTGCTGACCGCGGGGGAGCGGATGTCGGCGGCCCTGCTGGCGATGGCGATCGAGGTCGAGGGCGTCCACGCCCGGTCGTTCACCGGCAGCCAGGCGGGGGTCATCACCACGGCCCAGCACGGTGACGCGCGGATCATCGACATCACCCCGAGCCGGATCAGCTCCTGCCTGGCCGAGGGCGACGTCGCGATCATCGCCGGGTTCCAGGGCGTCAGCCCGGACACCAAGGACGTCACGACGCTGGGTCGGGGTGCCTCTGACACGACGGCGGTCGCCCTGGCAGCGGCGATGGGGGCCGACGTCTGCGAGATCTACACCGACGTGGACGGCGTCTTCACCGCCGACCCGCGGATCGTGCCCACGGCGCGGCGGATCGACCGCATCTCCAGCGAGGAGATGCTGGAGATGGCCGCGTCCGGGGCGAAGGTGCTCCACTTGCGGTGCGTGGAATACGCCCGCAGGTTCGGGGTCAAGGTGCACGTGCGGTCGTCGTTCAGCCAGCGCTCCGGTACCTGGGTGACCGACGAGCCGTTGAACTCCGCGGAAGGGAAGCAGATGGAAGACCCGATCATCTCGGGCGTTGCGCACGACCGCAGCGAGGCGAAGGTCACCGTGGTGGGGGTTCCGGACAAGCCGGGCAAGGCGGCCGCCATCTTCGAGGCGGTCGCCACGGCCGATGTCAACCTCGACATGATCGTGCAGAACGTGTCCGCCGCGGCCACCGGCCTCACGGACGTGTCGTTCACGCTGCCGAAGTCCGACGTCCAGAAGGCGATGAGCGTGCTGCAGAAGGCGCGCGAGGACATCGGCTTCGACTCGCTGCTCTACGACGACCAGATCGGCAAGGTCTCGTTGATCGGCGCGGGGATGCGCAGCCACCCCGGGGTCTCGGCGCGGTTCTTCGCCGCGCTGGCCGAGGCCGGGGTGAACATCGAGATGATCAGCACCTCGGAGATCCGTGTCTCCGTGGTCACCCGGTCCGACGACGTGGACACCGCCGTGCGGGCGGTGCACACCGCGTTCGGGCTGGACGCAGACAAGGTCGAGGCCGTCGTGTACGGAGGTACCGGACGATGACCGCACCCACCCGCAAGCCCACCCTCGCCGTCGTCGGGGCCACCGGCGCCGTCGGCTCGGTGATGCTCAGGATCCTCTCCACCCGTCAGGACGTCTGGGGCGAGATCCGCCTGGTGGCCTCGGCGCGCTCGGCCGGCAAGCGGCTGACCGTCCGCGGCGAGCAGGTCGAGGTCCAGGCCCTGGCCCCGGAGGTGTTCGACGGCGTCGACGTCGCGATGTTCGACGTGCCGGACGAGATCTCCGCGCACTGGGGTCCGATCGCCGCCGCCCGGGGCGTCGTGGTCGTGGACAACTCCGGCGCCTTCCGGATGGACCCGGACATCCCGCTGGTGGTCCCCGAGGTGAACCCGGCGCAGGTCCGCAACCGGCCGCGCGGCATCATCGCGAACCCGAACTGCACGACGCTGACCATGATGGACGCCCTCGGTGCGCTGCACCGGGTGTACGGCCTGACCGAGCTCGTGGTCGCCTCCTACCAGGCGGCCTCCGGGGCGGGGCAGCCCGGCGTCGACCGGCTGTACGACGAGCTCGAGGTCGTCGCCGGGGAGCGCACGCTCGGCCAGACGACCGGGGACGTCCGCCGGGCCATCGCGGACAAGCTCGGCGAGGACTCGCCGTTCCCCGCGCCGCTGGCACTCAACGTCGTGCCGTGGGCCGGCTCGATGAAGGACGACGGCTGGACCAGCGAGGAACTCAAGGTTCGCAGCGAGTCCCGCAAGATCCTCGGCATCCCGGACCTCAAGGTGTCGGCCACCTGCGTGCGGGTGCCGGTCGTCACCACGCACTCCCTCGCCGTGCACGCGGTCTTCCAGAAGCCGGTCACGGTCGAGGAGGCGCGGGCCACGCTGATGGACGCCCCGAGCGTGGTCATCCTCGACGACCCGGAGGCCAAGGAGTTCCCGACCCCGTCCGACGTGGTGGGCAGCGACCCGACCTTCGTCGGCCGGATCCGGCAGGCCCTGGACTTCCCGAACACCCTCGACCTGTTCGTCTGCGGCGACAACCTGCGCAAGGGTGCGGCCCTGAACACCGCCCAGATCGCCGAGCTGGTCGCGGCCGAACTGGTCGAGAGCTGGAGCTGAGCACGGCCGAAGTGGTCGAGAGCTGAGCACGGCAGGCGGCTGACCCCGGCCCGCCGACTCCCTCAGCCCGCTGACTCCCTCAGCCCGCCGAGCCCGCGGCACGACGCGCGTTCCACCTGCACCGACTCAGCTGCACCGACGGCGACCCCCGGCACTGCCGGGGGTCGCCGTCGCCGTTCTCGGCCGAACGCCCGATCCCCGCCCCGGCTGCGGTGTTCCCGGCATGGGGTGATCGACGTGCGTGGTAGCGTCCGCGACGGGCACCGGCTGCCGGCGCCCCGGGGACCGCAGACGTCCGTGGCCGCGGCACCCCGAAGGCCGGTCCAGGGGAGTTCGCGGGCCAGGCGTTCCGACGGGGAAGCCTGGCGTTCCGACGGGAAGCCTGGCTATCCGACGGGAAGCCTGGCTTTCCGACGGGAAAGGAAACACCGCTCGCATGTACGCGCTCCGCCGGTCCCGGCGCGTGGGGTTCGCCGTCGTCGCCACGCTCGCCGCCGGGGCCTGTGCCGCGGCCGTCGCCGGGACCGCGTCCGCGGCCGCTCCGGCCGCCACCAAGTCCGTGAGCTACCTGGGGCTGCGGTTGCAGGTGCCGCAGGACTGGCCGGTGGTGGACCTGGCCGAGCAGCCGCAGACCTGCGTCCGGTTCGACCGGCACATCGTGTACCTCGGGCACCCGGGCAGCGACCAGCAGTGTCCGGACGGGATCCGTGGCCTCGTCGACGCCCTGCTGCTGGAACCCCTCGACGCGGTCAGCGACCGGACGGTGCCGTCCCCGACGCTGCGGGTTCCCGCCGGGCAGGCCGTCCCGTCGAAGGTCCCCGCGACCACCGGGCAGCTGTCCACCCTCGCTCTGACCGATCCGGGCGTGATGCTGTCCGCCGCCTATTCCCCGGACCCGGCCGGGGTGTCCCGGATCCTGGCCACCGCGAGCGTGGACCTGACCGCCGCCGCGGGATCCGGTACGGACGGCGCACCGGCGGGTTCCGGGGTGCGCGCGCCGCGGCCGTCCGCCCCGTCGCCCGCGCCGGACCTGCTGCTGCCCCGCAGCGGGGTGGCCGGCAGGGTGTCCGCCTCGGCCGCCACGAGCTGGGTGGAGGTCCCGGGTACCTTCAACGGCAACGGTTTCGACGCCTGCACCGCGCCGTCCTCGACCGCGATGGATGCCTGGCTGACCGGCTCGACGTACCGGACGATCGGGGTGTACGTCGGCGGGGCCTCCCGGGCCTGCCTGCAGCCGAACCTGACCGCCGACTGGGTGGCCCGGCAGAGCGCGCAGGGCTGGCATCTGCTGCCGCTGTACGTGGGCCTGCAGGCGCCCTGCACGACGTTCGGCAACCGGATCGACCCGGCCAGGGCCGCCGCCCAGGGCACCGCCGCCGCCGAGGACGCCGCGAATCTCGCGTACGACCTCGGTATGGGGCAGGGCAGCGCCATCACCTTCGACATGGAGTCGTATCCGCGCGGTGCGGCCTGCAGCACGGCCGTCCTGCAGTTCCTGTCGGCCTGGACCACCCAGTTGCACGCCCGCGGCTACCGGTCCTCGGTGTACAGCAGCGCCAACGGCGCGATCGCCGATCTGGCGGACAGCTACAACAACGCCGCCTACGCCCGTCCGGACCAGATCTTCTTCGCCCGCTGGGACCAGGTGGCCACCACCGACGACGCTGTGGTGCCGAGCGAGTTCTGGTCGGCGCACCAGCGGGCCAAGCAGTTCCGCGGGGGCCATGACGAGACCTACGGCGGGGTCCGGATCAACATCGACAGCGACTACCTCGACGTCGCCGCGAACTCCTCGATCCCCCTGGACACCACGCCGCCCGCGCTGTCCTTCGCGTCCCCGGCCGACGGCGCGAGGTTGCGCGGCACGATCGTGGTCGGGGCGAACGCCACCGACGACTCGGGGATCAGCCGGGTCGAGCTGTACGTCAACGGCTGGCTGGTCGCCACCTCGCGGACGGCACCGTATGTGCTGACCTGGCCGTCGGGCGCGATGTACTCCCCACGGGTGGTGCTCGGACTGCGGGCGTACGACCGGCGCGGGAACGTCAGCGACGTCAACCGGGCGGTGATGATCGACAATGTGGCCCCCGCGCTCACGGTGACCCGCGCGCCGCGTAACAAGGCGTGGGTGGGCAACACGGTGTCCGTCGCGGTGAACGCGAGCGACACCGGGGGGCTGTCCCGGGTCGAGCTGTGGATCAACGGCAGGCTCGCCGGAACGGACACCTCCCGGCCGTACACCTTCTCGGTCAGGACCCGCGGCTACGGCCACACGCTGCGGGCCCAGATCCGGGCCGTGGACCTGGCCGGCAACGTCACCACGACGACCCGGACCTGGCGGCGCTGAGCGGCGGGCGGCGTCGGGCAGCGTCGGGCGGCGTCGGGCGGCGGGCCGGGGAGGGCGAAGGCTGTGGCCGTGGGACGTCATCTCGGGGTCCGGTTCCGGGAGCCGGGACCGGACCTGACCGCTGCCGCCGTGGCGGGTGCCTACGCCGGGCCGCCCGGACTGTACGTGCACATCCCGTTCTGCCGGCCGGTCTGCCCGTTCTGCCCGTACAACAAGGTGGAGCACCGGGCCGACCTGGTGGCCGGGTACCTGCGGTGCCTGCAGCGGGAGGCCGCGTCGTACCTGGACGCGCTGCCGGGCCCGTTCGGGTCGCTGTACGTCGGCGGGGGCACCCCGACCCTCTGCCTGGACGAGCTGGAACCCCTGCTCACCCGGCTGCCCGTGACCGCCGAACGCGCCATCGAGGTGCTGCCCGGGCACCTGACCCCGCAGGGTGCCGACCGCCTGCGGGACCTGGGTTTCACGTACGTGAGCGTGGGTGTGCAGTCCTTCGACGAGGGCGTCCTGCGCCATCTGCGCCGCCCGGGCAGTCCGCGGACCAACCGGCAGGCCGTCGAGACCGCGCTGGGTGCCTTCGACGTGGTGGACGTGGACCTCATCTTCGACACCGGCTACGACGACGCCCGGACCTTCCTGGACGACCTGGCCGCCTGCTTCCGTCTCGGAGCGCACCAGGTGTCCACGTATCCCTTGATGCGCTTCGGGTACACCCCGTTCGGCAAGGCCCGGCATCGCCGTCGGCGGGAGCACGACCTGCTGCGCGACGCCACCGGCCTGGCGGCGCTGCACGGCTACGAGCGGCGTTCGGTGTGGACCTTCCACCGGCCCGGATCACCGGCGTACTCCTCGATCACCCGGCCGTACTACCTCGGGCTCGGCGCCGGTGCGGCCTCCTTCACGGGGGAACTGTTCTGCGTCAACCACTTCGGCCTGCGGCCCTACCGGGAACGGGTGGAGGCCGGGCAGTTGCCGGTGGCCCGGTACACCCGGCTGCCGAGGCCCGCCGCGGCCGCCTACCGGGCGTTCTGGCAGGCGTACACCGGATCGGTGCCGGTGGCCGGCGACGATCCCCTGCTGCGGCATCCGGTCGCGGCACTGCTGCGCACCCTGCCCCGGCTGATGGGCTGGTCCCGCAGCTGCGGTGACGAGGTCCGGCTCACCCCGTCCGGGTACGACCGCTACCACGACCTGGAGCGCTGGGTCACCTACCACCTGATCGAGCCGTTGTGGGCGGAGCTGACGGCCGAGCACGGGCCTGCCGGGGACGTGGCGTGAAACCCTACGCGCCCAACGGATCCGTGACGGTCGGCAGCTCGCGGCCGGGGCAGGTGTTGTTCTACCTGGGGTACCTCTGGCGCTTCCTGGTGCTGCGACAGGTGCTCCCGCTGATCTACGGCATCGCGGTGACGGACCGGTGCAACTTCGCCTGCCGGGGCTGCGCGGTCGCGAACACCGGGCGCCCGGACCTCGGCTGGGAGCAGTTGCGCGCGGCGATGCGGGACGCCCACGCCCGCGGCTTCCGGGAGCTGTACTTCAGCGGCGGGGAACCGATGCTGTGGCGTGACGGCGGGCACGACCTGGACGACGTCATCGCCGAGGCTCGCCGGATCGGCTTCTTCCACGTCCACGTCTACACCAACGGCACCCGCGGCCTGACCCGGGCGGCGGACACGGTGTGGGTCTCGATGGACGGGCCGCCCGGCAGTTACGAACTGCGCCGCGGGCACCACTTCGCGCAGGTCGAGCAGGCGGTCCGGACGGGCGGCCACCCCCGGGTCGCGCTGATCTACACCGTGGACCGCCACACGGCGGGCGGGATCGAGCCCTTCCTGACCTGGGTGCAGGACACGGCGTTGCCCGTGGCCGGGGTCATGTTCTACTTCCACACCCCGTACTACGGCTACGACGAGCTGTACCTGGCCGGCGGTGAGCGGGCCGCGGTGATCGACCGGCTGCTGGCGTGCATCGGAGCCGGGCTGCCGGTGATGAACTCCCGCGCCGGGCTGCGGGCGCTGCGGTCCGGGCGGTGGCGGCGGCGGATGCCGATCGCCTCGGTGCTGGACGTGGACGGGGAGTCGGTGTGTTGCCGGGCGGCGGACGCGGTGTGCCCCGACTGTGGGTACGCCGCCTGCACCGAACTGACCGAGCTGCAACGCCTGCGCCCCAGCGCCGTCCGGGGCATGTTCCGCTACTGGTGACAGCGCCGTCGACCGCAGGGAAACTGCCAGACCACCGCAGAGAAACTGACAGCGCGGTCGCGCGGGCGGGTCAGGGCAGATGCCGCGCCACGAAGTCGAGTTCCACCCTGGCCTGGCGGACCCGCTCGTCGTCCACCAGCGAGCCGTGCCCGGCGTCGTACCGGTAGACCTGGTGCGGGACACCGCGGCCGGCGAGGCGTTCCAGGTAGTTCTCGATCTGCCGGATCGGGCAGCGCGGGTCGTTCTCCCCGGCGAGGACGAGCACCGGCACGGCGACCGCGTCGACGTAGGTGATCGGGCTGGCGTCGCGGTACTTGTCCGGCACCTCCTCGGGTGAGCCGCCGAACAGCGACCGGTCGAACGCCTTCAGCCCCTCCATCTCGTCCTCGTAGGCGGCCACGTAGTCGGCCACCGGCACCCCGGCCAGGCCGAGCGCCCACCGGTCGGGGTACACCCCGAGCCCGAGCAGGGTCAGGTACCCACCCCAGGAGGCCCCGCTCAGCACCACGCGTGCCGGGTCCGCCAGGCCCGTGGCGACCAGGTGGTCGCGGACCGCGACGACGTCCTCCAGTTCGGTGTGCCCGACCCGGGCCTCCAGGGCGTCCCGCCAGGCGGAGCCGTAACCGGTGGAGCCGCGGTAGTTCACCTGGACGACGGCGAATCCGTGGTCGATCCAGGCGGCCGGATAGGCCCGGAACATGTCGACGTCATGGGAGGTCGGTCCGCCGTGCACCTCGATCAGCAGCGGCAGCGGCCCGGGCCGGGGGCTGCCGTCGGCGGACGCGGGGCGGCGCAGCAGGGCGTGGACCCGCCCGCCCGGGCCGTCCACCCAGACGTCCTCGACCGGGACGGAGGACGGGGCCCGCTCACCTGGCGGGCTGAGCAGGACGTCACCGGCCAGGGTCCGCACCGCGGGGGGCTGGGCGGCGGAGGACCACAGCGTCCAGACGTCCCCGTCGGGGCGGGTGCTCGCGCCCAGGACACAGCCGTCCGCCGGGCCGACCGGGGTGCAGTCGCCCGAGGCCAGGTCCCACCGGAACAGCCGGGTCCGGGCCTCGTGGTCGACGGCCACCAGCACGGCCGAACCGTCCTCGTACCAGTCCGCGTCGGCGACCTCCCCCGGGACGGGCAGCGGCAGTTCGTGTTCCTCGCCGGTGGCCACGTCCCAGATCAGCAGTTCGCCGAACCCGCGGCGTTCATGGGTGACCAGCAGCCGGGTGTCCCCGGCGAGCGGGGCGAACCCGGCCGCCTCGACGCCCTTGCCGGGCCCGTCCCACAGGTCCGCCACGGTCGAGCCGTCCTCGGTGCGCAGGATGCGCAGTGCCGGGTGCCGGGAGTCGCCGTGCTCGCTGTGCACCACGGCGATCAGCTGGTCGTCCTCGCTGAGCCCGCCGAGCCCGGCGTCCTCGGCGTGCTCGTAGACCAGCCGGGCCTGCCCATCGGCGGTCACCACGTGGATCTGCGTGCCGTAGCCCTCGTCGTTGCGGGCCACCACGGCCAGTCCCCCGCGGCCCAGGGCGAGTCCCGCGGGATAGGCGGCAGCCAGCGGGGTGGCCGGTTCCGCCGGGGACTGCGGCCCGGAGCCGAACGGCTGCCGCCGCCAGATCCCGTACTCATTGCCGTCCCCGTCGTCGAACCACCACAGCCACTCCCCGGACGGGTCGAGCAGCCCGCCCGCAGTGCCCTCACGCCGGCGGGTGGCCTGGGTGAGCTGTCGGGTGCGCAGGTCGAAGGAGTGCAGTTCCAGCACGCCGTTCGCGGTCGCGACCACGGCGCAGCGGCCGGGGGCGTCCCTGGCCCACTGCGGCAGGCCGACCCGGCCGGCCCGAAACCGCCGCTCCCATTCCGGCAGGTCCGGCGCGGCCGGCTCCGGGGCTGGGACGGTGGCGGCTTCGGCGGCGGCCGGAGTCACGGGTCCGTCGGCGGGCTGCAGGCTGGGCTCGGCAGAGGTCACTGTCGCATCCTCCCCGAACGCCCCGCCCGAGGCGAAGTAACCGGCCGTCCGAAGAGAGGCCGGACCGGTGTCGAAGCGGTGACCCGCCTGCCCACCGCGACCCACGAGCCGTCGGCCGGCCGGGCCGGGACGGCAGGCCGGAACGGACCTCGACCCGCGGATCTGAACTCGACAACAGCCGAGCCATGTCTCACATCACTTAGTGGATTCCCTCAAGATCCTCTGAAGCGACCACAGGTCCGCTACCCGGTCCGTACTCTCAGGGGCGCCAGGGGCGATCCGCGACGAGTGACAAGCCAGAGTGTCAAAGGAGGTTGAGAACCCGTCCGCGCGTGATGGCTCGATGGCCGACGGGGCATGCGGGGATAGAGGTGAGGACGCCTCAGTCCAGGTCATCCCAGGTTTGTCGGCCGGTTTCCGGCGTTCGGGCTGTCGCCATGGACGGTAATCCGACGCGAATCATTATCTGTCTGTCGGCATTCTCGGACGCGCCCGTTTCGGTGCAGCTATTTGGGGGATACCTGTGACCATTGAATTGAATGTCGCCTGCCCATCGGTGACCGGTCCCGCGATCGGGGATCCCCTCGGATCGGCCCAGTTGATCGAGGGTGGCGCAGGGCCGGGCCCGGTGGACCATGACGTCGCGGTCGTGGGTCTGGGATACGTCGGACTGCCGACCGCCCTCGCACTTCACGCCGCGGGAGCCCGCGTGGCGGGGCTCGACCTCAGCCGGGATCGACTGGCCGCGATCCGCTCCGGACACGTCGACCTCATCGCCTCCGACCTCGAACGTCTCGACCGGGCCCGCGGGGACGAGCGGTTCGTCGCGGGCGACGACCCGGACGTGATCAGCCGTTCGGCCGCAGTGATCATCTGCGTGCCGACGCCGGTGGACGAGCACCTCAATCCCGACCTGGACGCTCTGCGCCGGGCCTGCGAGACGGTGGTGGAGCGGGCGGTCGCGGGCCAGGTCCTCATCCTCACCTCGACGACGTACGTGGGCTGTACCCAGGACCTCCTGGTGGAGCCGTTGCGTCGCCGCGGGTTCGACGTGGGTGTCGACGTCCACGTCAGCTTCAGCCCCGAGCGCATCGACCCCGGCAACGCCCGGCACGCGCAGCAGGACGTGCCGCGGGTGGTGGCGGGGCACAGCCCGGACTGTCTGCAGGCCGCGCAGGCACTGCTCGGCCGTGCGTGGCGGCAGTTGCATCCGGTCTCCACCCTGGGCGCTGCCGAGATGTCCAAGTTGGTGGAGAACACGTTCCGTGCGGTGAACATCGCCTACGCGAACGAGATCGCCGATGTCTGTCGCGCCCTGGGGCTCGACGTCCGTGAGGTCATCCGGGCCGCGGACACCAAACCCTACGGGTTCATGCGATTCCTGCCTGGTCCCGGCGTGGGCGGCCACTGCATCCCGTGCGACCCGCACTACCTGCTCTGGCAGATGCGCAGCCATCGGCTGCCCACTCCGCTGATCGCGCAGGCCATGACGAGCATCGCGCTGCGGCCGTCCCAGGTCGTCGAACGGGCTCGCGAACTGCTGTCGAGCCGCGGCCTCGGGCTGTCCGGGGCGCGCATCCTGCTCGTGGGGATCACCTACAAGCCAGATGTCCGGGACCTGCGCGAGTCCCCGGCGGTGGAGATCCTCGAACGGCTCCGCGACCAGGGCGCCATCGTGGGCTACGTCGACCCCCTGGTACCGACGCTGCGCCTGGAGCCGGGGCTGGTGGCGACGACCCGGCCCCCCGAGGAGTTCGGTGCGGACCTGGTTCTCGTGCACACCCTCCACACCGGCACCGACACCTCCTGGATCGAGGCTCATCCGCTGGTGCTGGACGCGACGTACCGGCTGCCGGGCGTCGCTGCGGCCCACCTGCTGTGAGCCCCGGGATGAGCAGTACCCTCTCGCCGGAGCAGGCCGCCGTCGTGGACTCCCTGTCCGTGGTCATCGACGGCACCGAGCAACACGGCGCACCCGAACCCTCGGCGGGACAAGACGTCCTGCCGGTCGCGCCCGACACCTGCGAAGCCGGGCCGGCCGACCGGCCGCTGCCGACCGCCGAGGCGGGCCTGCCCGCGGGGGAGCGGCTCACCCGTCGCCTCGCCGCCCTGGGCGTGACCGCCATCTGCCTGCTGATCTGCTGGCACGTCACGGTGCGCGCCACCATGGAGATCCAGGAGGCGTGGTCCGCGGTCTACACCTTCGTGGTGAGCACCTACGTGGTGTCCCGGTTCGCGCTCGCGGCACTGTACTCACCGCCGCGGGACCGGGGGATCGAGCCGCGGGTCGCGATCGTCGTGCCGGCGTACAACGAGGGCGAGGCGGTCGTCAGGACCATCGACGCCTGCCTCGCGCTGGACTACCCGCGGGAGAAGCTCGAGGTCGTCGTCGTCAACGACGGCAGCGAGGACGACACCTGGGAGCACATGCGCCGAGCCGAGGCGGCCCACCCCGAGGGCTCCGTCCGGTGCATCGACCTGGGGAGCAACCAGGGCAAGCGAGCCGCGATGGCCGCCGGGATCCGGGCCACCAGCGCGGAGATCCTGTTGTTCGTCGACTCCGACTCCGAGCCCGCGCCCGGGGCGCTGCGCCTGCTGGTACAGGCCTTCGCCGACGACCGGGTGGGTGCCGTCTCCGGTATCACCCACGTCCGCAACGCCACGACGAACGCCCTGACCCGGATGCAGGCCGCCCGCTACTACGTGTCGTATCAGCTGATCAAGTCGGCGGAATCGGTCGTCGGCGCGGTGTCCTGCTGTCCCGGATGCTTCTCGGCCTACCGCCGGAAGGCGATCCTGCCCCTTCTGGCCGGCTGGGAGCACCAGTTCTTCCTCGGGGTCGAGTGCACGTACGGCGACGACCGGGCCCTCACCAACAGACTCCTCAAGTCGGGCTGGCGCACCCTGTACGACAGCAGGGCGGAGGCGTGGACGGATGCGCCGTTCCGCTACCAGAAGTTCTTCCGGCAGCAGCTGCGGTGGAAGAAGTCCTGGTGCCGTGAGGGGCCCATCCTGATGTCCCACCTCTGGCGGACGAGGCCGCTGGCCTTTCCCTCGGTCCTGGTCGCCACGCTGGCCGGGCTCGCCAGCCCGGTGGTCATCCTCTACAACCTGATCGTCCATCCTGCGCTGAGCGGGCTCTTCCCGTTGCTGTACGTCGATGCCCTGGCGATGGTCGCGATGGCCTACGGCCTGCTCCACCGGTCCCAGCGCCGGGACGGCAACTGGATCTGGGCCGTGCTCGGGACCTTCTTCTACGTCTCGTTCTCGCCGCAACTGCTCTGGGCGCTGGCGCGGATCCGGGACGGCTCCTGGGGGACCCGTGCTGCTGCGTAGGCTGTCCTCGGTCGCACGGGGGATGCTGGTGTCCCTGACCCTGTTCGGCCTGATGGTGACGTTCGTCCGCGAGACGACTCCGGATCGGGTGCCGACCAACCCCGTGCCCACGATCCGGCTCACCTCCCAGGAAACCGACCGGGCGGCCGCCTTCCCGCCCATCGTGGGCGCCGTGCCCGCCGTCGTGTACCACGACATCTCCGGCCGCCGTGGCGGCGACTCGGTGACCCCGGAGGCGTTCGCGGAGCAGCTGGCGGTCCTGAAGGCCGCCGGTTTCGCGCCGGTCGGGCTGCGCGAGGTCCTCGACCTGGTCCTGGGTCAGCCGGTGGACCTGCCCGAACGCCCCATCCTCATCACCTTCGACGACGCGACGTCGACGCAGTACACGGACGCCCGGAACATCCTGCGCCGCTACGGTTTCCGCGCCGTGTCGTTCGTGCCCACGGGGCAGCTGGCCGATCGCACACCGTCGTACAACCTGACCCGCGACCAGCTCCGGCAGCTCGTCGATGCCGGCTGGGGGGTCGGCTCGCAGACCGACACCGGGCGGGGGATGGTCCGCACCGGTGAGGAGACCGCGGGGCCGTGGCTGACCAACCGGGAACTCCACCCCGACGGGACGCTGCAGCCGGTGGCGGACTGGCAGTCCCGGTTGACCCGGGATCTGGGACGGTCGGCCGACGTGGTCCGCGGGTTCGACCGGTTGAGTCCGGCGGCGTTGGCCTACCCGGTGGCCGACGGCGCACCGAGCAACGACCAGCAGCTGTCCGCCCTGCTGCGGCAGCAGGTGAAGCAGCGCTACGACCTGGCGTTCACCTCGGCGTCCCGGGGGGACCGGGCCATCAGCCGCTACAGCGATCGCTGGCGCCTGCCCAGGCTGACCGTCACGGCCGACATGACGCCCGGCGCCCTGCTCGACGCGCTGACCCGGATGGTTCCTCAGCCGCCCACCTCCCAGCTCGGCCTGTGGAAGCCCCGGGCGGTCGGGGGGTCGTGCGTGGTCGACGGGCAGAGCCTGCGCCTGACCGGATCCGGCTACGTCCGGTGCCAGGGCTCGATCAACGACGAGTCCTGGCGGGACTACAGCCTCCAGGTGGAGGTGTCCGGCGGTGGAGCGGGGACCACCGCCATGGTCGGGATCCGGGACCAGGGCGACCGGCGCCTGGAGGTGGCGATCTCACGGGCGCATCTCGTCGTGCGCGAGCGGTGCGGCGGCCAGGGGTGGCGGGAGCTGGGGACGGTGTCGGTCCCCTGGACCGCCGAGGCGACCCCGCATCACCTGCGGATACGGGTGCAGGGGGGAGCGGCAGTGGTCAGCCTCGACGGTCGCCAGGTCTCCGACGTGAGTCTCGACCCCGGGATCGACCACGGCGCACCGTCCTTCGGGATGGCCGCCAACGGTACGGACGCCGTCGTGTTCAGCCAGATCCAGGTGGCGCCACTGCCACGTCGCGGTTCCCCCAGTTAGGCACGTCGCGGTTCCCCCAGTGAGGAGAGAAATGCGCAGTTCCCGTTCGCGGCTCTGGGTCGTCGCCACGACCCTGGCGAGCCTGGTGGCCTTCTCCTTCGCGGCGAGCCCACCGGCCTCGGCAGCTGCCACCACGGTCGTCACCCTGACGTACGACGACGGCGTCGCCGACGTTTACCAGGCGGGCCAGTTGATGGCGGACCGGGGGATGGCGGGAACGTTCTTCATCAATTCCGGTGCCGTCGGGTCCGCCAACTACCTGACGAGGGCGCAGGTGGAGTCCCTGCACACCCAGGGCCACGAGATCGGCGGCCACACCGCCGGCCACGTGAACCTCACCGCGGTGTCGGCGGACGAGGCCCGCCGGCAGATCTGCAACGACCGCAGCGCTCTGCTCGGCTGGGGTTACCCCGTGACGTCGTTCGCGTACCCGTACAGCGCCGTGAACGCCGCCGTCGAGACCTACGTGCAGGGCTGCGGGTACAACAGCGGGCGGCAGATCGGCGACATCCGTTCGCCCCAGGGATGCTCCGGCTGCGACTACGCCGAGGGCATCCCGCCCGCGGACCCGTACTACACCCGGGCGCCCGACTCGGTGCAGTCGACGTGGTCACCGGCCGATATCGAGGGGCTGGTCACGCAGGCGCAGAACAACGGCGGGGGCTGGGTGCAGGTGACCTTCCACCACATCTGCGACGGCTGCGACATCTACGGCGTCAGCCCGGCGACGTACACCGCTTTCCTGGACTGGCTGCAGGGCCAGGTGTCGTCGGGCGCCGTGCAGGTCAGGACGGTGGACCAGGTGATGGGCGGCAGCGTGCACGCGGCCGTCGCCGGACCGCCGCCTCCGCCCCCCGCGGGCTACGGAGTCAACGCGCTGGTGAATCCGGGGCTCGAATCCAGCGCGGACGGGGTGAACCCCACCTGCTGGACCGTCGCGGGCTACGGCACGAACACCTTCACGGCCGCCAGGACCGCCGACGCACATGGTGGATCCTGGGCCGGCTCCCTGTCCGTCACCGCATGGACCAGCGGGGACCGGAAGCTGCTGAGCAGGATGGATCTCGGCGAGTGCTCGCCGTCGGTGAGTTCCGGCCACCGGTACCAGGCCTCGGTCTGGTACAAGTCCACCGCCGCGGTCGCCTTCGTCGCCTACTACCGCAACGCCAACGGTGGCTGGGCCTACTGGGCGACCGGTCCGGGTCAGCCGGCCGGATCGTCCTGGCGGCAGGCCTCGTGGACGATGCCGGTCCTGCCCGCGGGTGCGACGGCGGTGAGCTTCGGGCTGGCCCTGACGAGCCTCGGCAGCGTGACCGTGGACGACCTCGCCCTCGTGGACGTCCCGCCGGACACCACGGCACCGTCCGTCTCCCTGACGGCGCCGACGGCCGGCTCCGGCGTGACGGGAACCGTGGCGCTGTCCGCCGCGGCGTCCGACGACGTCGGGGTGACCCGGGTGGACTTCGCCGTCGACGGCAGGGTGATCGGCTCCGCCGCCACCGCGCCCTACACGGCGTGGTGGAGCAGCGACACCGCGGCCGACGGACCCCACGCGGTCACGGCGACGGCCTACGACGCGGCCGGGAATGCGTCCGCGCCGTCGGCCGTCACGGTCACCTCGTCCAACGCCGCACGGAACCTGCTGGTCAACCCCAGTCTGGAGAACGTCGGTGGCACCGTCCCGAACTGCTGGCAGGCGGCCTCGAGCGGCACCAACGCGGGCAGCGTCGCCCTGAGCGCGGACGCCCGCAGCGGGAGCCGCGCCGAGTCGGTCACGCTGACCTCGTGGACGAGCGGCGACCGCAAGCTCGTCGTCAAGCAGGACGCCGGGGCCTGTGCGCCCGCCGCCACCGCCGGCCACATGTATCAGGTGTCCGTCTGGTACAAGTCGTCGGTCGCGGTGCCGCTGGTCGTCTACTACCGCAACGCCTCCGGCTCCTGGGTCTACTGGAGGACCAGCCCGGTCCAGCCGGGTTCGGGCACGTGGCGGCAGGCCACCTGGACCACCCCGACGGTGCCGGCGGGAGCCACGGCGCTGAGCTACGGCCTCGCCCTGACGTCGGTGGGGACTCTGACGACGGACGACTACGCCCTGGTGGACCTGGGCTGAGTCCACCTGACGCGCAGGGTGCTGCGGGCGGCCTCCGGTCGCGCGCAGCACCCTGCGCATCGGACCGGTCGGCCGGGGAGGGGACCGGGCACCGGAACCCGCCGACGGCGGGTCAGGCGGCCGACACGGTGAAGTCGTCCACGTGGAACTGCGTGAAGTCCCCGCGCAGGCCGACCTTTCCGGACCCGGTGAGCGGCGGGCCACCCACCCCGTCGTCCCGGACCCGGGCGACCTCGCGGCCGTCGATCGACACCACGATGGCGACGCCGCCGGCCTCGTCGCGGACGCTCACCTCGGCGCGGTGCCAGGCTCCCGGGGTGACCGCCGCAGCGGCACCCGCGAGGCTGTAGTAGGTGCCGCCGTTGCTGGCCCCACCGGCGGTCTTCTTCTTGACCTCGACCCGGCCGTCCTGGCGCACGAGGCTGACGACGTACAGCGTGAACGGGTCCCGGTAGCGCAGGAACAGGTGCATCCCCGTCCAGTCCGCGCCCGCGCGCGGTGCCATCGCATCCACCCGGAACCGCAGGGAGACGCTCACGTCGTCGAAGGACGAACGGGTGACGGCGCGGAACACGTCGGAATTCGTGGCGTTGCCGGAGGTCGCGTCCGGGGCGCTGGAGTCGGGCGGGCCGGTCCAGCCGGTGCCGTGGTCACGGAACAGCGAACCGCTGGTCACCACCCACCGGGACGAGGTCACCGACCGCGGATCGTGCGGGTTGTGATAGGCGAACTCGTTCGTCACCAGTCCGGTGCCCGCGAAGTCGTCGAAGAACAGCGGCCTCGCGTGCAGGATCAGGGCCCCCGCCACACCGGCGACGGCGATCATGGCGAGGCTGCTCTGCCAGACCCAGGGCCGCATCCACAGACCCGGCCGCTCCGGCGGCCCACTTCTATGCTTCCCCCGCACCCGGCCAAGTATGGCGGCTGCACGGGCGCCGGACCGGGGAACGGGAAGTCCGTGACCGTTCGGACAGCGGGCCACCCGGCTCCGGGCGCGGCGGTCGCCCCGGATCCTCGTCGCCGGACGGTCACCACCGTTGTCGCCGGGCGGTCACTCCAGGCAGGCGGCGGGCAGTTCGAACCACTGCAGTTCGCGGAAGTCGTCCGACAGTCCGTCGTTGCCGTCCGCAGCCTCCGGATCGTTCGCGGCCGCCGCTGCGAACAGCTCCCGGGCCTGGTCCAGGTACCCGCGCAGGGCGGACTGCGGGGCCCGCATCGTGTGGTGCGGGTAGGTCATCCGGCCGTCCTCGTCGTAGCCGACGTGGAACAGCCGCAGCGGTGGCTCGGCCGCTCCGGCGCGGTGCTGCCAGAGCCCGGTCACCGGGTCGAACCGGTAGTCGGGCAGCAGCCGCCAGCCCTCCCTGGCGAGCAGGTCCACCGCGTCGAGCAGGTAGGCGACCACCGGTTCGGCCAGGAAGTAGTTGAGGTTGACCCGGACCCACCCCGGCTTGATCCCCTCGCAGCCCCGGGTGATCTCGCGCTGGAAGGCATGTGAGCGGTCCAGGTCGATGCCGAGCAGACGGTGTCCGTACGGCCCGGCGCAGGAGCAGCCGCCGCGGGCCTGGATCCCGAACAGGTCGTTGAGCAGGGCCACCACGAAGTTGTGGTGCAGGTACCGGCCGGGCCGTCCGTCGGCCCGCAACCGCCGCACCACGAAGGAGACGATGGACAGCCGCCGGGCCGCGGGATTGCCGAGGATCTCGATGGCGGGGTTGGCCGACCAGCGCTGCAGGGCGCGGTGGACGAAGGACTCCTCGTGGGCGCGGATGACGTCGATCCCGACGGCCTGCTTGAGCTGGAAGACCAGCCCGGCCCGGATCGACTCCACGATGGCGGGGGTGCCGCCCTCCTCGCGGTGTACCTCGTCGGTGAGGTAGACGTGCTCGGAGGGGTTGACGTAGGCCACGGTCCCGCCGCCGGGGACGACGGGCACGCTGTTGCGGACCAGTTCCCGGCGGACCGCGAGCACACCCGGCGTCCCCGGCCCGCCGATGAACTTGTGCGGGCTGAGGAACACGGCGTCCTTGGAGGACAACGGATCGCGGGCCGGCCCCGGACCGTCGGCGACCGCCATCCGGATGTCCACATAGGGACCGGCCGCGGCGTAGTCCCAGAACGCCAGCGCACCGTGCCGGTGCAGCAGCGCGGAGATCCCGTCGGTGTCGGACAGGATCCCGGTGACGTTGCTCGCCGCGCTGAACGAACCGATCCGCAGCGGCCGGTCCGCATGCCGGACCAGCTCGGCCTCCAGCACGCCGGTGTCGATGTGCCCGTCGGCATCGGCCGGGATGGTCACGACGTCGGCGATGGACTCCCGCCACGGCAGTTCGTTGGAGTGGTGCTCATAGGGCCCGATGAAGACCACGGGACGCTGGTCGGCGGGGATGTGCCCGGACAGCCCGTACCGGGTGTCGAGGTCCGCGGGGATCCGCAGGTTGAGGATCCCGATCAGCTTGTCGATCGCCGCGGTGCAGCCGGATCCGCAGAAGATCACGGCGGTGGAGTCGTCCCCGCCGATCGCGTCCCGGATGATCCGCCGGGCGTCCTCGCGCAGCCGGGTGGTCTGCAGCCCGGTCCCGCTGGATTCGGTGTGGGTGTTCGCGTAGCGGGGCAGGACCTCGGCCCGGATGAAGTCCTCCAGGAACCCCAGGGCCCGCCCCGACGCGGTGTAGTCGGCGTAGGTCACCCGCCGCGGACCGTACGGGCCGGGCAGCACCTGGTCCTCCCCGATCACCGCGGCCCGGATCCGGCGTAGCAGGGGCGTGTCCGCCGGGCGCGCGGGCTGCCCGGCGGGCGCGGGCCGGACCTGCCCTCCCACGGGTGGGGAGGGGGCGGCGGCGTCACCGACGGGGGTGGTGGTGGGCCTGGTGGGCGTCGACGGCCAGGTCATCGGGCACTCCGATCGGCGGGCACGGCGGCCTGCACGCACGGAGCCTAGTGGTGGTCCCGTCGTGAGCCGGGTCAGCGGGCCTGGTGTTCCTTGATGACCATGCGGTAGATCCGCAGGTTGATCCACAGGAAGCGCCACAGCTGGAACGGCAGCGAGGTGCGCAGCTTCAGGGTCTTGCCGGTGGGCATGGGTGCGTGGGCGATCTGGGTGTTGACGTCGGACACGGGTACTCCCGGTGGTGGGGTGGCCGGTGGCGGGGGCGGGGGGTCACTCGGGGATGAACTTCCAGCCGGGGCGGGCCTTCATCTTGTACATGAACAGGAAGTGCAGCATGTGCTTGATCCAGTGGCCGGCCAGGCCGAGTTCGCCGTAGGTGTCCTTGACGCTGCGGCCGTGGCCGGGGAAGCGCTGGTAGTCCGGGACGATCGGGAACATGGTCATCGAGGCGGCGCTGCCCTTGGTGAGCCCCTTGCCCGCCGAGGCCACGCAGGCCGCTCCCATCGCCGCCATCGACGCGGTGTGGGTGGGCCCGCCGCCGTGCCTGATCATGTCGGCGATGTTGTAGGCGGTCTGGCGGGCGATGACGCCGGAGGGCATTCCGGTCCGCGGCGGCGCCGGGGTGATGACGGTGCCCTGGGGGCTCTTGCGCGGGACCGAGATCGGGTGCGGTGGGGCGAAGGCGATCCCGGCGGCGAACACGTTCGGCCAGTGCGGGGACTGGTAGGTCTTCGGCCAGTCGTCGGCCTGCCACTGCTCGTACGGTTTGGGGGAGTAGTCCGCGTCGACCTTCATGAACCCGCTGGCCGCGAACATCTGGTCGGTGACGTCGTTGCCCTCACGGTCGTAAGCCTTCAGGTCCGCGCCGCGGAACGGGGGCAGCAGCATCGCGAAGTCGAATGCGAGGCTGTCCCGGCGGCCGTCCAGGGTCTCGTAGTGGACCTTGCCGGGCTCGACCCGCTCGACGTGGGCCCGGGTGATCGCCCGGACGCCCCGCTCGCGGAACAGCGACTCGGTCCACAGCTGGCTGGAGGTGATGAATCCCTGCTGGTCGAAGGTCATCCCGCCGACACCGAAGTCACCCAGCTCGTACTCGTTGGTCAGGTAGACGATGTCGGCCCGGTCCCGCACCCCCTGGGTGCGCAGCTCGTGCTCGACGTTGAAGGTGTACTCGAAGGCCGCGCCCTCGCAGGTGCAGGTGCCGTGCCCGACCCCGATCACGAGCGTCTGCCGCTGCCCGGCCCGCAGCTTCTCGATCACCCCGCCCAGGGCCCCGGCCGCGTCCTCGGCGTGGCCGAAGGTGCACACCGACACGGAGTTGCCGTCCGGTCCCAGCCCGGGCGTGGCGGCGAAGTTGAGCTTCGGCCCGGTGGCGTTGACCAGGTAGTCGTAGCTGATCCGCTCCTGCTCGCCCTGGCGGTCGGGGGAGGTGTACAGGACGTCGACCGCGCCGCGCGGGTCCTCCGTCGTCCCCTCCGGGCGGATCGCGACCGCCCTGGCCTGCCGGAAGTCGATGCCCTTGCGCCGGTACACCGGAGCCAGCGGGAAGGTCACCTGCCCCCCGGTCATCCGGCCCACACCGACCCAGATGTTGGAGGGGATCCAGTTCCACCTGCTGTTCGGCGACACCACGACGACCTCATGCCGCCGGCCCAGCAGCCGCCGTAGATGCAGGGCCGCCGTGTGCCCAGCGATCCCGGCCCCGAGCACCACCACACGCGCCATCAGCTGCCCCCATCGAGCCGCCCGGCGACTCGCCGTCGAGCCGCACTAGCGCCGAATCATACCCGGGGGGGTATCCACTTGTGAAGTGGGTCTCAAATGGTGTGATGGGGACTTAAGACCCCGATTGGGACGTCTGGTTGTCGGTGGAGTGCGGCCGAAGGGCGCTGTCAGGCCAGGGACAGGAAGAGCTTCTCCAGCTCCTCCGTGGTCATCTCCTCGCTGCTGCCGCCCTCGGTCAGGCACTGCCGCAGGCCGCTGGCCACGATCTTGAACCCGGCCCGGTCCAGTGCGCGGGAGGCGGCGGCGAGCTGGGTCACCACGTCGCGGCAGGACCGGCCGGCCTCGATCATCGCGATCACGCCGTCGATCTGGCCCCGGGCCCGGCGCAGCCGGTTGGTGATCTCCTTGACGACCTGCTCGTCCATCTCCACGGGAGTCTCCTCTGCGTGCGCGCCGGTCCGGCCTGGACCCTTGGCCGACGAGCTTACCCAGGGGGGTACCAAGCGTGCATGTCGGAGTGCGCACGGTGCACAGGCTCCGGTTCCGGTGGGACGAGCGGGCCGGGACGGTGCGGAGCCCGGCGCAGGCCCCCCAGGCCCCAGCTCAGACCAGAAGCCTCAGCTCGCGGCGCCGGGTCGCGGCGGCCGGACCGAACCGTTCGGCGATCTCGAGGCAACCTCTGGGCCACCTCCCTGCGATGACCATGCGTCGCAGCGAGGTGCTGACGGCCGCGGCCCGGCCGGTTCACCGGGCCCGGACAGATCGCCCAGTTCCGTCGCGAGGGAAGGACCGACCGGTGAAGAGACCGACGACTGACCGAGGGACGGCAGGCTGCCGTCGTGGGGGGACCCGAGCCGGCGGCCGTGGGAGCGCCGGCTGGGTGGGCTGCGCGACGGGCGTGAACCCTCGAGCGGTCCTTTCCCCGTCCACCCGACCGGCAGGGGGAGACGTCTGATGTCCCTGCGCAGGAAGCTCGCCGGGTCCGTCGCCGTCGCGACCCTCGCCGTCCTGGCCCTGACCGCCACGGCGCTGAGCGGTGCCTTCAGTGCAACCATGTCGCCGCAGGACGCCGGCTCCAGCAGCGCGAGCGCGGGCTGCGGGCGGAACCCGTCGCTGACCAGTGGCATGCGGACGATCCAGAGCGGTGGCGCCAACCGCAGCTACGCCCTGCGGATCCCCGCCGGCTACGACAACAGCCACCCCTACCGACTGGTGTTCGCCTTCCACTGGGTCGGTGGAACGGCCAACGACGTCTCCTCGGGTGGGACCGACCGTGATCTGTGGGCCTACTACGGCCTGATGCAGCTGTCCAACAACAGCACGATCTTCGTTGCGCCCCAAGGGATCGGCAACGGCTGGGGTAATGGCGGCGGCAGTGATGTCAACTTCGTGGACGACATGGTCCGCCAGCTCGAGGGGGACCTCTGCGTCGACCGCGGGCAGCTGTTCTCCGTCGGGTTCAGCTATGGCGGCGCCATGAGCTATGCCCTCGCCTGCGCCCGGCCCACGGTCTTCCGAGCCGTCGCCGTCTACTCGGGAGGGCAGCTCAGCGGATGCGACGGCGGCAATCAGCCCATCGCGTACCTGGGGATCCACGGGATCAACGACGGGGTGCTCGGGATCGGCGGCGGCCGGGAGATGCGGGACCGGTTCGTCAGGAACAACGGCTGCACCCCCCAGTCCCCGCCCGAACCGCGGGGGGGCAGCCTGACCCACACCGTCACCGACTACGCGGGCTGCCGGCCGGGATACCCGGTGGAATGGGCGGCCTTCGACGGCGGGCATACCCCGGGTCCCATCGACGGCGGAGGCGACGGCGGCCGGACGTGGACCAAGGAGGTGGTCTGGAAGTTCTTCACGCAGTTCCAGAGTGCTCCCCAGCCGGCTCCGCCCGCGCCGCAGCCGTCGACCAGCAGTGCTGCTCCGGCGCCGCCCAGCCCGGCACCCTCCACCTCCACTCCTTCCAGCCCTCCCGCGCCGTCCACCCCGGCACCGACGACACCCGCGCCCTCCGCACCGGCACCGACGACCTCGGCGGCCTCGGGCGGCGGCAACGCGCGGTCCTCCTGCACGGCCACGTTCCGGCGGGACGCGGCGTGGCCGGGCGGCTACCTGGGCACCGTGACGGTGAGCAACAAGGGAGGCGGTGAGCTGTCCCGCTGGTCGGTCCGGCTGAGCGTGCCCCAGGGGCAGTCGCTGGTGGCCGTCTGGAACGGCAGGAACACCAGCACGAGGGGCGACGTGACGGTCGCGAATGCCGCCTACAACGGCCGGATCGCCGCCTCCGGCAGCCAGACCTTCGGCTTCGTCGTGAGCGGCCAGGACCCGGCCGCTCCCACGGTAGCGGGCTGCAGCAGTGACTAGCCGGACTTGACCGGCTCCTGAGCTGGGCACCGGGATCCCCTACCTCCCCCCGAGTGGGGATCCCGGAGCCCACCGGGTGCGGGCGGGCGGCGCTGCGGGCCGGTGATGCTGCGGGCCGGAGCCGCACGCCCGCACCCGGTCACTTCCGGCGGTTGCGGTTCTGGGACTCCTCCAGGACGGCGCGCTGGGCGCGGTAGGTGTCCAGGTCCAGTTCACCCCGGGCGAACCGGTGGTCGAGCACGTCGAGCGGGCTCTCGCCGGTCGGCCACTGACCGGAACGGCCGCCGGAGGGCAGCAGCCGGAAGGCCAGGAAGATGACCAGCGCCAGGAGCAGCACCCAGAACAGTCCCATGAACAGCCAGGCGCCACCCCAGCCGTCGTAGCCGTAACCATGCATCATCGTGATCGCCTCCACTGCGGCTGCGTGGTGCGCCGCCTCAGGTCCCAGCGTTACCCCGCTGCCTGGGACAGCCCTGGGTAGGTCGTGGAGATTCTGTGGAGCACCTGATCGGACGGCGGTCTCTTGATCGGACGCCATAACAGTCCGTGAGACACGGAACACGCTCTGATCGTCCGGGGAGACCTTCGGCCCGCGGCTCTCTGCAGGCTCCGGCATAGCGTGAAGGCCATGCAGGAGAGGCAGGGTGGAGCGCCGTCGGGGGTCCGTCGACTGCTCACTGCGCGACAGGTGCAGAACATGCTGCATATCGACCGTTCCACCGTGTACCGGATGGCGGAGGACGGCCGGCTTCCCGCGATCAAGGTCGGCCGGCAGTGGCGGTTCCCCGCGGACCGGATCGCGGCCCTGCTCGACGACCGGGATGAGGCCACGACCCCGTCGTCCAGGGGTGGCCGCCCGGCCGAGATCGTCGTCCTGCCGACCGACGGCGGCACCACTTCGCCGGCCGCCCGCTGGCCGGCCGGGCCGAGTTCCCCGGCGGGTCCGTCGTCACTGGTGGACGCCGCCTTCGTCCGGGCCGCCGAGGCGGTGCTCGCCGTCGCCGCTGACCTGCTCGGCGTGATGATGGTGATGACCGACATGGACGGTCACCCGCTCACCTCCGTCGCCAATCCCTGTGACTGGTTCGCCGACCGGGCCGGTGACGTCGAGGTGGTCTCGGCCTGCACCGCCGAATGGCAGTCGATGGCCGACGACCCCGACCTCGCGCCGCGGTTGCGCACCGGGGTCCTGGGATTCCAGTGCGCCAGGGCCTTCGTCCGCTCCGGCAGCTCGCTGACCGGCATGGTCCTGGCCGGGGGGATCGCCCCGGAAACGTCCACCACGCAAGGCCTCTACCACCTGGCGGAGCCCGAGCGGCAGCGGGTCCTGACCGCCCTGCCCCGGATCGCTGCCGCACTGTCCCGTGTTCCGCCCCGCCAGACCCAGCAGGCCTGCCAGACCCAACAAGGGAGCCCGTCATGAAGCGGCTGATCGTCCTCGGTGGTGGCACGGCCGGAACGATGGCGGTGAACACTCTGCGGCCGAGACTGCCGCGCGACGAGTGGAGGATCACCGTCGTCGACTCCACCGACACCCACTACTACCAGCCCGGATACCTGTTCATCCCGTTCGGGATCTACCGCCCGGACGAAGTGGCCAAGCCTCGCCGCCGGTTCATCCCCTCCGGCGTCGACCTCGTACTCGGTGACATCGACCGCGTGGTCCCGGACGAGAACCGGGTCCTGCTGGCGGACGGGACCGAACTCGCCTACGACTACCTCATCATCGCCACCGGCACCACGCCCCGCCCCGCGCAGACCCCGGGAATGCTCGGTGGGGAGTGGGGCCGCAGCATCCACGAGTTCTACACCTACGAGGGCGCTGTCGCGCTCGCCGAGACACTGCGGACCTGGGAGGGCGGCCGGCTGGTCGTCCAGATCGTCGAGATGCCGATCAAGTGCCCGGTGGCGCCGCTGGAGTTCACCTTCCTCGCCGACGCCTTCTTCGCCGAGCAGGGAATCCGGGACCGGGTCGATATCACCTACGTCACCCCGCTGGAGGGCGCGTTCACCAAACCCGTTGCCAGCCGGTACCTCGGGAGCATGCTCGACGACCGCAGGGTGGCACTCGAGGCCGACTTCATGCTGGAGCAGATCGACCCGCAGTCGAAGACCCTGATCTCCTACGACGAGCGGGAGATCCCGTTCGACCTGCTGGTGACCGTGCCGGTCAACATGGGTGCGGACTACGTCAAGCGGTCCGGGCTCGGTGACGACCTCAACTACGTGCAGGTCGACAAGGAGACGTTGCTGTCCAAGAAGTTCGACAACATCTTCGCCGTCGGGGACGCCTCGGACATCCCCGCCTCGAAGGCCGGGTCGGTCGCGCACTTCTCGATGGACGTGCTGGCCGACAACTTCGTCCGGCACGTCGCCGGGCTGCAGATGACCAAGAAGTTCGACGGGCACGCGAACTGCTTCATCGAGACCGGGCACGGCAAGGGCCTGCTCATCGACTTCAACTACACCACCGAGCCGCTGCCCGGGAAGTTCCCGCTGCCGGGGATCGGCCCGTTCAGCCTGCTGGCCGAGACCGAGATGAACCACTGGGGCAAGGTCCTGTTCCGGTGGATCTACTGGAACATGCTCCTGCAGGGCAAGGAGCTGCCGATCCCCGCCCAGATGCAACTGGCCGGCAAGCAGTTGCAGGAGCTGAGGTGACCACCTCGGCCGACCTCGGCGTCGACGGCTCCCCCGGCGGCGGTGCGGGCGGCACACCGGCGCTGGAGGAGCGGCTGGACCGGTTGACCGCGCAGGTCGAGCGGATCGGGGCCGTTCTCCAGGCGCAGCAGGAGGACCGGGAACGCTGGCAGGCGCTGGCCCACGACCTCACCGGGGTCGCCCAGGGGGCGATGGCCGTGGCCTCACGCGAACTGGAGGACCTCAGCGCGGACGTCAGCGCCGAGGACGTGGTCCGGTTCCTGCGCACCGCGACCCGGACACTGCCGAAGCTGGAGGTCATGCTCAGCTGGGCCGCCGGCATCGAGGAGTTGGCCGCGGAGCTCACCGCGCTCAGCGGTGCCGGGATGGCCACCCTGTCCGGCACTCTCGCGGAGGCGGAGTCCCGGGGCTACTTCGACGCAGCCCGGGAAGGGGGCCGGGTCGCCGACCGGCTGGCCCACGCCCTGCTCGCCGCCCCTGACGCCGAACCGCCGTCCACCCTGGCCCTGCTGCGCCGGCTGCGCGATCCACGGACCCGCCGTGGCCTGGGCCGGGCGCTCGTCCTGCTGCAGGCGCTCGGGGAACCGTCGGCAACTGCCACCGCCGCCGCCACCCCGGCGGCCACCGCCCGCCCGTGATCCGGGCATCGTCAGCGAAGGAAGCGATTCCCATGCCTGTCACGACCATCAACGGCAAGAGCGTCCACGTCAACGAGGAGGGCTTCCTCACCGAATACGACGAGTGGGACGAGGATCTGGCGAAGGTGCTCGCCGAACAGATCGGCATCGACCTGACCGACGAGCACTGGAAGATCATCCGGTTCCTGCGTGAGGACTACCGGACGCAGGGCGAGACCGCGACCACCCGCCGGGTGCAGAACGAGGCGGGCGTGCCGGTCAAGGAACAGTTCGCGCTGTTCCCGAAGAAGCCGGGCAAGAAGATGGCCTACATCGCCGGTCTGCCGAAGCCGCGCGGTTGCGTCTGACGTATCGGGCCCCCGCCCCGCGCCCGCTGCCCCTCCCGTCGCGCATCCCCTTGCCCCTCAACGCCTGACGCCGTACCTCACGGACGGAGACCACCATGACCAGCAGCGACACCGCGCCGATCGTCCCCAACTTCGACGACGACGCGGGCAGCGACCGCAAGCTCGCCATCATCTGCTCCAAGGGCAACCTCGACATGGCCTATCCCGGGCTGATCCTCGGCAACGCTGCCCTGGGGGAGGGCGTGGAGACACACCTGTTCTTCACGTTCTGGGGCTTCGACATGATCATGAAGTCGCGGATGCACCACCTGCAGTTCAGTCCGGCCGGCAACTCCGCGATGCACCTGCCCATCGGGGACATGCACCTGCCGCAGGCCCTCGCCCCGGCAATGACCGGGATGGCGACGAAGATGCTGAAGAAGCAGATCGCCGAACTCGGCGTGCCCGAGGTGCCGGACTTCCTCGACCACATCGTCGCCGCGGGCGGTCACCTGTGGGCCTGCCGGATGTCGGCGGACATGATGAAGATCGACGAGTCCGACCTGCGCGACGACGTCGAGGGGATCATCAACGCCTCGGACTTCATCGAGATGACCGCGGGTGCGCAGTTGCTGTTCATCTGATCGGCTCATCTGATCGGCAGGGTTCGGCCGGCCCGGCGCCCCGTGGCCGGGCCGGCCATCCCGGTCAGGTCTCTGCGCTCCGGCGGGAAACTGCCCCCTGCCCACCCACCCTTCGGTTTCGTCTCAGGAGTTCGTGGTCGCGGAGCCGGGGACGAGAACCGGCGTCTGCAGTTCCAGACCGGGGCGGGTGAGCAGCAGGGTGGTGATCCCGCCGGACAGCGACCGGACGTCGTTCCAGCCGGTCTGGTGCAGGATCCGCAGCGCGAGGTAGGACCGGAAACCCGAGGCGCAGTAGACCAGTACCGGGCGCCCGGCGGGCACCTCGCCGATCCGCTCCCGTAGTTGGGTGTGCGGGATGTTCAGTGCCCCGGGCAGGTGGCCGGTGGCGAACTCGCGGGCGGTCCTGACGTCGAGCAGCACCGGCCCGTCGCCGTCGCCGTCGCCGTCGTGGTCGGCCCGGGACGGCAGGTCGGTGGCGTACCAGAGGGCCAGGTCACCGGCGACGACGTTGGAGGCCGCCATCCCGGCCAGGTTGACCGGGTCCTTGGCGGAGCCGAACGGTGGGGCGTAGGCGAGTTCGAGTTCGGCGAGGTCCGCGACGGTCATCCCGGCCCGGATCGCCGTCGCGATCACGTCGATCCGCTTGTCCACGCCCTCGCGGCCGGTGGCCTGCGCGCCGAGGATCCGGCCGTCGGGGGCGAAGACCAGTTTCAGGTGCAGGGGCGTGGCGCCGGGGTAGTAGCCGGCGTGGTGGCCGGGATGCAGGTGGACCACGTGATGCGGGATCCCCGCCGCGGCCAGGGCCTTCTGCGGGCGGCCGGTGGTCGCGGCCACGAGGTCGAACACCCGCACGATCGCGGTCCCGAGCACCGGGGTGCGCGCGGCGGGCTGCCCGGGCAGCCGGTGGCCGAACAGGTGGTCGGCGGCGGCGCGGCCCTGCCGGTTCGCCGGGCCGGCGAGCGGGACCACGGCGGGGGCGCCGGTGACCGCGTCGGTGACCTCGATCGCGTCGCCGACGGCGTACACGTGCGGGTCGCTGGTGAGCAGGTTGTCGTCCACGACGACCGCGCCGCGGGCATTGAGGGTGAGCCCGGCCGCCCTGGCCAGGGAGGTCTCCGGGCGGACCCCGACGGCCAGCAGGACCAGGTCGGCCGGCAGGGTGCTGCCGTCGGCCAGTTCGACCACCACGTGCCCGGCCGCCGGGTGCAGGGAATCCGTTGCGGCAGAAGGGGTCGGAACAGGCAGTCCGCCGGGCTGCGGGGCCGCGGGGTGGATCGCGGTGAGGGAGGTGCCGAGCCGGACCTCGACCCCGTGGCCGCGCAGTTCCAGTTCCACCGCGCGGGCCATCTCCGCGTCCAGCGGCGGCAGGACCTGGTCGACCAGTTCGACCAGGGTGACGTCCAGGCCACGGTGGCGCAGAGCCTCGGTGACCTCCAGGCCGATGAAGCCCGCGCCGACCACCACGGCCCGCCGGGCTCCGCCCTCGACCAGTGCCTGCAGTGCGTCCACGTCGGGGATGGTGCGCAGCACCCGGACCTGGGGGAGGTCCACGCCGGGCACCGGGGGCACGAACGGTGCGGCCCCCGTGGACAGCACCAGGGCGTCGTACCCCTCCTCGTACTCCCGGCCGGTGGCCCGCTCGCGGACCCGGACCGTGCGGGCGGCGGTGTCCACGCCGATCACCTCGTGACCGGTCCGCACGTCCAGGCCCAGGGAGGCCGCCAGGGACGCCGGGGTGTGCAGCAGCAGGGACCCGCGGTCGGCGATCTCCCCGGCCAGGTGGTATGGCAGGCCGCAGTTGGCGAACGAGACGTAGCCGTCCCGCTCCAGCACGACGACCTCGGCGTCCTCGGCGAGCCTGCGGGCCCGGGCGGCGAAGCTCATCCCCCCGGCGACCCCACCGACCACGACGGCTTTCACGGACACGGAACCTCACGACCTCACGGGATGGCGGCTCGGTGGATCACCGGACCGGTGGGCGCCGATCGGGACGGGCCTCTCGGCGGGGGCGTACGGACAGGTGGGTGCGGGGGACGGGTCTCGCCCGTAGCCGGGGCGGGAGCGGGACCCGTCCGGAGCCGGGTCAGCGGCAGTTGCAGCGCCGGTCGGCCGGCACCCCGGCGAAGACCTGGTCGACGTGCTGGCCGCAGCCGGTCCAGGTGACCTTGCCGCAACGGGGACAGGTGGCGGGGCTGCACATGGGTGCTCCTCTGCTCGATCAGGACGGTAGAGCCAATATACCCCAGGGAGTATCCGGCGGCCAAAAGAGCCACCCAGGTGCGCCGCGCGTCGTCATTGCCGGGAACCCTGGCGGGACAGCATCCTGCGCGGGTGAGCACGTCCGTCCTGCCGGCCACCGGTCCGGGCGGGATCGCACAGCGGGAGTTCGCCCTGGCGGCTGCGGACCACCGGCCGGCTGCGGGCGGGACGGTGGCGGCCGCGGCGCTGGACCTGCGCAGCGGGCTTCAGGTGGCCTGGGCCCCGCACCGGACCGGTTTCACCGCGAGCCTGGTCAAGCTGGACGTCCTGCTCGCCCTGCTCCTGCAACGGCAGGACGAGGGGCGGTCGCCGACCCCTACGGAACAGCGCCTGGCCTACCGGATGATCACCACCAGTGACAACGACGCCACCACCGCGCTGTGGCACCGGATCGGCGCGGGCCCCGGGCTGGGGGCGGCCCTGGCACGGTTCGGCCTGACCGAGACCGACCCGGGCCCGGGCGGGGAGTGGGGCCTGACCCGGACCACCCCCGCCGACCGGATCCGGCTGCTCACCGCGCTCACCGGCCACGACGGGCCGCTCGCCGACGGGCACCGGTTCGCCGCCCTGCGGCTGTTGCACCGGGTGGTGCCCGGCCAGCGCTGGGGGGTGACCGCCGCCGCGACGGACCGGGGCCTCCCGGTGCGGAACGGCTGGGTGAAGAACGGCTGGCTGCCGCTGCGCGCCGACGACCACCGCTGGGTGGTGACCTCGGCGGGGATCGTCCCGGTCGGCGGTGGGCCGATGCTGCTGGCGGTGCTCAGTTCCGGGTGGCCGTCCCTGGCGGAGGGGGTCCGGGTGGTCGAGGGGCTGAGCCGCCTGGCCGCGGGAGCCCTGGGCCGGGCGCGAGCCGGTGACGGCCGACCACCGCAGGGGTGACGTCCGCCGCAGGGTGACGCCGCAGGGGGATGTCCGCTGGGGGGCGGGGGCGGGCGGCGACTTCCGGCGGACCGGTCAGCCCACGCCGAGCTCGACCCGGCGGTTGGCGGCCTTGCCCGCGGCGGTCCGGTTGGAGGCGACCGGGTAGCGCTCGCCGTACCACGCAGTGCTGAGCCCGACGCCCCGGGCCCGCGGGGTCAGGTATGCCATGACGGTCTGCACCCGGCGCTTGGACAGGGTCAGATTGGAGGCGAAGCTCCCGGCGTTGTCGCTGAACCCGACGACGTTGCCCCCCCGGAACCCCTGCGCGGCCAGGATCTTCGCGTAGGCGTTGAGCTGGTTGCGCCCCGCCGGGGTGAGGACCGCGGACCCGTTCCCGAAGTTGACCGTGAGGATGTGGGCGAACCCGGCCGGGCGGTAGCCGGCACGCACCGGGGAGGACGCCAGAGAGGTGCCGTCCTCCACGGTCACCTGGATCACGGACTTCGGGCCGAGCGGGACGGCCAGGCTCCAGCCCGTCCCGGTGGTCCGGGCCACCTGCCTGCCGTCGACCGTCACGACGTACGACATACCCGGCACCGGATGCTCCGGCGGCTGCCAGCCGATCACCGTCCGCCCGGGATCCACCACCCGGAACCAGGCCACGGCCGGGCCGGCGGGGAGCACCGTGACGCTGATCGGGACCAGGGTCCGGGCGGTGCCGTTCACCACGGTCACCGTGACCCCGACCTGGCCGGTGAGGCCGGGCGCCGGGGTGACGTCCACCTGGCCGTCCCGGTATCGGGCGTCGGCCACACCCGGTCCGGCCACCACGCTGACGGCGGCGGTGGCGGGCACCCCGGTCAGCGGGATGTGCGCGGTCTCCCCGACGCTCACGGTCTGCGTCGCGGCGCTGACCGCCAGCGGTGCCAGGGTGACCGTGACCTCGGCCTGGGACAGGCTGCCGAGCCGGTCGGCGGCCTGGTAGCCGACCTGGCTCAGCCCGGCGAAGCCCGCGTCGGGGGTGAACGTGATGACGCCACTGCCCTGGTCGGCCCGGAAGCTGCCGACCTGCGGCAGGGTCAGCGTGCTCACCGGCTGGGACTGCCCGTCGAGCAGCCGGACCGAGCTCGGGTCGAGCCCGGAGGGCGATCCGGTCCCGGCCGGGGCGCTCAGGGTGTCCCCCTGGACTCCGGCCAGGGTGAGGTCCGGCCCGGCGAGCGGGCGCACCGTCGGGGTGAACGAGTTCTGCGCGGTGCGGTTGAAGCCGTCGGTGATCCGGTAGGTGGCGGGGGTGGCGGATCCGACGAAGCGCGGCGCGGGCAGGAAGGCCAGCGTCCCGGTGGCCGGGTCGAGGTAGTACGTGCCCTGGCCGGACATCGTCACGGTGAGCACCGCCCGTCCGGCCGGGTCGAGCAGGGTGATCAGGCCGTCCGGGGGCACGCTGACCGCGGCGACCTGGACCTGCATCGACAGGCCCACCGTGATGACCGCGGGGGCCACCGGCTCCGGGACGGCAGGCAGGACGGCGAAGGACCGGGTCACCGTCGCGGCGGGGGCGTAGCCGGCGTTGCCGGGCTGGTCGGCCGCGACCGTGCAGGTTCCGGTCTGCCGCAGGGTCACCGTGCTCCCCCAGGTGGTGCAGGTGGCCGGGGTCAGGCTGCTGAACGTGACCGGCAGCCCGGAACCGGCCACCGCGCTGACCGGCCGGCTCCCCGCGGTCAGCGACAGGTCGGTCAGCGCCGGGAACGTGATGGTCTGCGGGGCGCGGCTCACCGCGAAACTGCGGGTGACCGTCGGCGCGGCGGCGAAGGTCGCGTCACCGGCCTGGTCCGCGTTCACCGCGCAGGTCCCGGTGCTGACCAGGGTGGCGGTGCTCCCGGACACCGTGCAGACCGCCGGGGTCGGCCCGGTGAACGTCACCGCCAGCCCGGAACTGGCGCCGGCGCTCAGCCCGGCGGTCCCGGCGGTGATCGACACCCCGGGCGGCTGCGGGAAGGTGATCGTCTGCGGGATCCGGCCGACGGTGAAGGACCGGGTGGCGGTCGGGGCGGGCGCGTAGGTGCCGTCACCGGCCTGGCCGGCGTCGACGGTGCAGGTGCCCGCCGCGACCAGGGCGGCCGTCGTGCCGGACACGGTGCAGACCGCCGGGGTCCGCCCGGTGAACGCCACCGGCAGCCCGGAGGTGGCCGAGGCGGTGAGGGTCACCGCGGCGTCCGCCAGGGTCACGTCCGGCGGCTGGGCGAAGGTGATCGTCTGCCCGGTCCGGGTCACCGCGAAGGAGCCGGTCACCGTCGGGGCGGCCAGATAGGCGGCATCCCCGGCCTGGCCGGCGTCCACGGTGCAGGTGCCGAGGGCCAGCAGGGTGGCGGTGCGACCGGACACCGTGCAGACCGCCGGGGTCCGCCCGGTGAAGGACACGGTCAGCCCGGAGGAGGCGGTGGCGTCGAGGGTCGCGGTGCCGGCGGTCAGGGCCACGTCGGCGGGCTGCGGGAAGGTGATCGTCTGCGCGGACCGGCCGATGGCGAAGCCGCGCGTGACGGTGGCGGCGGGGAGGTACCGCCCGTCTCCCGCCTGGTCGGCGTTCAGCGTGCAGGTCCCGGTCGCGAGCAGGGTCACCGTCGAGCCGGAGACGGTGCACACGCCCGGGGTCGTGGTGGTGACGGCGACGGTCAGCCCGGAGTCGGAGGTCGCGCTGACCGTGCGGGTGCGGTCGCTGAGCACGGCGTCGGCGGGCTGGGCGAAGGTGATCACCTGGGCTGCCCGGGACACGGCGAAGGAACGGGTGACCGTGGCCGCCGGCAGGTACTCGGCGTTCCCGGCCTGGTCGGCGGCGATGGTGCAGGTGCCGGTGGACAGCAGGGTGACCGTGCTGCCGGAGACCGTGCACACCCCGGTGGTCGAACTGCTGAAGCCGACCGCCAGGCCCGAGGTGGCGGTGGCGGACAGGCTGCGGGTCCCGGCCGTGACCAGCACATCGGACGGCTGGGCGAAGGTGATGCTCTGGGCGCCCCGGACGACCGCGAACGAGCGGGTGACGGTGGCGGCGGCCAGGTGCCGGGCGTCACCGGCCTGGTCGGCGGCCAGGGTGCAGGTGCCGGTGGCCAGCAGCCCGACCGTGTACCCCGGCCCCGGCCCGGCGACCGCGTTGCAGATCCCCGGCGTGCTCGACGTGACGGCTACCGCGAGGCCGGAGTCCGAGGTCGGGTCGACGGTCAGGCTGCGGCTGGTGACCGGGGTGTCCGCGGGCTGGGCGAAGGTGATGGTCTGCGCGACCGGGGCCGGGGTCGGGTTGACGGTGAACGTCCGGCTGACGGTGGCGGCGGACAGGTACCGCCCGTCACCGGCCTGGTCGGCGCGGACCGTGCAGGTCCCGGCGGTCAGCAGGGTCACGGTGGACCCCGAGACGGCGCACACGGCCGGGGTCGTGGTGGTCAGGGCGACGGGCAGGCCGGAGCTGGCGCTCGCCGTGACGGTGACCGTCCCGGCGTCCAGGTAGACGTCCGGCAGGGCGGCCATGGTGATGGTCTGGGCGGCCTTCGTGACGGCGAACGAGCGGGTCACCGTGGCCGCCGCCGCGTAGCCGGCGTTACCGGGCTGGTCCGCGCTGATCGTGCAGGTGCCCAGGGAGACCAGGGTGGCGGTGCTGCCCGAGACCGTGCACACGCCGGGCGTCGCGCTGGTCAGGGTCACGGTCAGCCCGGAGCTGGCGGTCGCGGCCAGGGTCCGGGAACCGGCGGTGATCGCGATGTCCGACGGCTGCGGGAAGTCGATCGTCTGGCCGGTGAGGCCGACGCCGAAGGAGCGGGTGAGGGTCGGCGCGGCCAGGTAGGTCCCGTCGCCGGCCTGGTCGGCGTTCAGGGTGCAGGTCCCCGCGCTCACCGGGGTCACCGTGCTGCCGGAGACGGTGCACACGCCCGTGGTCGTGCTGCTGAAGGTGACCGGCAGGCCGGAGCTCGCGGTCGCGGTCACGGCGAACGGTCCACCGGCGACCAGCACGTCCGGCGGCTGGGCGAAGGTGATCGTCTGGGCGGCCTTGGTGACCGCGAACGTGCGGGTCACGCGCGGGGCGGCGGACCAGAACGCGTTGCCCGCCTGGTCGGCGGTGACGGTGCAGGTGCCCAGGCCCGTCACGGTGGCGGTGCTGCCGGAGACGGTGCACACCCCGGCGGTCCCGCCGCCGAAGGTGACCGGCAGGCCGGAGCTCGCGGTCGCCGACAGGGATGCCGAGCCGGCGGTGATCGCCACGTCCGGCGGCTGCGGGAAGGTGATCGTCTGCGGTCCGCTGACGCCGAAGCCGCGGGTCACCGTAGGCGCCGGGCCGAAGCTGCCGTTCCCGGCCTGGTCGGCGTTGATCAGGCACGTCCCGGGCGTCACCAGGGTGGCGGTGCTGCCGGCGACCGTGCACACCGCCGGGGTGACCGTGCTGAACGCGACCGCCAGCCCGGAGCTCGCCGTCGCCGCCAGCGCCACCGTGCCCTGGCTCAGCAGGGTGTCCGGCGGCTGGGCGAAGGTGATCGTCTGGGAGGTGCCCCCCTGCCCGGCGTTCCCGCCGGTCCAGGCGATCAGGCCGGAACCGTTCGAGGTCACCGACACCACCGGCACCGTGGTCGGGGTCGAGCCGAGAGTGGTCCCGTTGAGGGTCGCGAACGCCTGGTTGGTGTACGCCCCGACCAGCAGCGGAACGTACATCGTGTAGTCCAGGGTGGCGGCCGTGGTGGTGGCGTTCACCGTGAACGGCCCGGTGAAGTGCAGGGCGCCCGCCCGGGCGCCGGTGTCCGCGGGCGAGGTGTCCGGGTCGGGGACGCCGTGACCGCCGGGATGGTCGGCGTCGGTGATCGTCGCGCTGCCGCGCTTGTACAGCACCTGGGCGGCGGGCACGTCGACGAACTCGTCCACCGCGGCGCCCAGGGTTCCGCTGCCGCCGCTGGTGCTGGCCCGGATCCGGTACGGCACCTCGGCGTAGCTGGTGCCGCCGGGGGTCCCGTTGGGTGCGGTGGTGGTCGGCAGCACGGACAGGTCCGCCGCGGTGACGGCCTTGCCCAGGGCGACGGAGGCACTCGCCCCGCTGATCGACAGCGTCGGCAGGGCCGGATAGCGGCCGGTGTGCTTGAAGACCGACCCGCTGCCGATCTCGGCGACCGGCTTGACGGTCGGGTTCGACGCGGTCGCCGCGGTCACCCGGAAGCTGTAGGCGGCCCGGTAGGTGGTCCGCGCTGTGAAGGCGGTGGCCTGTGAGCTCGGGATGTAGAGCGTGTCCGGGAAGGTGTAGTCGGTGCTCCCGTTGCCGTCGGCGTCGACGGTGATCACGGTCCGCTCCAGGCGCAGCGCCTTGGTCGGCCAGGACGACTGCGCGGCCGGGGACACCCACATCGCGCCGCGGGCCTGGCCGGTCTCACCGGTGACGGTGACCGTGAACGCCGAGCCGATGGTCAGCGTGGTCTGGTCGACGCTGATCGCGGTGACCTTGTTGGCGCTGGCGGACTGGGCGGCGATCACCGCGGTGAACGAGGACTGGCAGACCGACAGCGGGGTGGCCCCGGCCAGGTCCGGCCGGCGGTCGTAGACGGTGACGGTGTGGGTCTGCGGGGTCGTCGTGGTGCTGGTCGCCTTGACCATGAAGTAGGTGGTGACCGCCTGCCCGGACGGCAGGGCGGGGATCTGGCGCCGGGTGTCGGTGGTGTCGGCCAGGTTCACCGCGCCGCCGGTGAAGCCGTCCACGGTCACCCACAGGTTCGCCCGGTCGGTCGTGCCGGAGTTGGCCACCTGGTAGCCCAGGTAGGAGGCGTCGAAGCCGGCGGACAGGTCGGCGTAGAAGTTCGGGTCGTGGGTCGGGGTGACCGTCAGGTCGTTCTGGGCCGGGCCGCCGCAGACGTCCACGGCGTGGGCGGGGACGGTGACCAGGACCAGATCGGCCGCGGCGAGGGCGGCCACGGTGGCGGCGACCAGGGCCGTCGTCCACCGATGCTCCGACCGGGTCAGCCTCGCCCGGATGGAGGCCCGCCATCTCGCGCATGGCCGGATCGCCATCTCACGCCTCCCGGGACATGGATGACCGCGCGGCTCCCCCGCTACGGTCAATATCGGCGCTCGGTGGATCCGTCTTGAGTCGGCGGGAGGGCGGTGACGCAGCGCGAAACCGTTACCTCCGTAGGGGTCAGGCCAGGGTGGTCTTCCCGCAGGGCGGTCACGGAAGGCATCCGGCCGGTCGGCCCGAGTGGTCCCCGGCGGCACCCCGGCACAGGCTGAACGATGGGCTGCCTGTTCCGGATACGCCGACCTGTCCCAGGGCGGACGGTGCGGGGGCGTGGTGTGCGGGGGCGGGTGGCGGCGGCCCGGGTCCTCGGCTGTGCGGGCCTGGCCTGTTACAACTGGTGGCTGGGCGCGGCCCTGCGGGGCACGCCGGGCAGCTCCGGCAGCGGCCTGTTCAGCGATCTGGAGGCGGTCGGCAGCCCGGAGGCCGCACTGTTCGACCGGCTCGACGTGGCTGCCGGTCTGCTGCTCCTGGCCGCCCTGCTGCTGCTTGATCCGCCGCCCCGGACCGGGCTGCGAGCGGCCCGCCAGCTGCTCGTGGTGTTCGCCGTGGCCGCCGCCGTGGGTGGGTGGTCGCCCTTGCAGTGTCCCGAAGGGCTCAGCGCGGCCTGCCGTGCCGCGGAGTGGCAGCTCCGGTTGGGGTGGGGCCACTACGCGCACATCGCGGCGGGAATCACGGAGTTCCTCGCCGGCACCGCGGCCGCCGTGGTGCTGTGGCGCCGGGACCGCTCGCCTCCCGTGCTCCCCATCCGCTGCGCCGTGGTCGCGCTGGCACTCGGCTACCCGCTGCTCGGGGTGACCTACCTGACCGATCGCCTCGGGGCCTTCGTCGAGCCGGTGTTCTTCCTCAGCTTCACGGCCACGGTCGCGGTCGTCCTGTTCCGGCCGGGGCCGGGCTGACCTGCGGGACCGGGCCCGTCCGGCCGACGTGGCATCGGCGGACATGCGGCAGGACCCGAGGTGAGCGATTGCGGGATCGGCGTTGTCCACGGTGACGGTGCCGGGAAGCTCGATCACTGGATGTGCCGGACCAGGTCGGGGCGGTCCGTACTTCGTCGCAACGAGCCGGGACAGCCTCGACACGCCGCCGACACGGCCGATGTGACGAACGACGGTACGCCCGGGCCGGCTTCGGTACGCCGGTACGCCCGGGTCGGCCTTACCCGATCCGGCTGAGCAGACCCGCACGCAGCACCGTCGGCACGTGCATCGTGCGGTACCCCTCCTGCTCGAACAGCACCGTGACCCGGCCGGGCTCGGTCCGCACGACGACGCCCGGACCCCACCGCGGATGGCTCACCGCGGCGTTGACCGGGAAGGGTTGCGCCGCAGGGCTTTCCCGGCGTCGGTCGCCACCCCTACCACCCGTACCACCCGTACCACCCAGGCTCCCCGTGTCACCCACGCCGTCCGTGATGCCGCCCGTGACCGTCGTGCCCGTGGCGGTACGGGGATCGGAGGACCCGGTCCCGGGATCGCAGACATCGCAGGCGTTGCAGGGCGGGGAGTACAGCTCGCCGAAGTAGCCGAGCAGGAACTCCCGCCGGCAGCCGGTGGTCTCGGCGTAGCCGCGCATCATCTCCACCCGGCTGCGTTCCAGTCGCTCCCCGGCAGCCGCCAGCTCCACCGCCCGGCTCAGCACCTCCTCGATCGGATCGTTCCCGGCGGCCCGTGGCCTGCCCTGCCCGACGGTCACGGCGCCGGCGCGTTCCAGCAGGTTCACCGCGCCGGTGACCCTGGGCCGGGACACCCCCAGCAGTTGCGCCAGCCGTGTCACCGGGGCCGGGCCGGGCCGCGCGCGCAGGGTCCGCAGCACCGCGCCCAGCAGGGCCGGGTCGGGGTGGCGGGCGGTGAAGAACCGGCGCAGCCCGAGATCCTCCGCCCGGTAGGCGAGGTAGGCCGTCGCCGGGGTACCGTCCCGACCGGCCCGGCCGATCTGCTGGTAGTAGGCGTCGAGCGATTCCGTGACGGCGGCGTGCACGACGAAGCGGACATCCGGCTTGTCGATCCCCATGCCGAACGCGGAGGTGGCCACCACGACGTCGATCCGGCCCTCGGCGGCGTCCTGTCCGGGGTCGGGCCGGGTGCCGAGGAACCGGTCGTGCACCGCGCGGCGCCGGTCCCTGGGCAGTCCCGCGTGGTACGCCTCGGCGCGCACGCCCTTGTCCCGCAAGGCTTTCGCGTACTCCTCGGTGGCCTTCCGGGTGGCTGCGTACACCAGTCCGGGACCTTCCTGCCGAGCCGCCTGGTCGACGACAGCCGCGCGCTGCCGCCCGGGGTCGACGAACCGCCGGACCTCCAGCCGCAGGTTCGGCCGGTCGAAGCCGTGGACCACCTCGCACACGTCGCGCAGTCCCAGCCGGTCACGGATCTGCGTGCGCACCGGGGGAGCGGCCGTCGCGGTGAGTGCGGCGACCACCGGGCGGCCCAGTGCCGCGAGGGCGTCGGCCAGCCGCAGGTAGTCCGGCCGGAAGTCGTGACCCCAGGCGGAGATGCAGTGCGCCTCGTCGACCACGAGCAGTGAGGGCCGCAGTTGCGCGAGCCCCTCCAGCACGCCGGGTTTCGCCAGCTGTTCCGGCGCCAGGAAGACGAACTCGGCCTGCCCGCTGCGCAGCGACTCCCAGGCCCGGGAGGTCTGCTCGGCCGGGGCGGCGGAGTTCAGGGCGACCGCCTCCGGCGCCCAGCTGTCGCGCAGCCCGGCCACCTGGTCGCGCTGCAGGGCGATCAGCGGCGACACCACGACGGTCGGCCCGGGGATCAGCAGCGCGGCCACCTGGTAGATCGCGGACTTGCCGGACCCGGTCGGCATCACTGCGAGCACGTCCCGCCCGGACACCAGGGCCCGGGCGGCGACCAGTTGCCCGGGGCGCAGTCGCGGCCAGCCGAAACGCTCCCGGGCGGTCCGGTGCAGCCGCTCGTCCAGTTGCGCCGTGTCCGGGGGTGGGGCCTCGGGGGCCATCGGGTCGGCGGGGTCCGCCGGGTGGGCGGGAGCGTCCGGGCCATGCCCTGCGGTGCCGTCGGCGGGTCCGGTAACGCTCGGGTGGTCCTGGGCAGGCATGAGGGGCACGTGGCCGCAGGTACCCCGTCTGCGCGCGCTCACGCCTGCCGATCCGCCGCGGTGCGGGTTTATCCCCGGGCGGCCCGGGTAGCCGTACCCGCAGACGCAGCCGTCTGTGCGAGCGCAGCCTTCGCCGCCGCCGGCCGTCAGGCACCACGACGGTGAGGGAAGTGCGATGACCACGCAGACCACCACCCAGCACGACACCACGAACGGCCGGACCTCGACGCGCAGCGGGTCCGGCCGCACCGCCTCCCGCAGCAGCACCTCCCGTCGCAGCGGCACCCGGGACAGCAGCGGCTCGGCGGACAGCAGCAGCCCCCGGGAGCGCAGCGGTTCCCGGGCGGCCGGCAGCACCGACGGCCGGCGGCGGCAGACAGCGGCGGGCCGGGGTCCCGGGACCGCTCCCGACGAGGGCAACGGCGTCACCGCCCGCGGCAGCAGGGCGGCCGGTCGCAACGTGGCCCCGTCGGGCACCCCGAAGGCGGCGGCGGAGCACGCCAACCGCCGCAACAGCGTGAAGCTCAGGATCCCCCTGGTCGGGACGATGAACCTGCCCGCCACCGACGAGTTGGCGTTCCTGGGCGGGGTGGGCGTGCTGGCCGTGGCGGGGATCATCGAGTGGCCGGTGGCCGTGGTGCTCGGGGCCGGGCATGCCCTGGTCGCCAAACACCGTGGAAAGGTGCTGCGCGAGTTCGGCGAGGCGCTGGAGGAGGCCTGAGACCGGTCGGCCGGTGGGGATGGCGGATCGCGTGAGATCAGCAGGAGCCGTCGGATGAGCCTGGCGGACGGGGTCCGACGGCCGGTCGCGCTCGCCCTGCTGCCGGGCCGGCTGGTGGCCTCCGGGTTGGGGCAGGTCTGGTCCGTGGCGCGGTCCGGCGCCGGGGTCGTCCAGGCGCGGTCGGTGCGGCCGGTGTCCGGGTCCGAGCGGC
>DASTGO010000390.1:0-3876 GCA_035719045.1 Kineosporiaceae bacterium | reverse complement strand
GGCCCGGCGGGCGGCGGCCGGGGCGGCCCAGCCGGGCAGGCCCGTGAGCAGGCCGCCCGGTTCCACCGCCAGGTCAGCGCCGAGGATCGGGGCGAGTTTCGCCGCAGTGCAGGCCCGGACGAACTTCACCGCGCCGTAGAGCCCGTCCCGGTCGGTGAGGGCCAGTGCACCCATTCCGTGTTCCTGGGCGGCTGCCACGAGGGCCGCCGGGGTCGAGGCTCCGTAGCGCAGCGCGTACCCCGACGCGACGTGGAGGTGGGTGAAAGGCCGGGCCATATCCGTTTCCGCTCAAGAGGCTTCCGGGCGGGGAGGTCGGGCAGGACCGGACGGGTCAGCAGCGACCGGACAGCCGGTCGCGGCGGGGGTGCCGGTCAGAAGCACGGCGGGAGCGCCGGTCAGAAGCAGGACGGCAGGGCGCCGGGGAGGACCGACTGGTGGGGCAGTCCCAACGAGGACTCCACGACGTGGTGGAAGGCCTCGGCGTCCCGCAACAGGTCGTCGGCCTCGCGGGCGGTGATGATCTCGCCCCGGCCGGCCTCCACCGCGGCCCGGCGGGAGGCGGTCGCCGCGAAGAACGCTGCCCACTCGGTCAACTCGGGGGACACCCGGGGCAGCACCTCCCAGACGCTGCGGGGGCCGCCCCGCACGCTGGGCCGGCCGCGCACCGCGAGCACCGCGGCGGCCGCCCGCAAGGCGGCCAGGTGCGCGGCGACGTACCGCTCACCGCAGGTCCGGGCCGCGCAGGCCTGGAGCAGACCGGCACGGGACCGGTCCAGCAGCATCCGGGCAGCGGTGGAAACGGGTGGACGGGCCAGGGTCATCGCCGTCATCTCGGCCTCCTTGGAGTCGGTGCTCTCGTCTCCGCCGCGCAGGTCGATCCCGTCGGCGGGCTGGTCATCGGGCATGGCGGGCTCCCGGGTGCTCGCCGGAAGGATCAGTCGGCCACCCGCAGCAGCCGCCAGCCCCCGCCGGCTCCCGGGGTGTTCACGGACAGGTCTCGGCACAGGTCGTAGACCCCGCAGCCGAAGGCCCTCCCCCGGCTGGCCTCGACGCGCCACACCTCGTGCTCCTCGCCGAGGGCGGCACGGACCGGGGCGCCCGGGGATCCGCGCAACCCACGGCCCGCAGGACCGGCCCCTGCCGCCAGGTCCTCCACTGACAGGGCCTCCGCCACCGGGTCCGCCTCCCCGTGCAGGACGCGGGCCGCCGGAGCCGTCCACCAGGCGCGGCGTTCCCGCCAGTGCCCGAGGATCCCCCGGACGACGTAGAGCCGGCCGCGCCACAGGAAGGTCGCGGGCTCGCTCCCCCCGGAACCCCCCACACCCGCCGGACGAACTTCTACCGGATCGTCGTACCGCCTGACCACGCTGCGCACCTCCCTCATGTGTCGCCCGCCTCGCCCGCCCAGAGACCGACGGCAGGGCTGGTCCGGCGGGCGATGCCCCCGGCAACCGGATCACGGCCCGACGCCCCTGTCCGCCGGCGTTGCGGGTGGCCCGGGGCAGGGCGGGGTCGAGTCGCCCTGCCCCGGAGCACCCCACCCCGGAGCCGCGAATCCCCGGGGAGGGGTGGTTCGAACGTGTGTTCGAAGTGCCTCGACTCTACACCGGGGCACCGACGGGCTCAACGGCTTCGGCCGGACCCCGCGGCGTGTCGGAAACCGGCCCGCGCGACCCATCCACAGCAGTCCGCGGAGGCCTCTGCGACACGCCGAACACACCCCCGCGGACCAGGGGTTTTCGTCACTACACCGGGCCATGTTTACACTTACCGTCAACAAGCGTCAGGAAGGGGCCCCGGAGATGACGCTTTTCGCAGGTGGGACGCTCTCCGGCAACGGTCCTGCCCCCTGGCCGGCGGTGGCCACCCAGCCGCGGGAATGGCAGTGGCCGGTGTCCGGTCGCAAGCCTCCCCGGGGGGACCGACACTTCCGCGAGTTCGAGGCCGCCGTCCCCGCCGACATCGCCGGCCGCGAGGTCCGGCCCGGCCCGGAGGCGGCCGCCGCCCTGGCCGCCTCCGCCGAGTCGGTGGCCGTCCTCGACCGGTCCACCACCGTGGACCTGACCGCCCTGGCCGGGGCCCTGCTGCGCTCGGAGTCGGTGGCCTCCTCCAAGATCGAACACCTGCGGGCCAGCCAGCGCGAGGTCGGCCTGGCGATGCTGCGCGGGGTCCCGGTGCACAGCGCCGCCGCCCATGTCGCAGCCAACGTCCGGGCGATGACCACCGCGGTCGACGGCACCAGGCCGGACCTCCCGTACACGGTGGACGACCTGCTGGCGATCCACCGCACCCTGCTCGCCGACGACCCGATGGCCGCGCAGTGGGCGGGCCAGTTGCGCGGGGAGCAGAACTGGATCGGGGGCAGCGACCACTCCCCGCGGGGCGCGCTGTTCGTCCCGCCGCCGCCGGGCCTGGTCGGTCCGCTGATGGCCGACCTGGCCGGGTTCTGCAGCCGGAGCGACGTCGACCCCGTCGCCCATGCGGCGATCGCCCACGCCCAGTTCGAGACCATCCACCCGTTCGCCGACGGCAACGGCCGCACCGGGCGGGCGCTGGTACACGTCCTGCTGCGCCGTGGCGGGCTGGCCGTCCGGACGGTGGTGCCGGTGTCGACGGTCCTGCTCGCCGACGTCAACGGGTACTTCTCCGGGCTGACCGACTACCGGGCCGGGCGGCTGGACCTGTGGCTGACCCGGTTCGCCGCAGCCACCTCGCTGGCCGCCTCGGCCGGGCAGCGGCTGGCCGCCGAACTGGCGGAACTGCGCGAGGGATGGCGGCAGGTGGCCCGGCCACGCCGGGGAAGCGCGGTCGCGGTGATCCTGGAACGCCTGCTGCAGCAACCGGTCGTCGACATCGACGCCCTGCGCGTGATCGCGCCGGGCGTCGCGGACAAGAACCTCTACCGATCGGTGGACCGGCTGACCGAGGCCGACGTGCTCACCGAACTGTCCGGAGCCGGCCGCAACCGGGTCTGGGCGGCACTGGACGTGCTGGACCTGCTGGAGCAGTTCGAGGCCAGTCTCGGCCGGCGGCGGCTGCCCGCGGGCTGAGCACGGCCGGGGGACGGCGGCTCACCGCAGGTCGCGCGCCCGGACGGCCAGCCCGAGATGGGCGGCCAGCGCGGGGGCCAGGTCGATCAGCTGTCCGTGGTCGATCACCGCACCGTGCAACCGGTCCAGGCCGCGGGCGATGTCCACGCTCGCCCCGCGCAGGTCGACCCGGGTCAGGGTGGCGAAGCTCAGGTCCAGCCGCTCGATCCGGGTCCCCGGCCAGCCGACGTCGGTCAGCTTGGCGCTGCCCAGGTCGAGGTCGCGGACGACGCAGTCGGTCAGGGTGACCTCCCGCAGTTGGGCGCCGCGCAGGTTGACCGAGTCCAGCACGCAGTCGGTGAAGGTGACCTGCCGCAACTGGGCGCCGTACAGCTCGCAGCCGGACAGCGCGCAGCCGGACAGTTCGACGGCGGTCCACTGCGAACGGGCCAGTCCCGCCCCGACCAGGCGGACCCGCTCCAGCCTGCCGGCCCGCCAGACCGAGCCGGTGAGGTCGCCACCGGTGATCGTCCCGGCGGACAGCCTGCACTCCAGCAGCCGGACCCCGGGGGCGTCCACGTCGTCCAGGGTGAAACCGTCGACGGACTCACCCTCGACGAGGTCCTCGGGGCCGAAGCTGCGCATCCCGCCACCGTGCCACAGGTGCGCGGCCGGGTACGGCGCCGGCAGCGATGCGCAGGGGGCGGGTGCGCCGGAGCCGGTCCTGACGTGCCGCCTGCCGGACGGCGCACCTGCGGGCGGGGCCGGACGCGGAACTGGGCCGAGCCTGCGCCGGGCCGCCCGTACCCTGGTCGCCGTGACCGACGCCACCGCCTCCCCCGCCGCC
>DASTGO010000389.1:0-3374 GCA_035719045.1 Kineosporiaceae bacterium | reverse complement strand
CCTGGACTTCCACGGGGACCTGCGGGCTTCCCAGGTCGCGGCGCTACGGGAGGAGATCACCGCCGTCCTGCTCACCGCCACCGAGCGGGACGAGGTCGTGCTGCGGCTGGAGAATCCCGGCGGGACGGTGCACGAGCAGGGACTGGCGGCCTCGCAGCTGCGCCGGCTGACCGAACGCGGCATCCCGCTCACGGTGGCCGTGGACAAGATCGCCGCGAGCGGCGGCTACATGATGGCCTGCGTCGCCGGCCGGATCGTGGCCGCGCCGTTCGCCGTCGTCGGCTCGATCGGGGTCATCGACCAGACCCCCAACTTCCACCGTCTGCTCGACCGCCACGGCATCGACTACGAGATGTTCAAGGGCGGGGAACACAAGCGGACGGTCACCCTCTTCGGCCGGACCACCGAGGAGGACCGGGCCCGCCGCACCGAGGAGGTCCAGGAGGTCCACGAGCTGTTCAAGGACTTCGTCGCCGCCAACCGGCCGGGGCTGGACCTCACCCGGGTCGCCACCGGCCAGTACTGGTACGGCAGCCGGGCCCTGGAACTCGGGCTGGTCGACGAGCTCACCACCAGCGACGACTATCTGCTGGCCCGCCGCGATTCCGCGGACATCTACCAGTTGCGGTTCACCCCGGCGCGCAGCCTGCGGCAACGGCTGGCGGGCCGGACCTCCGCCCTGGCCGACCAGCTCGGCCGGCTCGCGGCCGCCCTCGGCCCCCGCCCCTGACGGCGGCCCCGTCCCGTCGCACCCCGTCCGGGGTCCAGCCCCATCCGGGGTTCGCCCGATCGCCCGGCCACCGACCTCGCGGGGTCCAGCCCCACCCGACCGGATCGACCACCGCAGCTCACCCCGTCACCCGGCCCACCCGACCGGCCCACCCACCGGGGCGCACCCCGTCGCCCGGGCCGTCCGGCGGTGCGGCCGCCCAACCGGTCCAGGCCAGGGTCCGGCAGATGATCAGCGGGCCGGCGGGCGGGACGCCCCCGTACTGCGGGTAGCGCCCGGCCAGCAGGGCCAGTCCCGAGGCGGCGTCCGCCCGGCCCGCCGGGACCACCTCCGCCACCGCGTCCACCCGCACCCACCACAGCCGGGACCAGTCCTCGTCGTAGCGTTCCGCCAGCACCGCGACCCGGGGCCGGGCGGCAATGTTGCGCAGCCGCTGCAGGTCCGTCGTCGTCTTCGGCTTGCCATCCACCGCGGTCACCAGTTCGCCCTCGGCCAGGGCGAACACGATCGGTACGGCATGCGGCCACCCGTCCGGGGTGACCGTCGCCAGCACCGCGTGCCGGGCCGCGGCCAGCCGGTCCCGGCACTGCTGCAGGGTCAGGCGCATGCGCCCACTGTGCGCCCGGGGCGGTCCCGCGGCAGCCGCACCTGTCCCGCGACCACGGCCACCACGGCCCGCGGGACCCCGCAATTGCCAGGGGGTTCCCAGGTAGCGGTCAGGGCCGCGCCAGACCCCGGGGGTGCCATGGACCCATGGCGGACGACCCCAGGCCTCCCGGCGCTGCGATCCGGTACGAGGTGATCCACGTCGAGCGGGCGTTCTCCGCCCAACCCACCCTGGGCGATGCGCTGGGCCTGGAGGCCACCGTCCTCGAGCTCCCGCTGCCGGAACTGCTGGCCTGCGAGCCGCACCCCGACCTGATCTGGATCAGCGACGCCACCGAGGATGCCGTCCACCTCGTCCGCGAGCGCTTCCCGACCGTGCTGCTGCTGGCCACGGTCCCGCGGACCACCGGCCCGAAACCCGTGCTGGCGCTGATGGAGGCCGGGGCTGATCTGGTCCTGCGGGACGAGGGGATCCTGCTGGCGGCCGCAGCCCTGCAGGCGATGGCCCGGCGGCGCCCTCCGCCCCTGACCGTTGACCGGGAGTTGACCTCTCCGGGGGTTTGATCAAGGCCCGCCCAGGTCGCACCCAGGGTCTTCTCAGCGAGCAAGGCAATAGTGCGACCGACGCAGCCACCCTCGCCCGGAAGGAACCTCCCAGACCGGCCGAACCGCCCACCCGAACCACCGCACGGGTTGAACCGGACGACGAGCAGCACCGCCTGACCAGCAGAACCGCCACCGACCCCCGGGAGGGGACCTGATGCCCGCCGGCACCATCTCCGACGGTCCCCGGACCGCCCGCCCGCCGGCGACGGCGACCCTGCAGCGCCTGGTCCCCGCCTGGTACCGCGACGTCGCCGGCAGCCTGATGTGGGCGAGCCTGCTCGTGGTCACGGCGTTGTGGGTGGCCGGGGGCGGGATCCAGAACCTGGCCGGATTCGCCTCGGCCCTGACCAGCCTGGGCCGGCTGGCCGGTCTGCTGTCGGCGGACCTGCTGCTCGTCCAGGGCCTGCTGCTGGCCCGGATCCCGTTCGTCGAGCAGGCCTACGGGCAGGACGAGCTGGCCCGGCGGCACCGGCTGGTCGGCTTCACCTCGTTCAACCTCATGCTCGCCCACATCGCGCTGACCGTCCTGGGCTACACCGGCCAGGGCCCCCTCGGGCTGGTCGCCCAGACCTGGGACCTGGTGGCCAACTACGCCGGCATGCTGCTGGCCACGGCCGCGAGCGCGCTCCTCGTCCTGGTCGTGGTGACGTCGGTCAAGGCATCCCGGGCCGCGCTGCGCTACGAGTCCTGGCATCTGCTGCACCTGTACGCCTACCTCGGGATCGGGCTGTCCGTCCCGCACGAGGTGTGGACCGGGGCGGACTTCGTCGCCTCCCCGCTGTCCCGGCTGTACTGGTGGTCGCTGTACGTCGCGGCCGCCGGGGCGATCCTGGTCTGGCGGGTCGGCCTCCCGGTGTACCGGTCGCTGCGGCACCGGCTCGTGGTGCACAAGGTGGTCCGGGAGGGCTCCGGCGTGGTGTCGGTGTACCTGCGGGGCCAGGACCTGGACCTGCTCGGCGCCCGGGCGGGGCAGTTCTTCACCTGGCGGTTCCTCGACGGGCCGGGCTGGACCCGGGGCCATCCGTACTCGCTGTCCGCGGCACCCACCCGCGACCAGTTGAGGATCACCGTGAAGAACCTCGGCGACGGCAGCGCCCGGCTGGCCGGGCTGCGACCGGGAACCCGGGTGTTCCTGGAGGGTCCGTACGGGCGGCTGCACGGCGGGGTGCGCACCCGGCGCCGGGTCACGCTGCTGGCCGGCGGGATCGGGGTCACCCCGCTGCGGGCACTGATGGAGGAACTGTCCTACGCGCCCGGAGAGCTCACCCTGATCTACCGCGCCCGGGACGCCCGGGAGCTGGTGCTGCGCCGGGAGATCGACGACCTGGCCACCCGGCGGGGCGCCCAGGTGCTCTACGTCCTCGGCCATCGGCTGCGCAGCCGGGCGAGCTGGCTGCCGGAGAGCGCGGGCCACCTCACCGACTCCGACGCC
>DASTGO010000388.1:0-2079 GCA_035719045.1 Kineosporiaceae bacterium | reverse complement strand
GTCGTTCCAGACGTGGAACGCGATCCGCACCCGGCCGGCCCGCCCGGCGACCGTGCACCCGGCGTCGTGCAGGCGCTGCCGCAGAGTGCCCTCGGGATCGGCCAGCGCGATGATCGCCTGCCCCCGGGGCGGCAGCCCGAGCCCGTCGAGGAGGTCGTCGGCCAGCCTGGTGTCGTGCCGGTGGACGGCGTGCGGGTCGGTGGCGGCGAACAGTTCCAGGGCGGGGGCGGCTCCGGCCCAGGCCAGCCAGGCGGGTGAGACGTCGAACCGCCGGGCGTCGGCGGCCAGCCGCATGTCCGGGCCGTAGACGGAGTCCCAGATCGACTCACCCGCGTACCAGCCGGCGTGGATCGGGCGCAGCCGGTCGGCCACCCCCGGGCCGACGGTGAGGAACGCCGTGCCGCGAGGGCTGCACAGCCACTTGTAGGCGGCACAGACGGTCACGTCGAAGTCCCCGGCCCGCACCGGCAGCCACCCGGCGGCCTGGGTGGTGTCGCAGACGGTCAACGCCCCGGCGGCGGCCGCAGCCGCCCGGATCGCCGCGACGTCGGCCACCCGCCCGTCCGCCGACTGCGCGAGGGAGAAGGCGACCGCGGCCGTCCCGGGCCGGATCTGCTCGGCCAGCGCCTCCAGCGGCACGTGCCGGACCCGGATCCCCCGGTCGGCGTGCACGAGGAAGGGGAACACCACCGAGGTGAAGTCCCCGTGCGGGACGACCACCTCGGCACCGTCCGGCAGGCTCGCCGCGACCAGCCCGACCAGCACCGACGCCTGGGACCCGATCGCCACCGCGGACGGGTCGACCCCGACCAGCCGGGCGTAGGCGCGCCGGGAGGCCTCGACCGCGGCGCCGTAGCCCGCGACCCCGGGCCGGCCCGCCTGCCAGTCGTCGAGGGCGGCCCGCAGGGTGTCGGTGACGGCACGCGGCGGCAGCCCGAGGGTGGCCGCGTCGAGGTAACCGGAGACCGGCGGGAAGGCCGCCCGCAGCGCCGCGAGCCCGGCCGGAACGACGTCGACGCTGGTCAGGGCCTGGCGCAAGGTGTCCATGCCCCGATCCTGGGGTATCGGCTCACATCACACCATGGCCAGTTCGCAGGCTCTGGCATCACACGGTGTTATGGCTGCGGCTAGCCTGAGACCATGCCCGCCCCGCTGGATGTGACCTCGCTGCGGATCATCCGCGCGATCGCCGACGCCGGGACGATCACGGGGGCTGCGGCGGCGATCGGGTACAGCCAGCCTGCCGTGAGCCAGCATGTCCGGCGCCTGGAGCGGCGGCTCGGGACGGCGCTGCTGGAGCGGTCCGGGCGCGGGGTCCGGCTGACCGAGGCGGGGCAGGTGATCGCCCGGCACGGGGCGGTCGTGGGGGCCGCGCTGGAGGCGGCCTCGGCCGAGGTGGCCGCGCTGAGCGGGCTGCAGGCGGGGCGGGTCCGGCTGATGGCGTTCCCGTCCTCGTCCGCGACGATCGTGCCGGCCGCGCTGGCGACGCTGCGGGCCCGGCATCCGGGGCTGGCGGTCACGCTGACCGAGGCCGAGCCGCCGGAGTCGATCGAGCGGCTGCGCGAAGGCTCCTGCGACGTGGCGATCGCCTTCGCCTATCCGGGGACTGACCTCGGCCGTGGCAAGGCGGACCTGGCGGGGCTGGTCACCCGGCATCTGCTCGACGATCCCCCGGTGCTCGCCCTGCCGGCCGGTCACCGGCTGGCCGCCCGCCGCCGCGTCCACCTGCAGGACCTGGCGGCCGAGACCTGGATCGCCGGCTGCCCCCGGTGCCGCGGTCACCTGCTGCAGGCCGGGCGCGCCTGCGGGTTCGAGCCCGAAATCGCTTATGCGACAGACGATTACGTCGCGGTTCTCGGCTTCGTGGCGGCCGGTCTCGGGGTGGCGCTGCTGCCGGGACTGGTCCGGGCCACGGCGCAGCGGCATCCGGGGGTCGCGGTGCGGGCGGCCGTGGGGAGCTCGGCCCGGGGCGTGCACGCCGTGACCACGCCCGACCTGCTGCGGGTGCCCGCCGTGGCCGCGACACTCCAGGCGCTGGCCGAGTCCGCCGGGGTGCACCGGGCGGTGTGAGCCCTCGGA
>DASTGO010000387.1:0-30272 GCA_035719045.1 Kineosporiaceae bacterium | reverse complement strand
CGGCACGTGGTTGCCGGTTCCCTCCCGCCACGACCAGCCCGAACCGGCGGCGACATGGTCCACCGGCCCCGCCCCGCCAACCCCGCCGGTGGCAACCGCCCTGGCCACGGGAGCACCGATCCGGGCAGGAACACCGGTAGGCCCGGTTGCGCCGGTCCGCCCGGGCACACCGCCCGGCGTCGGTGTACCGCTCGACGTCGGCGTGGCCGCAGGCGCTCGATCGGCGACCCGGGTCGGCACCCCGGTCACCGGACCCTGGCCAAGGACCGGGCCCCCACGCGGCAGAACGGCGCCGTTGCGGGCCGATGCGGTCGAGGGCACCGACGCGGGCGTGGCCACGGGCGCCAGTGCGGGCGTGGCCAGGCTGTTGCGGGGTACCGGCACCGGGCCACCGTCGACGGACCGGCCCTGCCGGTCGGCCGGCGTCCAGACGCGAGCCGGTGTCGAGGTGCGCGTGGGGGGCAGGGTCCCGACCGCCGGAGCAGTCCCGACCGCCGGAGCAGTCCCGGCGGGTGGAGCAGTCCCCGTCGGTGGCCGGTCCCCGACCGCCGGGCCGACCAGGGTGATCCCGGGAGCGGCGCCCGCACCGGTCGCACCGACCCCGGTCGCGTCGGTCGTGCTGCTGCCGGTCGCGTCGGTCGTGCTGCGGCCGGTGTGGGGGCCGGCAACGGTGAGCGTGGTCGCGGTGGCGCCCGCGGTGCCGGTGGTGATCTTGTCGGGGATGGTGATGTGGGTGTCGGGAACCTTGGTCTTGCCGTTGCCGCCGAGCATGCCTGTGTAGTAGCGGTGTCCGCCCTTGCGTCCGCCGAGTCCGGCCAGCCCGGAGATGCCTTCGTCGAGGGCGCCTGCGGTGGTGGAGAACGGGTCGGGGTTCCAGCCCTGGTGTTGCGCCGCCCCCGACATCCCGTCGGTGAGCCATTCGTGCACGCCGCCCTTGATGGTCTCCCCAGCCCAGTGTCCGGCTTCGTGGGCGGCGTTCTTGCTCAGTACCCCGCCCAGGGCGTGCCCGAGTGCCTTGGTCGGGTAGTGACCCAGCGCTCCCAGGATCGGGCCGAGGGCACCACCGATCACCCCGGTGATCGCCGCGGACCGGGTCAGGTTCTTGTCCCACTCGGTGCGTCCGATCGAGTGCCCGGTCTGCCGTTCCATGATCTGCGCGAACTGCGCGATCGCGTCCAGACCCAGCTGCAGCACCTCACCGGTCGCGATCGCGATCACCAACTGCTTGGCCATCGCGAACACGAACTGCTCACCGAACACCTGCAGGGCAGCAATCCCCGCCGCGGACGCCCCGAACGTCCACGGGATCATCGCCAACAGGTACAGGATCTGCGCAGCCAGAATGATCAACTCTTCGATCACGATGATCTTCATGTACTGCGTCTGCACCGCCACGCCGTGCAGGTAGTTGCCCATCTCCTCATACCCGGCGGCCAGCTTCTCCAGGGCCAGATCCCCGTCCCCGGTCACCAGCGCCACCGACTGGGACAGAGCCTTCTGGGCATCCCCCACCAGCGCACCGGAATCGGACAGCCACCGCGCCGAACGGGTCACCTCCGGCGCGATCTGCATCAACTCCCGGCCGGCTACCAGCCACAACTGCGCCAGATCATTGATCTCGTCCTCGTCCACCGCCGGCCACCCGTCACCGGTCAGGACATGGAACATCTCCGCCGCCCACGGCGGAACTTCAAGCCCCACAACCCACTACCAAAACGTTCGAGCCGCCCCTATCCCCGGATAACCATCCCCTCACAGGCAGTTCGACCCTCACCTGACCGGCTGCACTTCGGGGTTGCCAGTGACTTCATGCGCCGACCCGGCCACCGTCACGCGAGAAGGCCAAAAAGGGGACGCAGATCGCGCAGTGGTCCACCGTCCGGCTGTCAGTGAGCCTTTCCGGGCAACGTCGTGATCACCGTGAGTGGTGGTCAGGTGGTGCGGCGGTGTTCGTGGTGGAGGAGTACGAGTGCTGCAGCGGTGACGTCGCTGATGCGCCAGGGGCAGCCCCGGAAGTGGCGCAGGACCTTGAATGTGGTCTTGAGCAGAGAGTTGGCGCGTCCCCGAGACAGCGCAGAGCGCCGTGGACGGCGTTGAAGGTCAGTTGATCGACGGTGAGCGTGGAGCCCCTGACCTTCTTGATCGGAACACGGAGCAGATCCGCCTCACCCTGGTAGCCCAGGTCGGCCAGGGCCAGCCCGCCGTCGTCGGCCCAGTCGCGGATCCGTTGCAGGAGAACCGGATCAGCCCGGGCGGCGGTGGTGTCGTGTTCACGGCCAGGCCGCACCCCGGAGGTCCACAACGGCCACCCGTCGGGCGCGGAGACGACCTGGATGTTCCCGCCGTGATGCTTGTGCTTGCCACTCCACCAGCACGGCGATGCCCTCGTCACGGTCGTCGTAGGCCGTGGACGTGCTGATCCCGTTGTCCTTGGCCAGTTTGGGACATCCGGGTGTCGTCGAGGAACCACCGCAGGACGAAGACGGCCTGCTCGTACGTCCCCAGTGCACGGGTTCCCTTGCGGGTACCGCGACGCACCCGCTCGGCGTGCAGCAGCCCGGACAGAAACAGGACGCTGTCTTCGGACACATCCAGGACAGCTTCGTACGTGACACTCATGGCGGCGCGGAACCCCAGTGCAGGTGGTCTCGGAAGGATCACCCTTTGTATTTGGGGTTCCGTGCTCCGTCACGCATCGGGCCCCGTGTGTCACCACCCGACCTCAAAGATCACACATCGTTGCGCATCGCTACGCGGAATGGCTCAGTGCCTGGTCGGACTCCTCCGGGGACGGGTGCGGGGTGTTGGCCGGGCCCGGTACGCCACGACGCCGTCCGTGCCCCCAAGGGGTACAGCGCCGACATCGCCGGCCTCGAGCCCGCGGGATCAACAACGCACCTCACTCCGACGCGGGCTCAACCGGCGGTTTCAACCGGTCGTCGCAACACCTCGATCACGGAGGTGTGTGGTGGCAAGTTCGAGGAAGCCGATCCCGGACGCGCCTGAGGGCGCGAGGCGGCAGTGGGTGGCGGACAGGGCGTTGCGGCCGGCGATGAGGTCGCCGGGCAGGCCGGCGCCGCGACTGGAGGTCGAGCGGAAGTTCTGGCGCCTGATCGCTACCGGGATGACGAGCGAGGACGCGGCAGCTGGGGTGGGCGTGTCGGGTCCCGTCGGGAGCCGGTGGTTTCGCCACGGTGGCGGGATGCCGCCGATCAGCCTCGCCGAGCCGTCGGGCCGCTACTTGTCGTTCGCCGAACGCGAGGAGATCGCGATCCTGCGCGCCCAGGGTGATGGCGTCCGGGCGATCGCGCGTGCCATCGGCCGTGACGCGTCCACGGTCTCGCGTGAGTTGCGGCGCAACGCGGCCACGAGAGCCGGCCAGAAGGGCTACCGGGCGTCGGTGGCCCAGTGGAAGGCCGAACAGGCCGCCAAGCGCCCGAAGGTGGCCAAGCTCGCCGCCAACGACCGGCTCCGGCAGTACGTGCAGGACCGCCTGTCCGGGAAGGTCACCCACCCGGACGGCAGCGTCGTCGCCGGGCCGACCGTGCGGGTCTGGAAGGGCCGGAACAAGCCGCGCCGGGACGACCGGCCGTGGACGGTGGCGTGGAGTCCGGAGCAGATCAGCCACCGCCTGCGGGTGGATTTCCCGCAGGATGAGTCCATGCGGGTCAGCCACGAGGCGATCTACCAGGCGCTCTACGTCCAGGGCCGTGGCGCCCTGCGTCGAGAGTTGGCGGCCTGTCTGCGGACCGGCCGCGCGTTGCGGGTGCCTCGAGCCCGCACCCAGAGCCGGGGCAAGAAGTTCATCACCCCCGAGGTGATGATCAGCGAGCGGCCGGCGGAGATCGCCGACCGCGCCGTTCCGGGCCACTGGGAAGGCGACCTGATCATCGGGTTGAACAAGTCCGCGATCGGCACCCTGGTCGAACGCACGACCCGGTTCACCATGCTGCTGCACCTGCCGCCGATGGAAGGCTTCGCCAACACAGAGCGGACCAAGAACGGCCCACCGCTGGCCGGTCACGGAGCCGAGGCCGTCAGGGACGCCATCGCAGCCAAGATCAAGACGCTGCCGGAGCAACTGCGTCGAACGCTGACCTGGGACCAGGGCTCGGAGATGGCTCAGCACGCGCAACTGACGATGGCCACCGACATGGCCGTCTACTTCTGCGACCCGCACAGCCCTTGGCAGCGAGGCACGAACGAGAACACCAACGGCCTACTACGCCAGTACTTCCCCAAGGGCACCGACATGGCCCGCTACGACGAACACGACCTCGACGCCGTCGCGGCAGCCCTCAACGGCAGGCCACGCAAGACACTCGGGTGGAAGACGCCAGCGGAAACCCTTGACCAGCAACTACTATCGGCATCACAGAACGGTGTTGCACCGACCCCTTGAACCCGCCACCAACGTCCAGTGTGATCACGTCACGAGGCGTGGTTGCTGTTGCCCGGTCGAACGACTGTCGTCGGGGGAACGACGCGGGAAGGTCTGCGGGATCAGGGAGCCAGGCCCTCCGGCACCGGGCTGGTCGCGGACGGGTGCGGGGCGCGGGCACTCTCGGCCACGACGATCCCGGCCATCACCACCGCGGCGCCCGCGATCTGCACGGTGGACAGCCGTTCACCGATCACCAGCCAGGCGACCAGGCCGGCGACCACCGGTTCCGCCGTCCCGACCAGGCCGGTGCGGGCGGCGCCGATCCGGTGCAGCCCCATCAGCACCAGCCCGAACGGTGCGACCGTCCCGAGCACCACCACCCAGGCGACCAAGAGACCGATGAGCACCTGCGGCCCGCCGTCGCCGACCTGGGCCGTCCCGGTCAGCCGGTCGAAGGGAAAGGACCACCACGGCAGCAGCAGTGACCAGAACAGCCCTGCCGCGGTGAAGCTCCAGGCGGCCAGGGAGATCGGGTCCCGGCGGTCGAGCCCCTGCTCACCGAGCAGGTAGTAGGCGGCCAGGGCGACCGCGGCCCCGATCGCGGCCGCCAGGGCGAGCCCGTTGAGGGTCAGCCCGGCCCAGACCCGGGCGACCAGCACCAGGCCGCCGAGGCACAGGGCCAATGCCGCCCACACCCGGCGGCGGACCGGCTCGTGCCGGGCGAACCGGACCCACAGCGCCACCATGAGCGGGGCGGTGAACTCGATGAGCAGGGAGATGCTGACCGGCATCCAGGAGATCGAGACGAAGTACAGCCACTGGGTCATCGCCAGGCCGACGATCCCGTAGACCGCGATGAAGACGGCCTCCCGCCAGCCGATCCGCAGCGAGGCCGGCCGGCGCAGGGCGATCAGGGTGAACAGCAGGGCGGCGGCCACCGAGCGGATCTCCACCAGCCGCAACGAGGACAGCCCATGGGTGAGCACGAGCTTGCTGACCGTCCCGTTGACGGCGAACAGCCCGGCCGCGAGGAACACCAGGCCGACCCCGAGCAGCGGGTGCCGGCCGCCGCCCCGACCCGCCGGAGCCGCTGGCCCGCGGGCCGCCGCGTCGCCGGTGGTCGTCGTCGGTGCGGGGCGGTCCGCCGATCCGGCACCGTGGCCGGCGGGCCTACCGGCGGGAGACCGGACCAACGCGGTCAAATCGGCCGGATCATAGGACGAATTCACGCGCCGAGCGTAGCGGGAGGACTCCGGGGGATCGAGGCGTCGGCCGGATACCGGGACGCCGTCGGCGGGCCGTCCGGTGCCTGCCGGAGCCGCCACGTCAGGGTTGCCGAACGTGAGGGAAGCCCTCCCGGAGGCCTGGCAGTGAGCGCCCGCAGTCACTCATGGACACGCCCCGTGTAGGAACAACGCCTCTTGGTCGGCGCGTTCACGATCTGTAACGCAGGGTCAAGTACTGATGAAATGAAACGCAACACAGGCGCGCCTGGCGACGGGTACCCCTTCCCGTGGGTACCTTGCGAGCCGTGAAGGTCGCCGTCGCAACCGAAACCATTCCTGGCGAGCACCGGGTGGCACTGGTGCCCGACGTCGTGCCGTTGCTGACCAAGGCCGGGCTGGACGTCGTCGTCCAGGCCGGGGCCGGGGCGTCGGCACTGGCAGTCGACTCCGCCTACGCCGCCGCCGGGGCGGAGGTGGTGGACGCGGTCGAGGCCGTCGGTGCTGACGTCCTGTTCCATGTCCGGCCGCTGCCCCCGGCCGTGGTCTGCAGGCTCCGCCCGGGCACGATCACTGTCGGATTCTGCTCGCCGTCCTCCGAACCGGACTCCGTCGCCGCCCTGCGGGACGCCCGGATCACCTCCTTCGCCATCGAGCTGGTGCCCCGGATCAGCCGGGCGCAGTCGATGGACGCCCTGACCTCCCAGGCACTGATCACCGGGTACCGGTGCGTGCTGGAGGCGGCGATGCGGCTGCCCCGGTTCTTCCCGCTGTTCATGACCGCGGCCGGGACGGTCCCGCCGGCGAAGGTGCTCGTCCTGGGGGCCGGGGTCGCCGGGCTGCAGGCGATCGCCACCGCCAAGCGGCTCGGCGCCGTGGTGTCCGCCTATGACGTCCGCCCGGCCAGCGCCGACGAGGTCAAGTCGATGGGCGGCACCTTCATCACCCTCGACCTGGAGTCGTTGGAGGGTTCGGGCGGCTACGCGCGGGAGATGACCGAGGACCGGGCCAAGCGGCAGCAGGACGCCCTGGCCCCCCATGTCGCCGAGGCGGACGTGGTCATCACGACGGCGGCCGTCCCCGGACGCCGGGCCCCGCTGCTGATCACCACGCGGATGCTGGCCGGGATGAAGGACGGCAGTGTGATCGTCGACCTGGCCGCGGAGACCGGCGGCAACGTCGAGGGCAGCGTCCCCGGCGAGGAGGTCGCGGTGCCGTTGCGCGGCGGGGGCACGGCGCGGCTGCTCGGCATGAAGGACGCGGCCAGCACGATGGCCGCCGACGCCTCCCGGCTGTACGCCCGGAACCTGGTCAACCTGCTCCTGCTGATGACCAAGGACGGCCAGGTGACGCCCGACTTCGACGACGAGGTGGTGGCGGGTGCCTGCCTGACCCACGACGGCGAGGTCCGGCACGCCCCGACCGCCGAACTCCTGGCCCCTGCGGCCCTGACCACGGAGGGCGAGGCGTGATGCCCGGTACCGCTCTGCTGGCGATCTTCGTCCTGTCTATCTTCGTCGGGTTCGAGGTCGTCTCGAAGGTGTCGACCACCCTGCACACGCCGCTGATGTCCGGCGCGAACGCCATCCACGGGATCATCCTGGTCGGCGCGGTGCTGGTCACCGGGACCTCCACCTCGTGGATCGCGGCGGCCGTCGGGCTGATCGCGATCGTGCTGGCCACGGTCAACCTGGTCGGCGGCTTCGTGGTCACCGACCGGATGCTGGAGATGTTCAAGGGACGGCAGAAGCCGGCCGGGAACGGGTCGGGTGAGGGCCGGTGAACGTCCTGTCGTCGGATGCGGTCGAGGTCGGGTACCTGGTCGCCGCGGTCTGCTTCATCCTGGCGCTCAAGGGCCTGTCGTCGCCGAAGAGCGCCCGGCAGGGCAACCTGATCGGCGCCGCGGGTGCCCTGGTCGCCCTGGTGGTGGCCTTCCTGTCCACGGACCTGCAGCACCTGCCGCTGATCCTGCTCGCCATCGCGGTCGGCGCCGCGATCGCCGTGCCCGCGGCGCGCAACGTCAAGATGACCCAGATGCCGCAGCTGGTCGCCCTGTTCAACGGGGTCGGTGGCGGTGCGGCGGCCCTGGTCGCACTGCTGGAACTGGCGGTGCGTGGCGGCGGTGCGGGCGTCGGCTGGTTCGACCTGGCGGCCACCTCGTTCACCGTCCTGGTCGGGTCGGTGTCCTTCGCCGGATCGTGCGTCACCTTCGCGAAGCTGCAGGAGATCATGACCACCCGGCCGGTGGTCCTGCCCGGTGCCCGCTACCTGATGATGGCCGCGGCCGGGCTCGGCGTCGTCCTCGCGGTGGCGCTGGTGCCAACCGGGTCGACCGCGGTCGGCATCCTGCTGGGACTGGCCGGGCTGGCCGTCGGCCTGCTGCTGGTCCTGCCGGTCGGCGGTGCCGACGTGCCGATCGTCATCTCGCTGCTGAACGCCTTCACCGGTCTGACCGTGGCCGCCGGCGGTTTCGTGCTCGGCAACACCCTGCTGCTGGTGGCGGGCACCCTGGTCGGCGCGTCCGGCACCCTGCTGACCCGGCTGATGGCCGCCGCGATGGGCCGGTCGGTGGTGGGCATCCTGTTCGGGGCGCTCAAGGGCGGCTCGACCGCGGGGTCCACGACGGTGTCCGACCGGCCGGTCAAGTCGGTCGCCCCGGACGACGTCGCGATCCTGCTCAACTACGCGCGCAAGGTGATCGTCGTCCCGGGCTACGGGCTGGCGGTCGCCCAGGCGCAGCACACCATCCGGGAACTGGCCGAGGTCCTGGAGGGTCGCGGCATCGAGGTGCTGTACGGCATCCACCCGGTCGCCGGCCGGATGCCCGGGCACATGAACGTCCTGCTCGCCGAGGCCAACGTGCCCTACGAGGCGCTCAAGGAGATGGACGAGGTCAACCCGGAGTTCAAGACCACGGACGTGGTGCTCGTGGTCGGAGCCAACGACGTGGTCAACCCGGCTGCCAAGACCACCCCCGGCGCGCCGATCTACGGGATGCCGATCCTGGAGGTCAGCGAGGCGCAGCAGGTCATCTTCCTCAAGCGGTCGATGCGGCCGGGCTTCGCCGGGATCGAGAACGAACTGCTCTACGACCCGAAGACCTCCCTGCTGTTCGGCGACGCGAAAGACTCCCTGACCAAGGTGCTCGGCGCGGTCAAGGCGCTGTAGCGCGCGGCGTCACCCGCACCGGCGGAGCCCGTCCCCGACGGACGGGCTCCGCCGTCGCCGTTCCTGCCGCTGCCCGGCAGGTGCTGTTCGCGTGCGCCGGCCGGCCAGGCGGTCCCCGGCGGGATCAGCGGCTGTCGCGGAAACCAGGTCAGTGGCTGTCACGGAAACCGTTGCGCCGGGCGAAGTCCAGGCACTGGCCGGCCGGCAGCAGGCTGTCGGAGGTGCTGCGCCCGAGCAGGCTGACCGCCGCGGCGGCGACCCCGAGCTCCAGGCAGTCCTCGACCGGACGGTCGTCGTGCAGCCCCAGCAGCACCCCGGCGGCGAACGCATCGCCGGCCCCGACCGTGCTGCGCACCGAACCGGCCGGCATCCGCACGCAACCCTGGCGCAGGACCGTCCCTCGGGGGGCCGCCGCGACGCAGCCCGCCGGGAAGTGGACCACCGCCAGCCGGGCCACCCCGAGCTCGACCAGGCGGGCGGCCGACGCCTCCAGGGCCGGCCAGTCCACGGCGCCGTCACTGGAGGCCACCTCGCTGCCCAGCCCGGTCAGCGCCTGCGCCTCCACCTCGTTGATGACGAGGTAGTCCAGGTGCGGCAGGCAGGGCAGGGCGGCCCGGCGGATCCGCTCGGGGTCGACCGACACCAGCTCGAGGTTGGTCCGCAGCCCGGCCGACTGAGCCGCCGCCAGCACCCGGCTGAACCCGTTGCCGCCGTATGGGTCCGGGGCGTCCAGCAGCGGGTGCAGGCCGGGTGCGCCGAGGTGCAGCAGCTTCGGGCGCAGCGGCCTCCCGCCGACCGGGTCGCCGGATGCGGGGTCGCCGGACCCGTGGGTTCCGGGGCGGGGAGTTGCGGACCCGAGAGTTCCGGCGGGAGTGCCGGGCTCGAGGGTGACGGTGACGTCGACGTGCTCCGGGCGCAGCAGTCCGTTGGCGCCGATGTGGTGGAAGAAGGTCCGCCGCCCGCCGTCCCGCTCGATCATCACGTCCGTGTACGAGGTGGCCGCGCCGTCGGCGCGGATGACCCGGCAGGTGCCGATCCCCAGCGCGGCGCAGGCGTCGAGGACGAACCGCCCGTGGTCGTCCCCGCCGATGACGCCCTGCAGGTCGACCGGGAAGTCCGCCCCCAGCCGCCGCAGGTCCACCGCCAGGTTGAGGGCAGGTCCGCCCGTGCTCGGCGAGGCGTCCTCGATCAGGGCCAGCCGCTCCCGTGCGGGGTAGTGGTCGATGGTCGCGTTGACGTCGACGATGATGCTGCCGGCGCAGATCACCCCGCGTCGCGGACCGTCCTGCGTGGCCGGAGCGCCGGGACCGGCCGTCGCCCGTTCAGCCATGCTGCAGAACGGGTTCGGTGATCCGCAGGTCGTCGTCGAGGGTGTGCCTCGGGGACAGCCCCGCGGCGGCGAGCCGGCGGTGGTACTCCCGGACCGCGTCGGAGGGGGACAGATCCCCGCGCAGTACCGGGCGCATCAGCTCCACCAGATCCAGCTGGGACTGCGCGTTCTGGATCTTGCGCCCGAACAGCGCGACCCGGGCGCCGTGCCGCTCCGCCTGGTGCAGCAGTTCGAAGGTGTCCCGGGTGGTCCCCGCCGACCCCCCGAGGATCCCCACCACCAGCGAGGAGTCGTGCCCGGCCAGCTCTTCCAGGGCATCGGGACCGTTGTAGGCCATCTTGAGGAACAGTGGCCGCTCCGCCGCGGTCACCCCGGCCAGCGCCCGCACGATGCTGTCGTTGACGAACGGCCCCACCTGCTCCGGGGCGAGGTCGCGGGGGGCGTTGGGGTTGAACACCTCGAGGAAGTGGCGCACGCCGTGGGCGGCGGCCTCGGCCCGGAACCGTGCGTACGCCTCCAGGGACGCCAGGTCGTGCTCCAGGTCGTTGTTGAACGTCACCGAGTACAGGACGAGATCACAGAACGGCCGGACCTGCTCCAGCCGCGCCGTCCGGAACGGCCGCGACGGCTGCCGGGCGTACCCGCCGCCGCGGGCGAACCAGATGTCCGTGGTGTCGTTGGCCCGCACCGCCACCGTGACCGGACTGTCGTCGAGCACGCCGTCCCTGGCCAGCCGCTCCCCGTTGGCGGCGGAGCAGAGCAGGATGTCGATCTCCGCCTGGGTGATCAGGGCGGTCATGTCGCCCAGGTACTCCTGCCGGGACCGGAACCCGCCCCGGCCGGGCTCCCGGCAGACTCCCGGTGCCTGGACGCCGAACGCCATGTCCGCGTCCTTGGCGTCGGCGATCACGAAGTCGTCCGGGCCGTAGGCACCGGTGAGGATGGCGGACAGCTTGCGGTCCAAGGCCTTCATGACGTCAGCCTAGGTCGCCGTGTTCCACCTGGAGGCAGGCCTGCCGGGGCGCCGGCGTCGCGCGCGGCGGATATTCCGGGACCGCCACGGGGCCGGCATGCCAGAGTGTGGGCGATGGCTCGCTACCTGCGGATCCTGCGGCGCCCGGCTGCGCTGGTCCCGTTCGCCGCCGCGGTCGTGGCCCGGCTGCCGATCTCGATGGCGGCGCTCGGGATCGTCCTGCTCATCCAGAACGTCCGCGGCTCCTATGCGATCGCGGGCACCATCACCGCGGCACTGGCCCTCGGCGCGGCCGTGGCGGCTCCCGGCTGGGGGCGGCTGCTGGACCGGGTCGGGCATTCGGTCGTCATCGCCGCCACCGGGACCGCCTCGGCCGGATTCCTGGCCGCGCTCGCCGTCTGCGCCGACCACGGCTACGGGGACGCCGTCCTGGTCGCGCTGTCCGCCGGGGCCGGCCTCACCTTCCCGGTGATCACCCCGGCGATGCGGGCCACCTGGCGGGTGGTCCTCGACAGCCCGGAAGACCGCGCCGCCGCCTACGCCATGGACGCCGTCGCCATCGAGACCATCTTCGTCGGCGGCCCGCTGCTGCTGTCCGGACTGCTGGTGCTGACCCCGCGGTCGGTCCCGCTGCTGGTCACCGCGGGACTGCAGGCGGTCGGTGCGGTCGGCTACGCCCTCACCCCGGCCGCCCGCCGGACCCGGGAACTGCAGGGCAGGAATGCCGACGCGGCTGCCACCTCCTCCCCGCTGCGGGCCGAGGGGGTGATCGCCGTCCTGCTGGTGGCGCTGGCCACGGCGATCGGGTTCGGCCACCTGGACGTGTCGATCGCGGCCACCGCCCGGCAGACCCTGCACGACACCTCCCGGGTCGGGCTGCTGTTCGCGTCGATCGCCTCGGGCAGCGCCCTGGGCGGGCTGTGGTACGGCGCCCGGCGCTGGTCCGGGGCTGCCCGCCGGCGGCTGCCGGTCGCGCTCGGCGGGTTCACCGCGGGGCTGTTGCTGCTGCCCCAGGTGGTCGGGCGCGGCGGGGAGCTGTGGCTGCTGATGCCGCTGCTGATGCTCACCGGGCTGTGCATCTCCCCGGGCATGATCATCCAGCAGGCGCTGGTCGACGGGATGGCACCGCCGCAGCGGCTCGGGGAGGCGCAGGCCTGGCTGAGCACCGCCATCACCACGGGCAGCGCGGCCGGTACGGCGCTGGCCGGGATCCTGGTCGACCTCGGCGGCCCGCACCGGTCCTTCCTCGGTGCGGCGGCCGCGGTCGGGACGGCCACCGCGCTCGCGGTCGTGGCCCAGCGGCGCTGGCGGGTCGTCCGCACGCCCTGACCGTGCCTCTGACCGTGCTCCGGCGTGGGCGGAGGCGGGCACCGCGGGCCGGGACGGGGACCGGTCCGGGTCGTCCGCGGGCGGTCCCTGACTTGGACGGTCCCCGACTTGGACGGTCCCTGACGGCAGGGGGCCGGTCAGTGCCGGTGGCCGCCGACGTACCGGCGGGCCATCGCGCCGGCCTGCGCGCCGTACCCGCTGCCGAACAGCACCGCATGCACCAGCAACGGGTGCAGTTGGTGCAGGGCGATCCGCTCCCGCCAGCCCTCGGCCAGCGGGTGGACCTCCTGGTAGGCGGCGAGGACCCGGTCCAGATGCGGCAGACCGAACAGGTCGAGCATGGCCAGGTCGGTCTCCCGGTGGCCGCCGTGGGCCGCGGGGTCGATCAGCACCGGACCGTCCGGGGTCCACAGCACATTGTCCGCCCACAGATCGCCGTGGATGCGGGCCGGGGGCTCGGGAGGTCCGGCGAGATGCCCGTCGACCAGGGCCTGGCAGACCGCCTCGACGGAGTGGGAGTCCTCCCGGGCGATCACCCCGCGCTTGCGGGCGGCGCGCAGGAAGGGCAGCAGCCGGTGCTCGGCGTAGAACCTCCCCCAGGCGCCGGGGGAGGTGATCCGGGCGGCGGACCGCGGCCGTTTCGTCACCAGCGGCAGCGGCAGCGTCCCGACGTACCCGGGCCCGGACCAGCCCGCGGGCGGCTGGCCGAACCACTCTGCGCCCGCGTCGTGGGTCACGGCGAGCCGGCGGCCGAGCTGTTCGGCGGCCCAGGGTCCGGGCGGCTGGTACTCGTGGCGCTCGACCTCGATGCCGTCCCCGGACACCTCGAGCACCCGCACGACGGGGACCCCGCCGGCCTCCTCGGCCTCCGCCAGCCAGGCCAACCCGGCGGCTTCCACCTCGAAGAACCCCGGTGGCGCTCCGGGCCTGCGCTTGCTGTACCTCGGGATAGAGACCATGGCGGCTCGCACGCTACTCGCCGGGTGAGTCCATTCCGGTCCGGCCACGCGGAGGCGGGTCAGGTTGGCCGGCACCACCGGGCGCGCCGCGCCGAGGGGTCAGTGGGCGGCGACTCCCTGGACGGGCGGCAGGTCGAGATCCTCCGCCACCCGGGCCAGCAGCCCCGCCGCGGCGGCCTCGATCAGCCGGAGCACCTCGGCGAACATGGCGGGGCCGTCGTAGTACGGGTCGGGGACGTCCAGCCGGGACCGCGCGGCCTCCGGCCCGGCCTGAGGGTCGAAGGACCGCAGCAGGTGGACCTTCGCGCGGGCTGACTCCGAGGGGGCCCAGGCCCGCAGGGTCCGCAGGTGGCCGCGGTCCAGGGCGATCACCAGGTCCCGCTCGGCGAACCACGCGACCTCGAACTGGCGGGCCCGGTGGGCCAGGTCCGGGTAGTCGGCGGCGACCAGTGCCTGCACGGCCCGCCGGTCAGCGCGCTCGCCGATATGCCAGTCGCCGGTACCGGCGGAGTCGACCGTCACCCGGTCGGCCAGCCCGGCCTGGTCGACCATCCGGCACAGCACGGCCTCGGCCATCGGCGAGCGGCAGATGTTCCCCGAGCACACGAAGCAGACACGGTAGGGGCCGGGGTGAGCCATGCGCCCATGGTTGCGGTCCGGAGGCCCTCGCGCGAAATCGGGCGGACGACTCGTGCACCGCCCGCCGCACCGTCCCGTCATCCACAGCCGGCGCCTGCCGCGGCCCCCCGGCCCTGGCTGCGGCCCTAGCGTCGGGATCCGGCGGCATCCGACGGGTGCCTGGGGAGGAGGTATCGGTGCAGGCCAGTAGGGGGGACGGGAGCGGGTCGGGGGATCTGGCCCGGGGTGGGGACGGGCCGCGGCATGGATGGTGACGAGCTGCGCCGGCTGGCCACCCGGGTGACGGCGGTGGCCGAGCAGGCCAGGCGGGTGGCGGTGCGGGCCGGCGGCGTGTCCGGAGTCTCATGGCAGTCCGCCGCCGCGGAGGCCTTCCGGGCCCGCCTGGCCGAGGAGGCCCACGCGGTCCGTGGTGCCGCCGGGGAGGTCGACTCGGTGGCCCGGGCTCTGATGCGGCACGCGCAGGCGGTGGAGGTGGCCTGCACTCCGCTGGTGTTACCGGTCGCGGCCGCAGGAGTCCTGGCCGGCCGGGTGTGGCGGGCCACGACCGAGGCCGGGGGGCCGCGATGAGCGAGGCGTTGCAGGTCAGGGGCGGGGTCGGTGGGATCCGGGCCCGGCTGGACGATCTGCAGGCCTGCGCGGGACTGCTGCGGCACTGCGCCGCGGAGCTGGGCGCCCTGGCCCTGTCCCTGGCCCGGATGCTGGCCACGCCGCAACTGCAGGCCACGGTGACCAGTGCCCCGGTCAGCCTCGCCGCGGTGGACGCCTCGGCCGCCGCGGCACTGGCCGGCCCGCACGGGCTCCCGTCGGTGGCGGCCCGGCTGGAGGCGATCGGTGTCGCCCTCGGACTGGCCGCCGGTGGCTACCGGGCCGCGGATTCCGCGGCCGACGCCGCAGTCCACCAGGCCGAACTGGCCGCCGGGGTGGTCGTCGGCCGGGCGATCGCGCCTGTCCTGCTGCCGGCGGTCACAGGTGCCGCGGCCGGGTACGTGCTGGCCGGCCGGCTGCGCCTGCTGCCGGGATCCGGGCCTGGAACGGGGACCGGCGGGCCGTCCGGCACGGGGAACTGCGGGCCGCCCGGTCCGCTCCGGTTGCTGGCCGACCTGGCGGGGACGGGCGGTCCGTCCACCGAGCATGCGGTGGCGGCGGTCCCGGGGATGGTCTCGGGGCTGCCGGTGCCGATGGTCCTCGGCACGCCGGGGGTGGTGGCCGCCCTGGCGTCACCGGTGCGGGAGGTGCCTGCGCTGGCCGGGCTGGTGGGCCTGCTGGGGCCGGTGGTGCCGGGCCTCGCCGAGCCGGGACGGGTCCGGGTGACGATGCGCCCCGGCCGCGAGGTCCGCCCGCCGGCGGATCTGGGCGATCTGACCGACCGGATCGCCGGCTGCTACCCCCCGGACGACCAGCCGGCGCCGACGGCCACCATCCGGGTGGACCTGGTGTCGCCCGAGCCGGGGAGACGGGCGTGGGTGGTGAGCATCCCCGGGCAGCAGGAGATGTCGCTGCGCGGCGGGACGAACCCGTTCGACCTGGCCGGGGACGTGCACGCGATGGCCCGGCAGGACACCGCCGCCCGGCGCAGCGTGCTCGCGGCCATGGAACAGGCCGGGATCTCCCGCGGCGAGCCGATCCTGCTCGCCGGGCACAGTCAGGGCGGCATGGTCGCCGCGGGCCTGGCCTCGGACCCGGGCGTCCGGGCCCGTTACGACATCACCCATGTGGTGACGGTGGGCTCGCCGATCGCCGGGTATCCGGTGCCGGACGATGTGCAGGTCCTGGCCGTCGAGCACACCGACGACGTCGTGCCGCGGCTGGACGGCCGGGCGAACCCGGACCGGCACGGCTGGGTCACCGTGGAGCGCACCCTGCACGCCCCCGGCGCCCTGGCCGACGCCGTCACCGCCCACGACCTCGATACCTACCGCGGCACGATGCGCCTGGTGGACCGCAGCCGGGACCTCTCGGTGCAGGCGTTCCGGGCCGGGCTGGACCCGTTCCTGGACCGTCCGGGCGCGACCGGCTGGGCGATGGAGTTCGTCGCGCAGCGGGAACCCGTCCCGGGGCAGGCGCCGTGAGGCGGGCGGTGGGTGCGGGGCGGACGCCGTGGGGTGGGCGGTGGGTGCGGGGCGGACGCCGTGGCGTGGCCGTTGCGGGGGCAGGTGCCGTGGGGCGGGCCGTGCGGGTGGGGGTTGCCGGACCGTGCCCGGGCCGGTCACAGGTCCCGGAGGTTCTCCTCCGCGATGACCGCCTCGTCCAGCCGTGGGCTGATCCGGTACCGGCCGGTCGGGGTCTCCTCGTCGAGCTCGCCGAGGACGGCCGCGACCCGCAGCGCGCTGACCCGGTCCCCCCACTCCAGGGGGCCGGACGGGTACCCGGTGCCCAGCAGCATGGCGACGTCGACGTCAGTGGCCGAGGCCTCGCCCCGGGCGACCAGGTCGACCGCCTCGTTGACCAGCATCGACACCGTCCGGGCGACGATCCCGCCGGCCGGGTCACCGATCACGCTGACGGCGACGCCGGCCGCCTGGCACACCCCGATCGCCGCGTCCAGGACCTGCGGATCGACGTTGCGGGGAGCCATCAGTGCCACCCGGGTGCAGGTGGCGGGATCGTGCGCCCAGTCCAGGAGGACCACCCCGCCGGGGGCGTCGAGGTCCCAGGACCGGGCCGTGCTGCCGTCGGTCACCCGCAGCAGGCCGTCGCCGGGCAGCCGCATCCCGGGCAGCTCGTCCAGGGTGTCGTCGTCGTTGCCGGTGGAGTTGCGCGCGACCTTCACCCCGCCGGCCTCGACCCGGTCCAGGAAGGCGGCCATCACCCCGAAGTCGTCGTTGACCAGCTCCACCTCGGCAGGTGGCCGCCGGGGCGGGGCGGTGGCCGGTTCGGCGTCCAGCGGCAGGCCGTCCGGGCCGTAGGCGTAGGTCCCCCGGCCACACTTGCGCCCCAGCCGCCCGGCGTCGACCAGCCGCTGCTGCCCGACCGTGGGGGCGTAGCGGGGGTCGTGGAAGGTCCGTTCCCACACCGAGCGGGTCACCGTGAGGTTGACGTCGTGCCCGACCAGGTCGGCCAGCTCGAACGGTCCCATCCGGAAGCCGCCGGCCTCCCGCAGCACCGCGTCGATGGTGGCGGGGGAGGCGGCGCCCATCTCGACCAGCCGCATGGCCTCGCCGTAGAACGGCCGGGCGATCCGGTTGACCACGAAGCCGGGGGTGGTGGCGCAGACGACGGGGGTCTTCCCCCAGGTGCGGGCGAGGTCGGCCGCCGCGTCGACGGTCTTCGCGGTGGTGGCGTCCCCCCGCACCACCTCGACCAGGTCCATCCGTACCGCGGGATTGAAGAAGTGCAGTCCGACCAGGCGTTGCGGATGCCGCAGTGCCGCCCCGATCGCGGTCACCGACAGCGCGGAGGTGTTCGTCGCCAGCATCACCTCCTCGCCCACGGCGTCCTCGACGGCCCGCAGCGCCGACCGCTTGGCCTCCAGGTCCTCTACGACGGCCTCGACGACGAGGGCGCAGCCGTTCAGCTCGCCGAAGGCGTCCACCGGCCGCAGCCGGGCCGCGGTCGACGCGGCCGCCTCAGCGGACAGCCGCCCGCGCCCGGCGTCCCGCTCCAGCCGGGACCGGATCGCCGAGACCGCCTCGGCGGCCGCACCCGCGCGGACGTCGAAGAGCAGGACGGGATGGCCGGACCGGGCCGCGACCTCGGCGATCCCCGCGCCCATCGTCCCGGCCCCGAGCACGGCGACGGGATCCCCGACCGTGACCTGACGCACCAGCACCTCCTCCTGAATGAGAGGGTCATGCTTGCCGACAGCGACGAGCCTGTCACACGGACATCCCTTCCGGGGCGTCAGCCGCAGGCGGACGTCACATCGGGGCATTCCACCTCGGGCGGTACGTTTGCCGCGGCCGCATCCGACGTGTGGCCAGGGGCTGGCCCGCCTGCTCGTCGGCGACGACCTCGAGGAGTGGCATGCCGACCGTGAAGGGGTCGTTCCGCCAGGCCGTCGCGGCGCACCGGGCAGCCCTCGGCTACGTCCGGGCCGCCCGGGACGCCCTGGAGCGAGACCCCCAGGAACCCCGGTACGGCGCGGAGTCGGTGGTCCGGCAGTCCGCCCTGGCCGCCGAACTGCAGACCGCCGCCCAGGCCCTGGTGACCGGCTGGTCGACCGCCGGCTGGGACTGGCTGGCGGGGGGTCGCCGCCCGCTCGCCCAGCGTCCGGCCGGATCCCGGGAGCCACTGCTGCGGATCGGCACCGCCCATCCGGTCCAGGAGGGCTTCCCGGTCCTGGTGCCGTTCTTCGGGGTCGGGCATCTCTGCCTGGACACCGACTCCACCGACGCGCGGGTCTCGGCCTTCGTCCGCAGCGTGCTGCTGCGCACCCTCGGGGAGTCCACGGTCGGGTCGGTACGGGTGCTGGCCGTCGACGCCACGCCCGCGAGTCCCACCTTCGGCCCGCTGCTGCCCCTGGTCGAGGTCGACCTGATGAGCCGGCCGGCGTCGGACGTCCTCGGGCTGCGCGCGGTCCTCGCCGAGGCCGAGGAGCAGTTGCGGACCGCCGCCGGCTCACCGGACCCGCGGACCCTCCTGCTGGCCGTCGCCGCGTTCCCGGAGGGGGTGACCGACAGCGACATCGCCCGGCTGGCCGCGCTGTCCCGGACCGGGCACCGCGCGGGGGTGCAGTTGCTCCTCGCCGGCTACCCCGGACCGGGTGCCTCCTGGGCGGGCCGTCCGCCGCTGGAGAACGCCACGGTGATCCGCCTGCGGGGCCGGTTCTTCCATGTCGCGGACCCACCCGGTCACGTCCTGTCCGGCGGCGGCCGGGGCCTGAACGTCCCGGTCCGGCTGGACGGTGGCCCGCCGGAGGACCTGCTCGCCGCGGTGTGCCGGCAGGTGGCCGGGCGGGCCGCGCAACAGCGGTCGGTCGAGGTCCAGGAGTTGTTCGCCGGTGACCTGTGGACGGAGTCCAGCGCGGGCGGCCTGCGCACGATGGTGGGCCGGGAGGGTCGCGAGGCGGCCTGGCTGGCGCTGGACGATGCCACCCCGCACTGGCTGGTCGGCGGGCGCACCGGGTCCGGGCGGACCGGGTTCCTGCTCGGTGCGATCTACGCGCTGGCCTCCCGGTACGGCCCGGACGAGCTGGCCCTGCACCTGCTGGACCTGTCCGAGGCGGTCTCCTTCGCCGAGGTCGCCCCCACCGCGGGGGACCCGTCGTGGGTGCCGCATGTGCGCAGCCTCGCCGGCGAACCCGACCGCGACTACGGGGTCGCCGTTCTCGCCGCCCTGGCCGCCGAGCTGTCCCGCCGCTCCGAGGCGATGCGGGAGGTGGGGGTCACGCAGCTGGAGCAGTTGCGGGCGGCCCGGCCCGATCTCGCCCTGCCCCGGATCGTCACCGTGATCGACGGCTTCGACGCCCTGCTCAGCGGGGCCGACGCCACCGCCCGGCAGGCCCGCACCCTGCTCACCGACGTGGCCCGGCGGGGCCGGGCGCACGGCGTCCACCTGATCCTGGCCGGGCAGACCTCGGCCGCGGTGCAGGGGCTGCTGGCCGAGGACGCGGCACTGTTCGGGCCGTTCACCCTGCGGATCGCGCTGGCCGGCGGCGGCCCCGTGCTCGGCCGCCCTGATGACGAGGCCGCGGCGCTGCCGGTGGGGACCGCCCTGGTCGAGAACCAGTCCGAGGCGGCCGGCAGTCACCACCGGATCCGGTTCCCCGCGCCCCGGCCCGAGCCGATCGCCCGGCTGCGGCAGCGGATGTGGGAGCAACGGGTGCCCGGGGACCATCCGCCTGCGGTGTTCACCGCGGCGGCCGCCCGCAACCCCCAGGACGACCCGGCCTGGCAGGCGCTGACCCCGCAGATCCGCCGCCGCAGCCTGCTGCTCGGGCGGGCCGTGGACGTCGGGATGCCCACTGCGGCCTTCCCACTGGACACCTCACCCGGTCGGCACCTGGCCGTGCTCGGACCGGCGGAGACCGGAGCGGACCTGCTCGCCCTCGCGGTCACCGGGCTGGCCCGCCAGCATGCCCCCGGAACAGCGGCCTTCCTGCTCGCCGGCCTGGTCGCGGTCGCCGACCCCGCGGTCGACGCCGCCGCAGCCGCCGTCCGGGAGGCCGGGCACCGCTGTTCGGAGGTCGAGGTCACCGGCCTGCGTGCGGCCCTGTCCCGGATCGCCCACCCCGAACCGGAACCGTTCGATCCGGCCTCCCTGGAGCCCGGCGCCCTGCCGGCCGCGCCCACCACCACCTACCTCGTGGTCTGGGGGGCGGACGGACTGGCCACCGGGCTGAGCGGTGCCGTGGACCCGCGGTGGGGGTCGACCGGGCTCCAGGACCTGCACACCGCCCTGCAGGACGGCCCGGCTCGCGGCGCCCACCTGATCAGCTGGTGGCGCAGCGCCCGGCGGTTCGCCGAGGACCTCGGCCCGCAGGCCCGTGATGGTGTGGCCGGCCTGGTCACGCTCAATGTGACGGCGGCCGAGCTCGCCGAGCTGGCCGGGGAGGAGTCCGTCCGGACCCCACGGCCGGACCGGGCCCTGCTCATCGACCGGCACCAGGGCACCACGACCCCGTTCATCCCCTACCGGCGGTCGGGCTCCGGACGGGCGGGCCGGCCGTGACCGCCGATTCGCCGGAGGTCGGCGGCGCCGACAGCGGATCCCCGTTCGCCGTCCCCTCCGCCGAGGGCCGCACCCCCTGGCAGCACTACGTCGACCTGATCCGGGCCCTGGATGCGGAACGGGACGCGGAGGAACAGCGGACCAGCGTCCAGCGGCAGGGTGCCGAGACTGCGGCGCTGGAGGTCGAGCGGCTCACCCCGTTGCTGATCGACCAGGGCGCGGAGCTGACCCATCTGGCCCGCCGGCTGCGGCTGGCCCAGCCCCGGCTGTCCGCCGAGCCGCAGGAGGTCAGCGCGTCGCCGTACGAGCTGGTCGTCCTCGCCATCCGGGCCACCGCGCGGGCCTCGTCCCATGCCCGGGAGGCTCATCAGCTGGCCACCCGCCCCCGGTTCCTCCCGGGGTGGCCGTCCGGGCTGCGGAACTTCCTGCTGTACCTGGGCTGGGCCCTGCTCGCCCTGCTGGTCCAGTACCGGTCGATGGCCGTGGACGCGAATGCCAATGCCGTGGTGGTGCTGGTGGGGATCCCGGCCCTGGCCTACATCGCGGGGCTGCTCACGGTGCGGGCGCTGGGTTCGGCGCCGCTGGCGGTGGTCCGGCCGCACCGCTCGGCCCGGCTGGGTGCGTTGATCTGCTTCGGGATGTTTCCCCTGTCGCTGCTGGTGATCGGCCTGCACAGCCTGTTCGCCTGAGCGTCGGCGGCGCGGTCCGGCAGGGCGCCGGGCCCGGCTCCGGTCAGGACGGCGGCGCGGAGAACACCATCAGGTAGCGGGTCACCGTGTTCATCAGCTGCTGGGCGGCCAGCGGATCGTCGGTGCTGTCGGCGGCCAGCTTCGTCAGCTGCGGCGTGGGCTTCACGCTCGGTGTGGCCCCGGGGGCAGGGGCCGTCGGCGCGGTCGGGCTGCCGGTGAAGGTGCCCGGCTTCGGCAGATCCGTCGGCCGCGAGCCCGACGAGCCGTCCTCTGACTGTCCATCGACCTGGCCCTGCCCCTGCCCGGCACCGGATCCGTTCGGCGGCGGGGTCCAGTCCGGGGGGATGGCCCAGCCGGTCGAGGGCAACTTGGCGTCGGCCGGCAGCCCGCCCGGGAACGGCCGCCCCGCCGGGTCGGTGAACACGTACCCGCGCTCGGCGTACCAGGTGATGATCGCGTCCAGGGCTGCCACGGTGTTGCCGCGGAACCCGCCGCCGTCGTGCATGAGCAGGATCGGGTGGTTGCCGAGGTTCTCCAGCCGCTGCTCGATCAGGGACACCCAGGTGGGGTCCAGTTGCCCGGGCTGCTGGTAGTCCGACGCCGAGTAGAAGGCCGTCACGGTCATCCCGCGGGCCCTGGCCAGCTCGTGGATCGTCGCGGTCTGGTCCTTGCCCTGCGGCGCCCGGAAGAAGCAGACCGGGCGACCGGTCTCGTTGCGGATCATCGCCGACGTCGGGTCCAGCTCGGTGACAAGTTGCTGGCGGGTCAGGTCGTACATACCGTTACCCGCAGTGGGGTGGTTCCAGGTGTGGTTGCCGATGACGTGCCCCGCGTCGACCACCTTCTGCAGCAGGTCGGGGTGCTGTGCGGCCCGGTCCCCGATCATGAAGAAGGTGCCGTGGACGTGGTGACGGGCCAGGGCGGCGAGTACCTGGGGCGTCCAGTCGGGGTTCGGGCCGTCGTCGAAGGTGAGGGAGACGGTTTTCGGGAACGTGGCCGGGGTGTTCGTGATCCGCTGACCCTTCGGCGTCGGGCAGCCAGGCAGGGTGGCCGCGGCGGCGGGGCCGCAGGTGATCACCAGGAGTGGGACGGTCATGGCCATGGCGGCTGCCGCCATCGCCCAGCGGGCCTGGTTGCGCATCTGGTTCCCCCTTGGCAGCCACAGCGCGTCGTGGTCACGATCAGCCACGATCAGCGGCAACTGTAACCCCGTCGGTCGCTCGACGTGCCCGGTGGCGGGTCGGAAAAACCCGTCATCCTCACCTCAAAGACACACAGTCACCCTCTGTTACTCTCTGCGGCTGGACACTCACGGTGACCCTGGCTGGCCCTGTCGGCCTGTTGCGCCCGGTCCGGCCGCAGAGTGGAACGGCACCGCCGTCACCTCCTCGCTCACCGTCCACCCTGTTAGCCATCGGCCCGCAGGCTTCGGCGGTGGAGACGGCGTCCGGTGGACTCGAGCCCGGTCAGTGCCCGGAACCTGGTCAGCCCGGAACCTGGTCAGTAGTACAGGCCGTGGAACATGGCGGTCGCCGCGCCCAGCAGCCCCGGCGGCCACTGGTCCCCACCCGGGGAGGACGACGGCCCGTTCTGCCCGTTGCCCGGCCGACCGTTGCCGTTCTGCCCGCTGCCGGGTTGCCCGTTACCGCCCTGCTGGTTCCCGCCCTGGTGGTTCCCGCCCTGGTGACCACCAGGAGGTCCGCCCGGGGGAACGCCGGAGCCGGCCTGGTTCGCGGCCGTCCCGGTGACCACGCCGTCCCCCCTCAGCACGTAGAGCTTCGGCCCGGACATGACCGCGAGCCGGACCCGGCTGGACGAGGTGGGATCCCAGCAGCGGGAGGTCCAGCCGACGACCACCTCGGGTGCACCGTCCCCGTCGAGGTCGCGGACGGTGAACGCGGAGTCGGTGAAGGCGGCCGTGACGGGGCCGTGCTCGCCACAGCGCAGTTTCGGGTCCCGCAGTCTGCGCTGGACGGTCGGTTGCCCGCCGAGCCCGGTCACGTAGTACGCGCGCAGGCTCACCTGGGTCGGGGAGCCGTCGGCCTGGTCGTCGACCTGGGCGACCTCCGCCAGCAGACTGCGCCCGCGACTGTCGGTCCACTCGTAGGCCCCGACGATCTGGCCGTCGTCCCTGACGCCGGCACTGCCCAGGTCGGCGGTCGCCTGGTCGGAGCCGACCGTGCTGACGTCCGTCGGTGCGGCCGAGGTCCCCATCGAGGTGGACGGGGAGGTCGCCTGGCCCGGTGGGCGGGTCGAGGAGGTGGTCGTGCCCGGCCCGGCGGTGGCGGAGGGATTGGCTCGTGGCGGGTCCGGCAGCAGACCGACCACCGCGAGCGCGGCGATCAGCGGGATGCCTCCGGCGATCCCCAGGGTGACTGCTGCCCGCCGCCGGCCTTCGGTGTTCCACACCGGGCGCAGACCACGCCGCCCGCCGGAGGGTTCCGGATCCCGGGCGGGGGCGCCATCCCTGCCGCCGGGGCCCTGGCCTGCGGGCGGGGAGTACATCTGGGTGGTCGCGGCCGCGGGATCGGCGGGCGGGAGGTAGGCCGTGGCCGCCTGGTCCGAGGACTCCATCGGGACGGTCCACCAGGCGGTGGTGGTCGGGGTACGCCGGATCCCCGGCACGGTCGCCGCCTCGGTGCCGGTCGATCCCGACGGGGGGAGGTCCGTGCGCGGCTGGCCGGCTGCGACGGTGGGGCCGAGCCGGGGAGTCGCTGAAGGTGGATCAGTGACTGCACTGAGTGACGGTGATGTGTCGGCCAGCCCCGGGACCGGCGGCAACCGCTCGGTGTCCATCCGGTCGATCGGCAGGCGGTGGCGGCTCGACGGCGCGCCGGGGTCCTCGGCCAATGCGCGCTTCCTCCTCGACGTCGGCCGATCCTGCCATGTGCGGGTCAGGCCCGCGAGCGCGGCGGCCGAGCCGGACCCGGACACTCCGGTCGTTTCCACGTGCGAGCGGTGCGGTGGCCCCTCGGGGACGGCACCCGCCCGCCGTCTCAAGCGGGCCGGGAGCGCAGCCGAAGAGAGGGCGTGACCCCCAGCGGCCTGCGTGCCCGCCTGCGCGACCTCGGCGCCCGCGGTCTGCTGCCGGTCGTGGCCGTGCCGCCGCTGACCGGTGCCGCGACGGGGCTCGTCCTGGCCGCCGTCCCGTTCCTCGCCCCGGGCGGCCGGCCGTGGACCGTACAACTGCTCGCCGGGGGGCTGGTCGGCGTCGGCTGCGGCCTGGTGGCGGGGCTGTCCTCGGGGCTGGTGATCCGGCAGCAGGCGACCCGGCTGGTCGGGGCTGTCGAGGAGGCCGGTGAACTGGTCCCCGACGTTGAGCGCCTGGGGCGCGGACAGCCGGGGAGCCTACGCGGGATGGAACTCCCGCAGCGGACCTTCGGGGTCTTCTCGCCGCTCGCCGCCGCCGTGAACCGGCTGGTGGCGGCGCTGGAGGTGGAGCACGGGTTCCGGGCCCTGCTGGATTCCTTCGGCGGGCTCGTGCTGGTCCTCGACGAGTTCGGCCGGGTGACCTACACCTGCGCCGCGGTCCGGGACCTGCTGGGCTGGGAGCCGGAGGACCTGCAGGACCGGCAGCTGGCCGGGTACCTGCATGCCGCGGACCTGGAACGCTTCCTGGAGTTCACCGAGCCGCGGGAGGACGGCGCCCGGGGCGGCGGCGAGCGGACCCGGTTCCGGCTGCGCGCCCCCGACGGATCCTGGCGGGTGCTGGAGTGGTCGACCGCCCGGCACCCGGCGGATCCCGGCCGGCTGGTGCTCACCGGCCGGGACGTCACCGACCAGGTCGCCGTGGAGCGGGAGCTGGTCCACCAGGCCAACCACGACCTGCTGACCGGCCTGCCCAACCGGAAGGCCCTGCTGGACAAGGCCGCCCAGGCGGTGATGACGGCGACGCCGGACCGGCCGATCGCGGTCGTCATGATCGACCTGGACCGGTTCAAGGACGTCAACGACAGCCTCGGCCATGCGGTCGGCGACCAGCTGCTGGCCCAGGTCGGACCGCGGCTGCGGGCGATCCTTCGGCCCGGCGACACCCTGGCCCGGATCGGCGGCGACGAGTTCGCCGTCGTGCTGCCGGCCTCCGACGAGGAGGGTGCGCTGCTGGTCGCCGAGCGGCTGGCCGACCAGCTCGTGGACCCGTTCCTGGTCGACGGGATGGAACTGCACGTCGAGGCGTCGATCGGGGTCGCGATCAGCCACCGCAGCGACCGGGAGGAGACCGCCACGGTCGAGGCCCTGATGCGCGAGGCGGACATCGCCATGTACCGGGCCAAGGAGTACGGCATGGCGGTGGCCACCTTCGACCAGCGCCGGGACTCCGGGCAGAACAGGTCCCGGCTGGAGCTGTCCGGCGAACTGCGGCACGCGATCACCCAGCACCAGCTGACCGTGCACTACCAGCCCGTGGTGGACATCCTCGAGGGTCGGCTGGCCGGGGCTGAGGCCCTGGTCCGCTGGCAGCACCCGGAGCGGGGACTGCTGCCACCCTCGGAGTTCCTGCCGCTGGCCGAGCAGACCGGCCTGATCGTGCCGCTGACCAAGGTGGTCCTGCGGCTGGCGCTGTCCCAGGCCGCGGCGTGGGCGGCGGCGGACTGGCCGGTCCAGATCGCGGTGAACGTGTCGCCCCGGTTGCTGCGGCACGCGGACCTGCCGGACACCATCGCGGCGCTGCTGGCCGAGCACGGCGTTCCGCCGCAGCTGCTGCGGCTGGAGATCACCGAGAGTGCGGTGCTGGCCGATCCGGAGGACACTCTGCCACTGCTGGTCCGGTTGCGGGACATGGGGATCGGGCTGTCCCTGGACGACTTCGGGACGGGCTACTCCTCGATGACCCACCTGCGGCACCTGCCGGTCGACGAGGTCAAGGTGGACCGGGCGTTCGTCCAGGCGATGACGACCGAGCCGCAGGACGCCGTCATCGTCCGGGCCGCGATCGGGCTCGGGCACGACCTCGGGATGGCCGTGGTCGCCGAGGGCATCGAGGACGTCGAGACCCTGGCCGAGGTGGTGGCTGCGGGCTGCTCGCTGGCCCAGGGCTACTACTTCGCCCCGCCGCTGAGCGCCGCCGACCTGGAGTCCTGGGCCCATCAGAGGTTCGGCCGGGTCACCTCACCGGTGCTGCCCGGCCCGAGACGGGCCGAGGACGGGGCGGCCGGGGCCGGGGCCGGGCCTGCGGGGCGGCAGTTGCGCCCGTGACGGCCGGCCGGGTCGCCGGCCGGGGTGCTCACTCGTCCGGCAGGACCAGGTTGAGGACCATGCTGACGATCGTCACGACGACCGCCGCGCCGAGGGTGGACCAGAAGAACGGTCCGGAATCGAAGCCGATCCCCAGCGCATGTGACAGCCAGTCGACCACCTTGAGCATGAACGCGTTCACCACGAACACCGCCAGGCCGAGGCTCAGCACGATGAACGGCAGGGCGAAGAAGGTCACGACCGGCTTGATGAAGGCGTTGACCAGACCGATCAGCGCCCCCACGACCAGGAAGCTCAGCACCGTCCGGACGGTGCCCTCCGCGGTCACCCCGACCGCGGGGATGATGGCCGAGGCGACCCAGATGGCGATCGCGTTGACGACGATCTTGACGATGATCCCGCGCACGCCCGCATCCTTGCACCGCTGCCCCCTCACCCCAAACGGACGGCAGGGACTCCGTTGATGCCTCCGGCGACCGGGGTTCCCCTGACATCGGCAGATACCGGCGGGACGGCCTGCCCGGGTGCTGTACTACGGGAAACGGTGAAGGGACGTCGATGAGATCGCGCCGCGTGATCCACACGGTGGAGTCGCACACCGAGGGGATGCCGACCAGGGTGGTCACCGGCGGGGTCGGGGTCCTGCCCGGGGACACCATGTTCGACCGGCGGCGCTGGTTCATGGCGAACTCCGACGGCCTGCGCCGCTTCCTGGTGAACGAGCCGCGCGGGCACGCCGCGATGAGCGGGGCGATCCTGCAGCCCCCGACCCGGCCGGACGCCGACTTCGGGGTGCTCTACATCGAGGTCTCCGGCTGCCTGCCGATGTGCGGCCACGGCACGATCGGGGTGGCCACCGTCCTGGTCGAGACCGGGATGGTCGAGGTGGTGGAGCCGGTCACGACGATCCGGCTGGACACCCCGGCCGGGCTGGTCGTCGCCCAGGTGCAGGTGGAGGACGGTGCGGCCCGTGCGGTCACGCTGACCAACGTGCCGTCGTTCAGCCTGCAGTTGGACGCGGCCGTCAAGGTCCCGGGCCTGGGCGAGGTCCGCTACGACATGGCCTTCGGCGGCAACTTCTACGCCGTCCTGCCGATCGAGCGGCTGGGGATCGCCTTCACCCGCGAGAACAAGCAGCGGATGCTGGACGCGGCACTGACCCTGATGGACGCCATCAACGAGCAGAACCGCCCGGTCCACCCGGACAACCCCGAGATCGCCGTCTGCCACCACGTCCAGCTGGTGGCCCCCGGCTCGGACGCCCGGCACAGCCGGCACGCGATGGCCATCCACCCCGGATGGTTCGACCGCTCGCCCTGCGGCACCGGGACCAGTGCCCGGATGGCCCAGCTGCACGCCCGCGGGGAACTGCCGCTCGACACGGACTTCGTCAACGAATCCTTCATCGGGACCCGGTTCACCGGACGCCTCGTCGGCCGGGCGACCGTGGGCGCGGGCTCGGTACCGGCCGTGGTGCCGGCCATCACCGGGCGGGCCTGGGTGACCGGCACCGCCCAGTACCACCTCGACCCGACCGATCCGTTCCCCGAGGGATTCGAGCTGTGAGCCTGCCCCGGTCCTGAGCCCCGGACGAGGGGTCGCCCGGTCGACGGTGTGCTGCGGTCGGCGGGGGCGCTCCGGTCGACGGGCGCCGCCGGCGGGAGGTCAGCGCCGGCTCGGCTCCCAACCCGGGGCGTCCAGCCGGATGCTCTGCGGGGCACCATGACCGGCCTCAGGACCAGAACCCCGGCCGGGAGCCGGACCGGCCGCGACCGGCTGCGGGACCGGTTGCCCGGCCACCAGCCCGCCTGCCTCCAGCGCCCGCCGGAACGCCTCGGCGGCCTGGTCGGCGAAGCCTCGGTGCAGCCACCGCTCGCCCAGGCTCCGCCACGCACCCGCCGCCCACCGGCGCTGTCCGGCGTCACCGGCCGGCAGTGCCGCGAGCACCCGCCCCGCCTGCTGGTGCGCCGCGTCCGCATGGGCGTGCCGGCCCTGCGCCCGCAGGGAGTCCCCGAGCAGCAGGTGGGCCCGGACGGTCGCCGGATCGGTCTCACCGGCCAGATGGGCCAGCGCGCGCCGGGCACTGACCTCTGCGGCGACCGGCTGCCCGAGGACGAGATCGGCGACGGCGCGTTCGGCCGCCCAGCGTCCCCGGTCGAGCGGGCTGCCGCGTTCACCGAGTTCGCCGCGGGCCGCTTCCAGGGCGACCACCGCGTCGACGACCTGGTCCGGTCCACCGAGCAGCAGGCAGGAGGCCGCCTCCACCCTCAGCCGGGCCAGGTGCGGGGCCTCGTCGACGGCGTCGGCCAGCGCGTCGGCGTTGACGGCCAGCGCACGCCGGGACAGGTAGATCGCCTCGTCGACCCGTCCGGACGACTGCGCCACCCGTGCACAGTCCAGGTAGGTCCGGGCCTGGCGGGCGCGGTCCTCCACCTTGTCCGCCAGGGAGAGGATCTGCCGGGCCAGCGCCGAGGCGTGCAGGAGTTGGCCGAGGTCCACCTGCGCCTGCATCAGGGTGGACGCCAGGCGCAGATGCTCCTCCGTCCCGGCCATTCCGCGGTCCTCCAGTCCGGCCAGGGTCCGCTGTCCGGCCTCGACGGCGAGCAGGTGGTCCCCGCAGGTCCAGCAGAGCCGGCAGACCTCCTCGCCGACCAGGGCCAGGGGGAGTTCGCTGGCCCCGTCCAGGCAGCGGGTCAGCAGGTCACGCAGGATGGTCAGCGCCCGCTCCGGCTCGCCGAGGGCCTCGTGGGAGTGGGCGACCAGCCAGCGTGTCTCGTCCGCCAGGCAGGGGGCGAGCCGAGGCTGTTCGGCGAGGCCGGTCAGCCGGTGCAGGGCCTGCGCCGCCTCGCCCTCCTGCAGGGACAGCCGGGCGTACGCCAGCTCGAGCTCGACCCTGCGGTTGAGGTCCGGATCGGAGGCGGGCGGGTCGGGGTCCTGGCCGGGTCCGCGCCGCCGGCCACCCCGCAGACCGTCGAGGTCGCGGGCCAGCGAGACCAGCCGCGCGATGAGGTCGAGACCCTGTTCCGGAAGGGCAGCCGCCGTGGTGGCCAGCTCGTGCACCCGTGGATCCCGCAGTGCCGACAGCAGTCCGAGCCGGGCCTCCTGGCAGGGATCGTGGTCGTCCACGAAGTAGCTGACCGGGACTCCGAAGAAGCCGGCGAGGGCCTCCAGATGCCTCTTCGTCGGGTTGTCCCGCAGGCCTCGGCGCAGGAGGTAGAGGTAGCTGGCGGAGATGGTCGGACCGCCGCGTTCGGCGATGGCGGCCGCCACCTGCTCGTAGGTGTACTCACCGCTGTGACCCTGCGGGTGGGTGGTGCGGAAGAGACGGTCGATCTTCGCGGCCAGGGACCCGGCCTGACTCTCGCCCGACCCCTCGTCCGGGGCCCCGGTCCGGGATTCCTGCAGGTCGTCCTGGGTTTCCCCGGTGCGGTCGGCGGCGGGGGGCTCAGCGCCGTCCATCAGGTCTCCTTCGACTGGCTCCGGGCCGGACGGTCCCGCCGGCGGGCTGCCGACCACGGAAGACCGGGACGCGGACCGGACCGGGCGTCGTCCACCCGTCCCTGTTCGCAGGTCTGCGGGACATTCGGATGTGACCAGACCATTCAAGACTCACCGCGGGGTGGTTCGGGACGCTACTGTCTGATCAACGTCGTTCATGGCCGGAAAGACGAACGCCGCGCATGGCCCGCGCGGCGTTCATGGTCTCGGCGCGTCCGGCTGGCGTTGCGGGTCATGCCCCGGGCACCCTCCGAACGGTCCGATCGACCGGATCG
>DASTGO010000386.1:0-27994 GCA_035719045.1 Kineosporiaceae bacterium | reverse complement strand
GCACCGCCGGAGACAGCCTCCCCAGGATCCCGGCGCGCCCGGCGACTGGCCGAGGCGGCGGCCACGGCCGCACCCACCCCGCCGGCGCCTCCCCGGGTCAGCGAACCCGGCCTGCCCGTCAACCTGTTCGCACCGGCGAGGCCGGCCACGGCCCCTGCATCCCCGGCCACGGCGAACCGCGACCCGCTGGTGTCCTCGCGCCCCGCCCCGCACCATCCAGCCCCGAACCATCCAGCCCCGAACCGGCCGGGCGCCGACCGGACCGCCCCCGATCGTCCCGCTCCCGGCGAGGACGCGGCCGCCGCCCCCCGCACCCTGCGCCGGAGCAGCCCCGACGACGAGCGACACGAAGACCCCGGCAACCTCTTCGGCGACCCCGGCCGAACACCCGGCGAAGCGCCCGGCGACGATGACGTCCCGCACCTACCGCGGCCGCGCAGCCGGGGTCCGCTGCTGCCGCTGCTGAGCCTGCTCCTGCTGACCTGGTCGGCGACCGCCCTGGGGAACGTCAACGGCCCGCAACTGGTCGCCGGACTGCTCGCCGCGGCCGCCGCGGCGTCCCCGCTGGCGGCGGTGTTCGCGCTGGCCGTGGCGGCGTTCGCGGTCCGGGGACGGCGGTGGGTGGTGACCGGTGTCGCCACGCTGGCCGGGCTGCTGCCGTGGGCGTTCGCACTGCCCTACGCGGTGCCCGCCGACGCCACCACCGGCTCCGTCACGGCGGTCCGGGTGCTGGTGGTGAACGCGCACGACGGCCAGGCCGACCCCGGGGACATCGCGGCCGCGGTCCGGGAGCAGAAGGTCGACCTGCTGGTGGTCACCGAGCTGACCAGCCGGCTGGCCCATGACCTGACCGACAGCGGGCTCGACCTGACCGGGCGCTGGGTGACCGTCCCGGAGCCGGACAACCCGTTGCCGGTCCGGGCCGGGCTGGGCATCTGGAGCCGGCTCGGCATGAGCGGTTTCACGCCGGTCCCGGGAACCCGGTGGCCGGCCGTCCGGGCCAAGGTCGACACCGGGCACGGGACGCTCACCGTGATCGCCGGACATGTGGTGCCGCCGGGCCTGGGCACCTCCGGGACCTGGGCAGCCGACCTGGCAGCCCTGCACGCCGCCGCGCAGGTCCCGGGACCGGTGGCGGTCCTCGGCGGGCTGAACGGGACCCCGTGGAACGCGCAGTTCCGGGCCGCGGCCGGCGGGCACCTGCGCGACGCCGGAAATGTCCTCGGCCACGGGATCCGCCCCACCTGGCCGAGCTGGCTCGGGATCCCGCTGCTGCCGCTGGACCACGTGCTGGTCGGCGGCCGGGTCGGGGTCCGGGCGATGGACGGCGCCACCATCGACGGGACCGATCACCGCGGCCTCCTGGTCACCCTGGCCGTTCCGGACGGGGCCCGTCCCTAGCTCGGTACCGGGCGTCCCGCGGCCGCTCAGTCGCGCCGGGCGGCGGCCAACTGCTCGGCGTAGCGCTCCCGGACCTCGTCCATGTCCAGGGCCCGGACCTGGGACAGGATGTCCTCCAGGGCGGGTTCCGGCAGGGCGCCGGGCTGGCCGAACACGGGAATCCCGTCCCGGTAGATGACCAGGGTCGGGATGGACGAGATCCCGTACTTGCCCGCCAGTTCCGGCTCGGCCTCGGTGTCCACCTTCGCGAAGGTCACGTCGGGGTGCCGCTGGGAGGCCCGCTCGAACACCGGGGCGAACATCCGGCACGGCCCGCACCACGCCGCCCAGAAGTCGATCAGGACGATGCCGTCCTTCACGGTCTCGTCGTGGGTCTCGCCGGTCAGGGTCACGGTGGCCACGGCCGCTCCTCGTCGTGTGATGTCGTCGGTCCAGGCGAGCTCAGGATACCCACCCGGGTACCTGAACCACTGCCTGTCGCGCCTTGTTCCCGGGACCTCCGCCCCCGCGCCGACGCAGGCCCACCCCGGCTGATGCCCGCCCGCGAGCCCCGCACACCCCGGCCACGAGCCCCGCACCCCGGCGCGGGTCAGCCCCGGGAATCAGGCCCGGCGCCCGGGTCCGGACCGGGACCCTCCTCCCGGTGCGCCAGTTCCGGGGCGAAGGCGGGCACACACACGGCCACGTACTCGGCACCCTCGGGACCGGCCTCGTAGCGCACCCGCTCCCCCGCCCGGGTGAGCAGGGCCTGCCCGGGGCGCACCTCAACCACCCCGCCGTCGTGGTGCGCGATCACACTTCCGCGCAGCACCAGGGTGATCTCGTCGAAGTCCGGGGTCTGCGCCGGCTCGCTCCACCCGGGAGGCGCCTGCATCCGCGCCACGCTGACGCCGGGGGTCCCCGTGGCAACCCGTCCGGCGAACTCGTCGATGATCTTGCCGCCCGGCACCGGGATGCGCGACGGCTCGGTGATGATCTCCGGCATGTCCGCACCCTACGGCGGCTCCCGCACCGCACCCGCCACGGCACGGTCATGCGCCGGAGGATGTGCAGCACGGGTGGCGGCCGTCCCGCTGCCCGCCGGAGGGTGGTGTGCGCCACGAAACGCGGCCGGGTGGGCGGCGACCTGCGGCGCTAGAGTCCGAGCCGGTGCGGAAGGAGCATGATGACGACGTCGACCGCTGAGCAGGCACGCAGTGGGGCCGGCGGCCCCTCGGCCATCAGGAAGGTGCTCATCGCCAACCGCGGCGAGATCGCCGTCCGGATCGCTCGGGCCTGCCGTGACGCCGGGATCGCCTCCGTCGCCGTGTACGCCGACCCGGACCGGGACGCGCTGCACGTGACCACCGCGGACGAGGCGTACGCCCTCGACGGCTCCACGCCCGGCGACTCCTACCTGGCCCAGGAGAAACTGCTCGACGTCGCCCGCCGGTCCGGTGCGGATGCGGTCCACCCGGGGTACGGGTTCCTGGCCGAGAACGCGCACTTCGCCCAGGCGGTGCTGGACGCCGGCCTGATCTGGATCGGCCCGCCGCCCGCGGCGATCGACGCCCTCGGCGACAAGGTCAAGGCCCGGCACATCGCCCAGCGGGCCGGCGCGCCACTGGTCCCCGGCACCCCCGACCCGGTGTCCGGCGCCGACGAGGTGGTCACCTTCGCCCGGGAGCACGGGCTGCCGGTGGCGATCAAGGCGGCCTACGGCGGCGGCGGCCGCGGCCTCAAGGTCGCCCGGACGCTGGAGGAGATCCCCGAGCTGTACGACTCGGCGGTGCGCGAGGCGGTGTCCGCCTTCGGCCGCGGCGAATGCTTCGTCGAACGGTTCCTCGACCGGCCCCGGCATGTGGAGACCCAGTGCCTGGCCGACGCCCACGGCCAGGTCGTCGTGGTGTCCACCCGGGACTGCTCCCTGCAACGGCGCAACCAGAAACTGGTCGAGGAGGCCCCCGCGCCGTTCCTCAGCGACGAGCAGACCGCGCAGCTGTACCGGGCGTCCAAGGCCATCCTGCACGAGGCCGGCTACGTCGGGGCCGGCACCTGCGAGTTCCTGGTCGGGCCGGACGGCACGATCTCCTTCCTCGAGGTGAACACCCGGCTGCAGGTGGAGCACTGCGTGTCCGAGGAGGTCAGCGGGATCGACCTGGTCCGTGAACAGTTGCGGATCGCCGCGGGCGAGGCCCTGGGCTACGGCGACCCGGCACTGCACGGCCACTCGATCGAGTTCCGGATCAACGGCGAGGACGCCGGACGCAACTTCCTCCCCCAGCCCGGCACCGTGGAGGTGTGGGTCCCGCCGAGCGGACCGGGCGTGCGGCTGGACAGCGGTGTGGTCCAGGGCTCGGTGATCGGCGGCGCGTTCGACTCGATGCTGGCCAAGCTGATCATCACCGGAGCCACCCGGCAGCAGGCGGTCGAGCGGGCCCGCCGCGCCCTGGCCGAGTTCCGGGTGGAGGGCCTGCCCACGGTGCTGCCCTTCCACCGGGCCGTGGTGCACGACCCGGCATTCGCCCCGGCAGACCCGGCGCAGCCGTTCACCGTGCACACCCGCTGGATCGAGACCGAGTTCGACAACACCATCCCCGCCTGGACCGGCGGCGGCGCGGCGACCGAGGAGCCGCAGCCGCGCGAGCGGGTGGTCGTGGAGGTCGGCGGCCGCCGGCTGGAGGTCAGCCTGCCCGCCGGGTTCGGCGCGGGCACCGGCCGTACCGCGGGACCGGCGAAGAAGGCACCGAGGCGGTCCGGCGGCGACAAGGGCGGCGCGGCCGTCTCCGGGGATGCCCTGACCTCCCCCATGCAGGGCACGATCGTCAAGATCGCCGTGGAGGAGGGCCAGTCGGTGGCCGCCGGCGACCTGATCGTGGTCCTGGAGGCGATGAAGATGGAGCAGCCGATCACCGCCCACAAGGCGGGCACCGTGACCGGCCTGAACGCCGAGGTCGGGCTGACCGTGACCTCCGGCGCGGTGCTCTGCGAGCTCAAGGAGTAGTCCGCCCGCCGCACCCGCCGCACCCGCCACGCCCGCCGCGCCCGCCGGGGATCGGGGACGCGGCAAGTGCCCGGCCGGCACCGGCTACTGCTTGAGCTGGCGGGCCGCCTCGGCGATCGACCCGGACAGCGACGGGTACACGGTGAACGCCCGGGCGACATCGTCCACGGTGAGCCGGTGCTGGACGGCGAGGGTGATCGGGAAGATCAGCTCGCTGGCCCGGGGCGCGACCACCACCCCGCCGATCACCTCCTCGGAGCGGGCGCCGCAGAACAGCTTCACGAAACCGTCGTGGATGCCCTGCATCTTGGCCCGGGGGTTGGTGGCCAGCGGCAGCTTGACCGTCCGGGCCCGGACCTCACCGGCCTCGACCTGCACCTGGGACCAGCCGACCGTGGCGATCTCCGGCGCGGTGAACACGTTGGCGGACACCGTGCGCAGGTCCAGCGGGGTCACGGCGTCGCCGAGGGAGTGGTACATCGCGATCCGGCCCTGCATCGCCGCCACCGACGCCAGCGCGAGCACCCCGGTGCAGTCCCCGGCGGCGTAGACCCCGCGGGCACTGGTCCGCGACACCCGGTCGACGGTGATGTGTCCCGAGTCCGTCAGCCGGACCCCGGCCTCCGCCAGGCCCATCCCCTGGGTGTTCGGGATCGAGCCGACCGCGACCAGGCAGTGCGTGCCCTCGACCGTCCGCCCGTCGGCCAGGGTGACCACGATGCCGTCGCCGGTCCGCTTCACCGCCTGGGCCCGGGACCGGCCGAGCACCTGCATGCCCCGGCGCCGGAACACCTCCTCCAGCACGGCGGCGGCGTCGGCGTCCTCCCCCGGCAGCACCCGGTCCCGGCTGGACACCAGCACCACCTCGGCACCCAGGGCGTCGTAGGCGCTGGCGAACTCCGCCCCCGTGACGCCCGAGCCCACGACGACCAGCCGCTGCGGCAGCTCGTCGAGGTCGTACAGCTGCTTCCAGGTGAGGATGCGCTCCCCGTCGGGCATCGCGTCCGGCAGCTCGCGCGGGCGGGCACCGGTGGCCACGAGCACGGAGTCGGCGTCGAAGGCCGTCACTGCGCCGCCGGGCAGGTCCACGACCACCCGGCGCACGCCCTCCAGCCGGCCCCGGCCGCGCACCACCCGGACCCCTTCGCTCTCCAGCCGGTGGTGGATGTCCTCGGACTGGGCACGGGCCAGGGCCTTCACCCGCCGGTTGACCACCCCGAGGTCGACCGCCAGCCGGTGGCGCGGCTCGGGACCGCCGTCGGCGGAGACGCCGTGGAAACGCACGCCCAGCTCGACCGACTCGTCGACCAGGGTCATCACCTCGGCGGTCGCGATCAGGGTCTTGCTCGGGACGACGTCGGTCAGCACCGCCGAACCGCCGAGCCCGTCGGCGTCCACCACCGTCACGTCCGCCCCGAGCTGCGCGGCGGTCAGCGCCGCCTCGTACCCGCCCGGACCGCCGCCCACGACCACGACCTTGACCTGCGCGTCTGCCTCGCTCACGCCGGCATTCTCCTGTATCCGGCCCCGGGCCCGCGGCACAGGGTCACGACGCGCGGACACCCTGTGGACGGATGAGGCGGCCAGAGTCGACAACATCTCTACCCTGGGGGGATGGCCCTGTACGCCGCCTATGGCATGAACCTCGACCCCGAGCGGATGGCGAAGCGCGCCCCGCACTCCCCCCTGTGGGGCAGCGGCTGGCTGCTCGGCTGGCGACTGACCTTCGGCGGGGAGGACGTGAGCTGGGAGGGTCCGCTCTGCACCGTCGTCGAGGAGCAGGGCCACCAGGTCTACGTCGCGCTGTACGACCTCACCCCCGCCGACGAGAAGGCCCTCGACGAGTGGGAGGGCGTGACCATCGGGCTGTGGAAGAAGATCCGGGTCCGGGTCTCCACCCTCGAGGGGGACGTCACGGCCTGGCTGTACGTGCTCGACGCCTATGAGGGGGGTCTGCCGAGCGCCACCTACCTGGGCATGCTCTCCGAAGCCGTCGAGGCCGGCGGCGCCCCCGACGAGTACGTCTCCGACCTGCGGTCCCGCCCCTGCACCTGACCCTCCGGCACCGGCCAGCAAGGGGCCGGACCGACCCGGGTCGCCACGGCGGGGTCTGCCACGACCGGCTCCACCACGACCGGATCCGCCACGACCCGCAGCGTCCGTGGGTCCCGCCCGTCCGCACGGGGGCGGCCCGGCCCGGACGTTAGGCTTCGCCGGTGACCGCTGAGCCGCTGTCCCTGGACGACCCCGCCGTCGACCCCCGCGCCGTGGCCCGGCAGGCCGCCGCCCGGCTCGCGGAGCTGACCGGCACCTCCCGCCACGATGTCGCCCTCGTCCTCGGCTCCGGCTGGGCCCCCGCCGCGGAGCTGCTCGGCCGGACCCTGGCCACCGTCGCCACCACGGACCTGCCGGGCTTCGCCGCGCCGACCGTGGCCGGGCACTCCGGGACGATCCGGTCGGTCCAGATCGGCGACGGGGACGGGCGGGCCCTGGTCTTCGGCAGCCGGACCCACCTGTACGAGGGGCGCGGTGTGCGGGCCGTCGTGCACGGGGTGCGGACCGCGGCCGCAGCAGGGTGCCGGACGATCGTGCTGACCAACGGCTGCGGCGGGCTGGACCGGTCCTGGGCACCCGGCACCCCGGTGCTGATCAGCGACCACCTCAACCTCACCGGGGCGTCCCCGCTGGAGGGGGCCACCTTCGTCGACCTCACGGACCTGTACTCCCCCCGGCTTCGGGCGCTGTGCAAGGAGGTGGACCCGAGCCTCGCCGAGGGCGTCTACGTGCAGTTCCGCGGGCCGCAGTACGAGACCCCGGCCGAGGTCCGGATGGCCGGAATCCTGGGCGGGACCCTGGTCGGCATGTCCACCACCCTGGAGGCGATCGCCGCCCGGGAGGCCGGCATGGAGGTCCTCGGGGTGTCTCTGGTGACCAACCTCGCCGCCGGGATCTCCGCCACTCCGCTCGACCACACCGAGGTGATCGCCGCCGGCAGGGCCGCCGCGGAGCGGGTCGGCGCCCTGCTCGCCGACGTCGTCCGGCGGTTCTGAACCGCCGCCCGGCAGGCACCACCGGCCGTCTCCGGCCGGGCACCCCCTCGAGCGCGATCGCCCGGGTTAGCCGGGATCAATGCCCATTGACACGGAATGTATCCATGCGCACACTGGGCGTAAGCAAAGGGTGCAGGACCAGCCCCGAGCGAGTGCCCAGAAAACCCGGCGGCTGCCCTGTCCGAGGAGGGGCCATGCCTGACATCCCTGACATCACTCCCCGTCCCCACGCCGACTTCGGTCCCCACTCCCGCGCCGTCGAGCGGGTCCTCGCCCAGTTGCGGACGGCCGACGCTCTCACCTTCGCCCTCGCCGCCGTCCCCGTCCTGCCCAGCAAGCGCCCTGACGAGCGGCTACGGCACACCACCGTCACCGCCTGGCGGGCCGCCCGCGACGGCGGACGGGCCGCCGCCTGGGGAGCCGCCTGGGCCGCCTGCACCGTGATCGCCGACCAGCCGGCCGCGATCGACATGGCGGTGGCGGAGGTGGTCCGCGACCTGATCAACCCGGCGGTCTACGAGGCACTGACCACCCCGTGGCGCGCGGCCGTGGCCGTCCGGGAGGAGCTGCGCCGGCTCGGCCCCGTCGCGGAGGGGCTGGCCGCCAGCCTGCTGGAGCTCGGCTGGACCAGCTCCGTGCGGGACATCCCGGACGTCGCCCGCGGAACGCTCGCAGCCTGACCGCGCCGGCCCCACCACCAGGTCTCCCGAGGGGGAGCCCTCAGGCGGTGGGGCCGGGCAGCGTTCGGGTGATCCCGAGCGCGGCCGCGACCGACGTCAGCTGCGCCTCGAAGAAGTCCTGCACGTCGGTCAGGCAGAAGCCGAGGTGCCCGAACACCTCCATGGTGACGACGCCGTAGAGCTGAACCCAGGCCTGCAGGAACACCAGGACCACACCCAGCGGCAGGTCCGGCAGGCCGGGCTCCGCCGCCGCCATCGCATCCCGGTACCGGCGCAACTGCTCGGCCAGCGCCGGCGCGATCTCCTCCTCCTGCAGCACCGGGAACGGGCGGGCCGACCACAACTGCCCGAACGCCCGGGTGAACACCAGGGCGAACCGCATCCCGGAGAGATGGGCGGGGTCCGTGAGGTCCTTGACCTGGGACAGCCCGGGCAGCGGCATGCCGAACGCCAGCCCGAAGTCGCGGGGGTGCTCCACGGCCCAGCTGCGGAACCGGCGGGCCGCCGTCAGCAGGCGCAGCTCCACCTGGTCACCGGGGATCCCGGCCAGAGCCTCCTCCAGCGCATCCGCCATCGCCCCGTAGGTGTCGTGGCAGAGCTCCTCCCACAGGTCCTCATGGCTCGGGAAATACCGGTACAACCCGGGCGCGGTCATCCCCATCTCGCGGGCGATCGCCCGCAACGTGACCGCCTGCGGACCCTCCTGAGCCAGCAGCCGCCGCGCTGTGGCCTTGATCTCCTGCACGGTGGCGGCACGCACACGCTCGCGTCGCCCCCCGGCGGGAATGGCAGACACTGCAGCAACACCTCTTGACATCGGCTATCGTCGAGTACAAACGTAAACGGCGTAAACAACGGTATCCGCCGTACCTGTTCCTGACCAGGGTACGTGGATGACGCCGCCGAGCCCGGAGAGGAACGAGACATGCTGCAAGCGTGGGGACGTGCGGTCGCGCACCGGCGATGGCTGGTGCTGGCGGCCGCCCTGGCCGGGGCGGTTCTGGCCGGGGTCTTCGGACCGGGCGTCGTGGGCGCGCTGTCCGGCGGCGGGTTCGACACCGACGGCTCCCAGGCCGTCCGCACCGACCAGCGCATCGCGGCCGCCGTCGGCCGCCAGGACGTCGACGTCCTCGTGCTCTACCGCAGCGACCGGATGACCGTCGACGACCCGGCCTTCCGGCAGGCGGTCACCCGCTCGCTGGCCACCCTGCCGGCCGCCGACGTCGCAGCCCTGGCCGACTACTGGACCACCCGGTCCGCCGTGTTCGTCTCCGCCGACCGGCACTCCACCTACGCCGCGATCCGGTTCACCACCGCCGACCCGGCGGACCGGATGGCCACCTACCAGCGGGTCGCGGCCGGGCTGCGGGACGCCGGGCCTGGGGTGATCGTCCAGTTGGGTGGTGCCTCCGCGATCAACGAGCAGATCAACAGCCAGGTCAGCCGCGATCTGGCCCGGGCCGAGGCCCTGTCCATGCCGCTGCTGCTGGTCCTGCTGCTCGTGGTGTTCGGGTCGGCGGTAGCGGCGGGGCTGCCGCTGCTGGTCGGCGGGCTCACCGTGCTCGGCTCGTTCGTCGTGCTGCGGCTGCTCACCCACGTCACCGACGTGTCCGTGTTCGCCATCAACATCATCACGATCATGGGACTGGGCCTGGCGATCGACTACGGCCTGTTCATCGTCAGCCGGTTCCGCGAGGAGCTGCGGCCGGGAGCCACCGTCGCCGACGCCCTCGGCCGGACCATGGCCACCGCCGGGCGCACCGTGCTGTTCTCGGCGGTCACGGTGGCCGTCTCGCTGTCCAGCCTGATGCTGTTCCCGCAGATCTTCCTGCGCTCGATGGGCTACGGCGGGGTGGCCGCGATCGGGGTCGCCGCCCTCATCGCGCTCACCGTGCTGCCCGCCGCACTCGCGGTGCTCGGCCACCGGGTGGACGCCCTGCCGGTCCGGCTGCCCCGGCGGTCCCGGCGGGCGACGACCGCTGCCGGCAGCCCGGCCGTCCACGGGGCGGGGTCCTCGCCGGCCGGCCGTGGGCGCTGGGAGGCCTTCGCCCGCACGGTGATGCGCCGCCCCGTGGCCTTCGTGCTGGTCAGCGGCGCGCTGCTGGCGACCCTCGGACTTCCCTTCCTGCACGTCCGGTTCGGCGGGATCGACGAGCGGGCCCTGCCTGCGGGGGCCGAGGGCAGGCAGGTCGCGGACGCCCTGCGCCAGCAGTTCGGCGCCCCGACCACGTCGCCGATCGAGATCCTGGTCGACCACGCCACGGACGGTCAGGTCCAGCAGCTGCGCGCACGGATCACGCACGTCCCGGGTGTCGTCTCGGTGAATCCGTTGGCGCACAAGGGATCCACCACCCTGCTGGCGGTTGGCTATCCCGGCGAGGCCGTGGACTCCGCGGCCCGCGACACCGTCACCGCACTGCGCGCACTGCCCGCCCCGGACGGCGCCGAGATCCTCGTCGGCGGGATCACCGCGCACAACGTCGACCTGCGCAACAGCCTCGCGCAGCGGCTGCCCTGGATGGCGCTGATCGTCGTGGCCACCACCTTCGTGCTGCTGTTCCTCGCGTTCGGCTCGTTCGTGCTCCCGCTCAAGGCCGTGGTGATGAACGTGCTGTCCCTCGGGGCGTCCTTCGGCGTGGTCACCTGGGTGTTCCAGGACGGGCACCTGGCCGGCCCGCTCGGCTTCACCTCGACCGGCACGGTGGAGACCACGCAGCCGATCCTCATGCTGGCCATCCTGTTCGGGCTGTCGATGGACTACGAGGTGTTCCTGCTCAGCCGGATCCGGGAGCAGTACGAGCGGTCGGGGGACAACACCGAGGCCGTCGCGCAGGGCCTGCAGCGCACCGGGCAGATCATCACCAGTGCGGCGGCCCTGCTCGTGGTCGTCATCGCCGCCTTCTCCACCTCGGGGATCACGTTCATCAAGCTGATCGGCGTCGGGATGGGCGTGGCGATCGTGGTCGACGCGACGATCGTCCGCGCGATGCTCGTGCCGGCCACGATGCGGCTGCTCGGACGGTGGAACTGGTGGGCGCCGGGACCGCTGCAGCGCTGGCAGAACCGCTACGGCTGGAAGGAGTCCGACGACGCGGCCGTCGCCGCGCTGGGACGGGAACCGGAGCCCGCGACGCACTGACCACCGCACCCCGTGGGCACGGTGGCACATGGCGCCCGAACAGCGGGCACTATGTGCCACCGCGCCCACCGCGCCCACCGCGCCCACCGGGACGGTCGGGACGTCGGATGGGCGCGGAAGGGTCACGGAACCGAAACGTTCTGGCCGTTGTGCCGCCTGACAACCGGTGTTCACCGCCACGGTCTGGTCAAGCCCCTGGCCCGGCTGCTACAACCGCCTACGCCGGGTCGCGGGGACGACCCGGACCCGGGCCCGCGGGACAGGGCACGGGTGGGTGGCCGACCGGGTGAGGGGTGGATGGGCGACCAGCGAGGCAGGGACCGGCGTCCGGTCGGGATCCGTGACGTCGCCGCCGCCGCCGGCGTCTCGGTGGCCTCCGCGAGCGTCGCGATCAACGGCAGGTCCGGGGTCAGCGAACAGACCCGCCAACGGGTGCTCAAGGCCGCGCAGCGACTGGGCTACCGGGCCAATCCGCAGGCCCAGGCGCTGCGCCGCGGCCGGACCAGCACCTACGGCCTGATCGTGCGCAACTTCTCCAACCCGTTCTTCATCGACGTGATCTCCGGGGCCGAGGAGGTGGCGGCCGAGGCGGGGGCGACCCTGCTGGTGGTCGACTCCCAGTACTCCCTGGAACGGGAGCGTCGCCACGTCGCGGCGATGGCGGACCGGCAGTGCGCGGGGCTGGCGATCGCCCCGGTCGGTCCCGGGGACGCCCTGGCCCAGTGGCAGAACCTGCGGCCGGGCCTGCCGGCGGTGGCCCTGAACGCCACGGCCGACCAGATCCCCGGGGTGGTCCGGGTGTGCCCCGACAACGTCGAGGCGGTCGGCCTGCCGATGCGCCGACTGGCGGAGTTCGGGCACGTCAGGGTCGGTTTCCTGGCCGCTCCCCGGGGGCTGCTGGCCGATCCGGACCGGTTGCGCGAGTTCCGCCGCCAGGCCCGGCGGCTCGGGCTGCGCGGGCGGGTGCTGCACTCCCCGCTGACCATCGACGGCGTCCGGAACGCGGTGCTGGCCGCCCTGTCCAGGCCCGACCCCCCCACCGCCGTCATCACGAACTCGGACTACACCGCTCACGCGGTGTATCTTGCTGCCCGCATGCTGTCACTGCCCGTGGGATCCGGGGTGTCCGTCGTCGGGCACGACGACCTGCCCACGTCCGAACTCCTGGACCCGCCGTTGACCACGTTGCAGGTGGACCGGCGGGCCATGGGGCGGGCGCTCATGCTGCGGTTGCTCGACCCGGCGATCACCGCGGACCATGTCGAGCCGGTGCACTGGATCGAGCGCGCATCGGTGGGCCGGCCGTCCAGTTCCGACCCATCTCCCGAATCGTTTCGCACGCCGTCCACCATCCGTTCATCCGTTGGCCGCGAACGGCTTTCCCGTGGCTCTACAACCGAAGCGACAAGTCGGTAACGGACCTTGACACCCCCTGGGCCCGCTTGGAAACTTGCGACGCCTAAACGATTCGGGCACCTGCATCAGCGCAGGTCAGAGCCCACTCGCCGCAGGTGGGCACGTGACGCGGAGCCCGAGTTGCGGCAAGGCGGGCCAGGGGTAACAGGCGACAGGAGGCAATGCAGGTGACAACGTTTCTGCGCGGAGTCCGGGCGGGCATCGCGATCGGCGCGATGGTCCTCGTGGCCGCGTGCTCGGCGCCCAGCAGCAACAGCAGCGGCAACTCCTCCAGCAGCGGCGGCGGCAAGGCGGCGGCTTCCGCGACGTCCGCCACCGAGGTGGGCGGCCTGGACGCGCTGATCGCGGCCGCGAAGAAGGAGGGCAAGCTCAACGTCATCGCCCTGCCTCCGGACTGGGCGAACTACGGCGCACTGATCGACGGCTTCAAGGCCAAGTACGGGATCACCGTCGACTCGGCCAACCCGAACGGGTCCAGCCAGGACGAGGTCAACGCCGTCAAGCAGCAGAAGGGCACCGACCGGGCCCCCGACGTGCTGGACCTCGGGATGGCCGTCGCGCTGGCGAACAAGGACCTGTTCGCCCCCTACAAGGTGAGCACCTGGGCCGACATCCCGGACAGCCAGAAGGAGTCCACGGGCCTGTGGTTCCAGGACTACGGCGGCTATATGTCGATCGGCTACGACTCCTCCAAGGTCCCGGCGATCACGGCGGTGGCCGACCTGCTGAAGCCGGAGTACAAGAACAAGGTCGCCCTCAACGGTGACCCGACGCAGGCGAACGCGGCCCTCAACGGCGTCATGATGGCGTCGCTGGCCAACGGCGGCTCGCTGGGCGACATCAGCAAGGGTGTCGACTTCTTCAAGCAGCTCAAGCAGTCCGGCAACTTCGTGCCGGTGCAGGCGACCACCGCCACCGTGAAGAACGGCACCACGCCGGTCGTCTTCGACTGGGACTACCTGTCGGCCGCGCACGGCAAGGACGTGCCGACCTGGAAGGTGTTCGTGCCCTCCAACGCGGTCCTCGGCGGCTACTACGCCCAGGCGGTCAACAAGGACGCCCCGCACCCCGCCGCCGCCCGGCTGTGGGAGGAGTACCTCTACTCCAACGAGGGCCAGAACCTGTGGCTCAAGGGCGGTGCACGCCCGGTGCGGATGGACGTCATGACCAAGTCGGGCAAGATCGACGCCACCGCGGCCGCGGCCCTGCCGCCGGTCACCGGCACGCCGGTCTTCCTGAGCCCCGACCAGGCCACGGCCGCCAAGGCTTACCTGGCGACCAACTGGGCCAAGGCCATCGGCTGACGTGTCCGACGAAGCAGTGACTGCGGATGCCGGTCGCCCCGCTGCGGGCGGGGCGACCGGTACCCCGGGCACCGACACCGGCGGCCGCCCCGTTCGGGGTGGCCGCCGGTTGTCGCTGGCCTGGCTGGGCTCCGTTCCGTTCCTGGCGTATGTCGCGGTGTTCCTGCTGCTGCCGACGGCGATCGTCTGCCTTCAGGCGTTCACCGACGCGCACAACCGCCCCACGCTGGCCAATGTCAGGGCGCTCGGGGAGGACTACGTCATCGCCTCCTTCACCCGCAGCATCCTGCTGTCCGCGACCACGGCGCTGACCGGCGCGCTGCTGGGCGGGCTGCTGGCGTACGTGATCGCCACCGGCAACCCCAAGGGGATGCTGCGCCGGCTCACCACGGCGGCCTGCGGGGTGCTCGCCCAGTTCGGCGGCGTCACCCTGGCCTTCGCCTTCATCGCCACGATCGGCGGCGAGGGCCTGATGACGGTGTTCCTCAGGGACGCGGTCGGCATCAACCTCGAGACCGGCTGGCTGTTCGACATGCCGGGCCTGATCCTCGTCTACACCTACTTCCAGATCCCGTTGATGGTGCTGGTGTTCCTGCCCGCCCTGGACGGGATCCGGCCGCAGTGGCGGGAGGCCACCAGCACCCTCGGCGGGACCACCTGGGACTACTGGCGCCACGTGGCGGTGCCGCTGCTGACCCCGCCGTTCCTCGGCGCGATGCTGCTGCTGTTCGCGAACGCCTTCTCCGCGTACGCGACCGCCGCCGCACTGGTCAGCCAGGGCAGCATCATCGTGCCGCTGCAGATCCGCACCGCGCTCACCAGCGAGGTGGTGCTCGGGCAGGAGAACTTCGGGAAGGCACTGGCCCTGGGCATGATCGTCGTGGTCGCCGTGGTGATGACCCTGTACTCCTGGTTCCAGCGGCGGACAGCGAGGTGGCTGCGGTGACCTCCGAACCCCTGCAGCGGGCGGAGCCGGCCACGCTCACCGTCCCCGGGAGCGAGGGCGCCACGGCCGGCCCCGGACGCGGCCTGCACGCCCGGCAACGCCTGCGGCTCAACGTGTTCCGCTACCTGGTGCTGGCCATGCTCGGGCTGTTCTTCCTGGTGCCGATCGGGGCACTGACCGAGTTCAGCACCCGCGGCGTCGGCCTGTCCGCCCCGCGGACCCTGGAGTACTGGCAGCAGATCGGCACCTACTCCGACCTGGTCTCCGCGATCACGGCCTCCCTGGAACTGGCCGCGCTGACCGTGGCGTTCGGCCTGCTGCTGCTGGTACCGACCATGGTCTGGGTGCGGCTGCGGCTGCCGCGACTGGCCCGGACGGTGGAGTTCCTCTGCCTGCTCCCGCTGACCATCCCGGCGATCGCCCTGGTGGTCGGCCTGGCCCCGATCTACCGCTGGCTGGACGGCTGGCTGGCGTGGTACTCCCACAGGTACGGCCTGCCGTCGGGACTGGCGGACACCCCGCTGCAACTGTTCCTCGTCTACGTCGTCCTGGTGCTGCCGTACACCTTCCGGGCGATCGACACCGGCCTGGCAGCGATCGACGTGCGGACCCTGTCCGAGGCGGCGCGCAGCCTGGGGGCCGGCTGGCCGACGGTGATGTTCCGGGTGATCGTCCCGAACATCGGCGCTGCCCTGCTGAACGCCGCGCTGCTGTCGGTCGCGCTCGTCCTGGGCGAGTACACCATCGCCTCGCTGCTGAACTTCCAGACCATCCAGGTCGCCGTGGTCATGCTGGGCCGGGCCAACGCCGGGGTGTCGATCGCCGTCTCCGACGCGGCACTGATGTTCGGATTCGTCCTGCTTGTCGCGCTGTCGTTCGTGGGTCGCCGTCGCCGTCGTCGCCCGGCCGCACCCGCCGAGGAGGAGTGAAGTGACCGCAACGGCAACCGCCACCACCGGCCGGGCCGGGGTCGAGGTCCGACTGGAGGGTCTGCGCCGCACCTACGGCCAGGTGACCGCGCTCGACGGCCTCGACCTGACCCTGCACCCCGGTGAGCTGGTCGCGCTGCTCGGACCCTCCGGCTGCGGCAAGACCACCGCGCTGCGGCTGCTGGCCGGCCTGGAGGACGTCGACGGCGGCCGGGTCGTCGTGGGCGGCAAGGACGTCACCGGCCTGCCCACCAACAAGCGGGACATGGGCATGGTGTTCCAGGCCTACTCGCTGTTCCCGCACCTGACCGCCCGGCAGAACGTGGCCTTCGGGCTGCGGCTGCGCGGGGTCGGCGAGGCGGAACGGAACAAGCGGGCCGGGGAGATGCTGGAACTGGTCGGGCTCTCCGCGCAGGCCGACCGGTACGCCCACCAGATGTCCGGCGGGCAGCAGCAGCGGGTCGCGCTGGCCCGGGCACTGGCGATCCGGCCCACGGTGCTGCTGCTGGACGAGCCGCTGTCCGCCCTGGACGCGAAGGTCCGCGCCCAACTGCGGGACGAGATCCGCCGGGTCCAGCTGGAGGTCGGCACCACCACCCTGTTCGTGACCCACGACCAGGAGGAGGCGCTGGCGATCGCCGACCGGGTCGGGGTGATGCAGGCCGGGCGGCTGGAGCAGCTCGGCACCCCGACGGACGTGTACCACCGGCCGGGCAGCCCCTTCGTCGCGGAGTTCGTCGGCCTGACCAACAAGCTCCCGGCCCAGGTGCGGGGCGGGTCCGCGGACGTGCTGGGGATCCGGCTCCCGCTGGTCGACCCGGCCACCCCGGACGGCTCCGCGGTGGCCCTGGTCCGGCCGGAGGCGGTCACCCTGGTCGAGCCGGTCGACGGCACCGTCACCGGGCCGCTGGTCGGGCAGGTGATCGCCACGGCGTTCCTGGGCGCGGTCAGCCGGATCACGGTGGACCTGGACGGGGTCAGCGTGCTCGCCCAACTGCCGACCGCCGAGGCCACCCGCTACCCCGCGGGCAGCCGGGCCCGGCTGGACCTGCGCACCGACGCCGTCCTGGTCACGCCACGGACGTCCGGCCCGGCCGCGGCGGGGCAGTCGTGAGTGCCGCCCCGCCGCCGCTGACCCTGCACCGCCGGTTCGGCGCGGGGGCGGTCCTGCGCACCGGGACGCTGGCGCCCTACCGCCGGGTGCAGACCCTGGACGGGGAGGCGCATGCGGTCCGGCATGAGCTGGCCGGCGGGTCGGTCGCAGGCCAGTGGTCGGCGCACGGACCGTCCGGCGGGCGGGCCCTGCTCAGCGTCGCGCACCTGACCGACCTGCAGTTGGCGGATGTGCAGTCCCCGACCCGGTTCGAGTTCTTCAACCGGGAGTACGCCGACCCGCGGTTCGCCAAGCTGGTGCCGGTGCAGCGGCCGCAGGAGGCGCTCACCTCCCATGCCGTGACCGCGATGGTGGACACCCTCAACCGGGTCACCGGCGGGCCCGTCAGCGGCGCCCCGCTGCAGCTGGCCGTCACCACCGGCGACGCGATCGACAACGCCCAGTGGAACGAACTGCAGGCGTTCCTGGCCCTGCTCGACGGCGGGAACGTCCGGCTGGCGTCCGGCAGCGGCAAGTACGAGGGCGTGCAGGCCGCCGACTGGCCCGACGACGTGTTCTGGCGCCCGGACGGCGACGGGCCCGGACCGCTGGGCGCCGACGGCCTGCCCGGCCGGGACGGCCCCGACCTGTTCCGCACCGCCTACGGTTTCGGGCTGCACCCGGGGCTGCTGGAGCGGGCGCTGGCGGACTTCCGGGCCGGTGGGCTGCGGATGCCGTGGCTGGCCTGCTACGGCAACCACGAGGCGCTCATCCAGGGCGTCGGCGTGGTCACCCCGGCCGTCGCGGCGGCCATGGTCGGCGACCGCAAACCCGCCCGGCTGCCCGGTGGCCTGGACCTGGACCAGGCGCTGGAGCTGTTCACCGTGTCCGGCGACGTGTTCCTCGGCGGACTGGACCGGGTGATCACCGCGGACCCGTCCCGCCACCCGATCACCCGCCGCCAGTTCGTCGAGGCGCACTTCGCGGCCGGAGCCCGCCCGCACGGGCACGGCTTCACCGAGCGCAACCGACGCGACGGCACGGCGTACTACAGCCACGACACCCCCGCCGCCCGGCTGATCGCGCTGGACACCACCTGCCTGGCCGGGGCCGCCGACGGCAGCCTCGACGCCGACCAACTGCGCTGGCTGGAGGAGCAGCTCGTCGAGGTGCACTCGAGCTACCGGGCACCGGACGGCACGGTGGTGCGGACCGGGCACGAGGACCGGCTGGTCGTGCTGTTCTCCCACCACGGGCTGGACACCCTGACCAACACGCGCGCCTTCGCCGCCGACGGCGCACCGGTGGTCACCGCCGACGACGTGCTGCGCCTGCTGCACCGGTTCGGCAACGTGGTGGTCTGGCTGTCCGGGCACACCCACACCAACGGGGTCCGGCCCCGGGTCGACCCGCTCGACTCCACCCGCGGGTTCTGGGAGGTCACCACCTGCGCGGTGGTCGACTGGCCCTGCCAGACCCGGCTGGTCGAACTGGTCGACGGTGGCGACGGCGTGCTGTGGATCACCTGCACCATGGTCGACCACGACTCCCCCGCCGCCCCGGCCCCGGTTCCCGCATCGCAGCTCTCCGGCGCCGACCTGGCGGGGCTGCACCGGGAACTGGCCGGGAACGTCCCGTGGGCGGGCTTCGACTCCCCGCTGTCCGGCAGCCCGTCGGACCGCAACGTGGTGCTTCCGCTGCGGGCTCCCTTCCCGCTGCGGACCCTGCCCGCCCTCTGATCCGGGTCCGGCCGGTCCTGTCGCCCGCTGGGCACGGGACCGGTCGGGTCGGCACCAGGGACGCCCCGCGCCCGGTGCCCCTTCTCGGGCCAACGGGACGAGTAGGTTGCGCGGCGTGGACACCTCCCTCGACGCCACGGCCGACCTGCTCCGGCAAGCACGAGCCTGGCGGGACACCGATCCCGACCCGGACACCCGCGCCGAGCTGACCGACCTGCTCACCCGGGCCGGCGCCGACGGCCACGGGACAGTCACCCCCGCCGGGGAGACCGCGTCGGCCCTGGCCGAACTGGCCGACAGGTTCGCCGGGATGCTGCAGTTCGGAACGGCCGGCCTGCGCGGAGCCCTCGGGGCCGGCCCGAACCGGATGAACCGCGTGGTGGTGATCCGGGCGGCGGCGGGACTGGCCACGTACCTGACGCAACGGGTCACGGGGACGCCGAGGGTGGTGGTGGGGTTCGACGCCCGGCACAAGTCCGACCAGTTCGCGCATGACACCTGCGCGGTGCTGACGGCGGCGGGCTGTGAGGCGATGGTGCTGCCGCGCCCGCTGCCCACCCCGGTGCTGGCGTTCGCGGTCCGCCACCTCGGCGCGGACGCGGGGGTGATGGTCACCGCGAGCCACAATCCCCCGCAGGACAACGGGTACAAGGTGTACCTCGGGGGGCGAGTCTGCCCCGGACCGGGCAACGGCGTGCAGATCGTCCCGCCCGCGGATGCCGACATCTCCGCCGCGATCGCCGCCGTCGGGCCGCTGCCGGAGGTCCCCCTGGCCGGGGACGGCTGGCACACCCTCGACGACGGCGTCCTGGCCGACTACGTGGCCGGGGCGGCGGCCGTGGTCGCTCCCGGCGGCCCGCGCGACGTCGACCTGGTGGTCACCCCGCTGCACGGTGTCGGCGGGGACACGGTGCGGCGTGCCCTGGTCGCCGCAGGGTTCCCGGAGCCCTATGTGGTCGCCGAGCAGGCCGCGCCCGACCCGGACTTCCCGACCGTCGCCTTCCCGAACCCGGAGGAGCCCGGGGCGGTGGACCTCGCGGTGGCGGCCGCCCGGTCCCGCGGTGCGGACCTGGTGATCGCCAACGACCCGGACGCCGACCGGTGCGCCGTCGCCGTCGCGGACCCGGCGCTGCCGGACCACCCCGACGGCGGTCCCGGCTGGCGGATGCTGCGCGGGGACGAGCTCGGCGCCCTGCTCGGCCGGCACGTCCTGGCCCGCCGGGTCCGGGAAGGGGTGCAGACCCTCCCCGACGGGGTGGCCCCGGTGGTCGCCTGCTCGATCGTGTCCTCCCAGCTGCTCGGGCGGATCGCCGCCGGGTTCGGGTTCGGGTTCGGGGAGACGCTCACCGGGTTCAAGTGGATCGCCCGGGTCGAGGGCCTGGTGTTCGGGTACGAGGAGGCCCTCGGCTACTGCGTGGCACCCACCCTGGTCCGGGACAAGGACGGGATCAGTGCCGCGCTGCTGGTCGCGGAACTGGCCGCCGAGCTCAAGGCCGCCGGGCGGACCCTGCTGGACGCGCTGGACGACCTGCACCGCGAGCACGGAGTGCATGCCACCGACCAGCTCTCGATCCGGGTGGCCGACCTGCGGCTGATCGCGGAGGGGATGCACCGGCTGCGGGAGTGCCCGCCGGCGGTGCTGGGCGGCGGCCGGGTGGTCCGCTGTGACGACCTGGCCGAGGGGGCCGGCGGTCTGCCGCCCACCGACGGCCTGCGCTACCGGACCGACCACGGGGTCCGGGTCGTGGTCCGGCCCAGCGGCACCGAGCCCAAGCTCAAGTGCTATCTGGAAGCCGTGCTGCCACCCGGAGGTGACCTGGCCGCCGACCGGGCCCGGGCTGCGGCCGTCCTGCAGGAGGTGCGGGCCGACCTGTCCGCCGCGCTAGGCCTCTGACACTGCGGACAGCCGGTCCGCGGGCGGAGTCCGGGACCGGCCCTGGCCGGGCGGTGGGTTCCCGGCTCCGGTGTCCGCGGCGCGGCGCGGGGACGGCAGCGCGCACAGCGCGGGCGGCAGGGGCCGTCCGTACAGGTAGCCCTGGACCAGCGGGCAGCCCAGGTCGGCGAGCAGTTGCGCCTGTTCCGGGGTCTCCACCCCCTCGGCGATCACCATGAGCCCGAGGTTGTGGCTGAGCTCCAGCAGCGCCCGGAGCATGGCGAGCCGTCGCCGCGAGGTCGTGATCGGCGCGATGAACGAGCGGTCGAGCTTGAGGTAGTCCGCGGGCAAGGTGTCCAGCCGGCTGAACGCCGAGTACCCCATCCCGAAGTCGTCGATGGCCACGGCGATCTGGTGCTCACGCAACTGGGCGAGAGTCTCCAGGGCCCGCTCGGTGGACCCGTCGACCAGGCTCTCGGTCACCTCGACCACCAGGCGGTGCGCGGGCCAGCCGGTCTGCCGCAGGGTGTCCAGCACGCCCTGCCCGTAGCCGGGCTCGGTGAGTTCCCGGCCGGAGGCGTTCACCGTGAGCAGGAGGTCCTGCCCCCAGCTGCGCTGCAGCAACAGGGCTCCGGCACAGGCCTTGCGCAGCACCGACGCACCGAGGGCGCCGATCAGGCCCGCGGACTCCGCCGCCGGGATGAACTCCGCGGGGGACACCAGACCGTGCTGGGGGCGCTCCCACCGGGCCAGTGCCTCGACGCCGACCGCCTCGGTCCCGCCCAGGGCCAGGATCGGCTGGAACACCACCTCGATCTCCTGGCGTTCGAGGGCAACGGCAAGGTCCCGGACCAGGCTGTCGTGCTCCTGGCCGCTGAGCACGGTCCGGCCCCGCCCGGCCGCCTTCGCCGTGTACAGCGCGGCATCGGTGCGGCGCAGCAGGTCCCCGCCGGTCTCGGTCCGCTGGTGTTCGGCCACCCCGCAGGACACCGCCTGGGTCCGCCCGGCGGCCCGCATCCGCTCGACCACGACCAGCGCCTGCGGTCCGTTCCGGCCGGGCAGCAGCAAGGCGAACTCGTCCCCGCCGCGACGGGCCAGCCTGCTGTCCGAGGGCAGGGCCGCCGACCAGTCCTCAGCCAGTCCGCGCAGCAGGTCGTCCCCCGCGGCGTGCCCGAGCTGGTCGTTGACCCGCTTGAAGTGGTCGACGTCGATCAGGGCCACCGACAACGGAACCTGCCTGCGGTGGGCCAGGTCGAGCGCCGAGCGCAGCTCGTCGTCCCAGCCGCGCCGGTTGGCCAGCCCGGTCAGGCTGTCCACCCGGGCACTGGACGCCACCCGGACGATGGCCCCGACCACCCCGCCGACCGAGGTCCACAGCAGTGCCAGCGCGAGTGCGACACCGGGCCCGCCACGGCCGTGCACGGACACCACGACGGTCTGCGCGATGAGCATCAGCCCGAGCTGGAGCACCGCCTGCGGCCAGGCGAAGAAGAAGAACGCATCGACGGCGATGAACACGTAGATGGCGGCGAAGGCGACCTCGGCCTGCGCGGTCGGGGCGGTGGCGACCATGACGGTGATGAGCACCGTCCCGGTGGCGACGAGCGTGTGGAAGCACCAGCGGGGCAGCGACTCCCCCCAGCCGAGCAGGGCCAGGCCGATCACGATGGCGACGGCCGCCACGGCCACCACCAGGGCGCGCACCGTCTGCCGCTGTCCCAGGCCGGCTCCGATCAGCGCGACAGCACAGCCGCCGACCACGTACAGCAGACCCGTGGTCAGGGCGAGCACCCGGGGTGTGGCCACCGTGGGCGTGGACGCCGGGAGGAGCCTCACCGGAACTACGTCGGCAGCTCTGCGGGCGAAGCAAAGCCGTCCGTCTGCAGGACCGGCCGCCTACAGGTGCAGCCCGGTGGCCAGCGCCGCCAGCAGCGGCAGGACGATCAGGGCCACCAGCAGCGGGGCGTTCCAGCGGACCTCGGCGCCACCGGCACCGTCCCCGCCGTGGCCTGCCCCGGCGGCGGCAGCGGACTGCGACCCGACCGACCCGACCGACCCGACCGGCGCGGCCGACGCCGGTGCGCCGTGCCGCCAGCCGATCCACGCCTGTTCGACCATGAACGCCGCGGCGCCGGAGTCCGATCCCAGGTCCCGGCTGGACCGGTCCGGGGCGTGGCCCTCCTGCAACCAGCCCCTGCGCGGGAGCGTGGCCGACTCCGCGGCGACGGCCGCCGTACTGCCCCGGGACTGCCCCGCGAGCAGACCCGCGGTCCGCCTGCGGCCCGGCGCGGAGGCCGCCCAACTGGCGTAGTCACGGCCGTCCGCGGTGAGCGTGAGCACGAACCGGGTCTGGATCCCCTCCAGGCACGCCCAGGGAACCCGGACCTCACGGACGATGTTCACCAGGCGGACGGCGTCGGAGCCCACCACCACGGCCGGCCGCCAGAACAGCGCGTACAGCACCACCACGCCGGTCAGCAGCCAGGCGCCCGCCGTCCAGGACAACCCGGAACCGGTCAGCGCCGAGATCACCCACCACGCCGCGAAAGCCACGTAGCCGGCGACGAACACCCGGCCGGTCACGGGCCGGTAGACCAGCTGCCCCGGGTCAGCCATGCCGCCCATCGTGCCACCCCCGATCCCGTGACCGATCAGGAGAATCCAGCTGGAAACACCCGCCACCCGGCCACCACCACCCGGCCACCACCACCCGGCCACCGCAGCCCGGCCGGTGCCGGCGGTCAGGCCGCGGACATGGGCAGTTGCAGCACCAGGCCGTCGGACTCCGGGCGGAACCCGACCGCGGCCAGGTACGCCGACGCCTCCCGCATCCCGCGCGGGGCCAGCACCCGGTGCACTCCCAGCCGCGGGAACGGCCCGTCGGGGCGGAACACGAACTCCCCCGGCGTGAAGTCCCGGAACCTCGGGGCCACGTAGTCCAGCAGGAGTTCGGCCTCGCCGGGGACCTCGGTGCGGCGGGCCAGCACGACGCCGACGGTCTCGCCCTCGTTGAGGGTGAGGAAGGCCAGCTCGGCACGGGACCGGATGTCGGGTCCGAGGCCGGGGTTGAACTTCGCGATGTCGGAGGCGTTGCGCTCCAACAGGTAGCCGAGGTAGGGCTGGTCCGGGTCGATCGACACCACCTCGTAGGCGCGGTGGTCGTGCCGGGCACGGGCCAGCCGGATCAGGACGAACCCGTCGACCGCGGCGATCACGGCGTTCACGGCCGCCATCGGCCAAACCATGACAGCCGCGTTGAACACCACCAGGATGACGGCCGCGACGAGGTTCATGGCCCGGAACCGCAGCACCCGGGTCTGCGCCAGCGACAGGACAAGGATCGCCGAACCGATCCAGCCGATCACGTCCATTCCTGCCCCTTCCGAGCGGGTGGGAGCCACATCTCCGCAGCTAGACTGCCGTGGTGGCAACGACGGCAGACCCCCGTCCCGAGGGGCGGACCACCGGGTCCCCCGGCGCCGTCGGCGCGGCGGACAGCGGGACGGTACTCGACCCGGCCCGGGCGCTGCTCGGCACCTCCACCGTCGACGACGTGTCGCTGCGACGGTGGCTGCGCGCTCTTCCCGGGGTGGACGAGGTCGGTGCCGGGGCCCGTGCCGCGGCACTGAGCACCCGCTCGATCAAGAACGCCGCGAAGGCCTGGGCGCTGGACCTGACCGTGCGGATGACGGACCTGACCACCCTGGAAGGTGCCGACACCCCGGGAACCGTCCGCTCGCTGTGCGCCAAGGCCCGCCGCCCCGACCCCGACGACCCGGCCTGTCCGCAGGTGGCCGCGGTGTGCATCTACCCGGACCTGGTGCCGGTCGCGGTCGAGGCCCTGCGCGGCACGGGTATCCGGATCGCTTCCGTGGCAACGGCTTTCCCCAGCGGCCGGGCGGGACGGGCGGTCAAGCTGGCCGATGTCGCCGACGCCGTGCGGGCCGGGGCGGACGAGGTCGACATGGTGATCGACCGCGGGGCGTTCCTGTCCGGCCGGTTCGGGCAGGTGTTCGAGGAGATCGCCGCCGTCCGTGAGGCCTGCCAGGTGACCGAGGGCCGCGGCGACAAGGGTCCGGCCCACCTGAAGGTCATCCTGGAGACCGGCGAACTGGCCACCTACGACAACGTCCGCCGGGCGTCCTGGCTGGCGATGCTGGCCGGGGCGAACTTCATCAAGACCAGCACCGGCAAGGTCTCCCCGGCGGCGACGCTGCCCGTCACGCTGGTCATGCTGGAGGCGGTCCGGGACTGGTTCTCCCTCACCGGGCAGGTGATCGGGGTGAAGCCGGCAGGGGGGATCCGCACCGCCAAGGACGCGATCCGCTACCTGGTGACGGTGAACGAGACCGCGGGCCCGGACTGGCTGGATCCGGACCGGTTCCGGTTCGGGGCGTCCAGCCTGCTCAACGACGTCCTGCTGCAGCGCCGGCGGATGGCGGTCGGCGCCTATGCCGGGCGCCACCACGTCACCGTGTCCTGACTATCGCCCGACCGGAATTCGTTGCGGCACAAGGAGTCCCGCAGCATCCCGCCCGGCCGTTCCGCCCGCACCGCACCCGCACGACAGGAGCCCAGCTCGTGCCCAGCTTCGAGTACGCACCGGCGCCGGAGTCCCGAGCCGTGGTCGACATCCGGCCCTCCTACGGGCTGTTCGTCGACGGCGACTTCTCCCCCGCGGCCGACGGCGCGGCGCTCAAGACCGTCAACCCGGCCACAGAGGAGGTGCTGTCGGAGGTCGCGGTGGCGGGCGAGGCAGACGTGGACCGCGCCGTCCGGGCCGCACGGTCGGCGTACGAGGGTGTCTGGTCGCGGATGTCCGGGACGCAGCGCGGCAAGTACCTGTTCCGGATCGCCAGGATCATCCAGGAGCGGGCCCGCGAACTGGCGGTGCTGGAGACCCTCGACAACGGCAAGCCGATCAAGGAGTCCCGTGACGTCGACGTGCCGCTGGCCGCGGCGCACTTCTTCTACCACGCGGGCTGGGCGGACAAGCTGGCCTGGGCCGGGCTCCCGGTCCCGGCGGGCCGGGCCGAACCGCAACCGTGCGGCGTTGCGGGACAGGTGATCCCGTGGAACTTCCCGCTGCTCATGCTGGCCTGGAAGGTCGCCCCGGCGCTGGCCACCGGCAACACGGTGGTACTCAAGCCCGCGGAGACCACCCCGCTGACGGCGCTGTTGTTCGCGCAGATCTGCCAGCAGGCGGAACTGCCGCCGGGTGTGGTCAACATCCTCACCGGGGCCGGCGCGACCGGTGCCGCACTGGTCGCCCACCCCGGGATCGACAAGGTGGCCTTCACCGGGTCGACCGACGTCGGCCGCCAGATCGCGCGAACCGTTGCGGGCAGCCGGAAGAAGCTCACCCTCGAGCTCGGCGGGAAGGCCGCGAACATCGTCTTCGACGACGCACCGATCGACCAGGCGATCGAGGGCATCGTCAACGGGATCTTCTTCAACCAGGGTCACGTGTGCTGCGCGGGATCACGACTGCTGGTCCAGGAATCCGTTGCGGATGAAGTGGTTTCGCGGCTGCGTCACCGGATGGCCCAGCTGCGGGTCGGCGACCCGCTGGACAAGAACACCGACATCGGCGCGATCAACTCGCAGGCGCAACTGAGCCGGATCGTCGAACTGGCCGAGGCGGGCGAACGTGAGGGCGCGATCCGGTGGAGTCCGCCGTGCACGTTGCCGGACAACGGATTCTGGTTCGCTCCGACCGTGTTCACCGACGTGTCCCCCGCGCACAGGATCGCCCGTGAGGAGATCTTCGGTCCGGTGCTGTCGGTGCTGACCTTCCGCACCCCGCAGGAGGCGGTGACGAAGGCGAACAACACGCCGTACGGGCTGTCCGCGGGGATCTGGACCGAGAAGGGCTCGCGCATCCTCTGGATGGCCGACCGGTTGCGGGCCGGCGTGGTGTGGGCCAACACCTTCAACCGGTTCGACCCGACCAGCCCGTTCGGCGGGTACCAGGAGTCCGGCTACGGCCGGGAGGGCGGCCGGCACGGGCTCGCCGCGTACGTGAGGGAGGCGTGAGCGTGGCGCACGACGGCGCGGACGGCCAGGGGCCGGCCCGACTGGAGGTCCGCAAGACGCACAAGCTCTACGTGGGCGGGGCCTTCCCGCGCAGCGAGTCCGGCCGCAGCTACCCGGTCGCCGATGCCGCGGGCGGCTTCCTCGCCAACGCCGCGATGGCCTCCCGCAAGGACGCCCGGGATGCGGTGGTGGCCGCGCGCAAGGCGTTCGACGGCTGGGCGGCGGCCACGGCGTACAACCGGGGCCAGGTGCTGTACCGGGTGGCCGAGGTGATGGAGGGCCGCCGGGCCCAGTTCGCCGACGAGGTGTCGCGGGCCGAGGGCCTCGACGCAGCGTCGGCCGCCGCCGTGGTCGACGCGGCGATCGACCGCTGGGTCTGGTACGCCGGGTGGACGGACAAGATCACCCAGGTGGCCGGGGCGGCCAACCCCGTCGCCGGGCCGTACTTCAACCTCTCCCTGCCGGAGCCGACCGGTGTGGTCGCGGTGCTCGCCCCACAGGCGTCCTCGCTGCTCGGGCTGGTGTCGGCCGTCGCCCCCGTGGTCGCCGGCGGCAACACCTGCGTCGTGGTGGCCTCCGAGACCCGGCCGCTGCCCGCCGTCACCCTGTCCGAGGTGCTGGCCACCTCCGACGTCCCCGGCGGGGTGGTCAACCTGCTGACCGGGATCACCGGCGAGATCGCCCCGTGGCTGGCCTCCCACGAGGACGTCGACGCCCTCGACCTGGCCGGCGCGGCACCTGTCCCCGCGATCCCGGGCTCCGGGCTGGACTGGGCGGCGCTCGAGGCGTCCGCCGCGGCCACCCTGACCCGGGTGCTGCGCCCCGCCGGTAGCGGCCCCGCCAGCGACCCGTCCGGGGCCGTCGAACCGGACTGGACGGCCGTCCCGGACGGTCCGCGCCGGATCCTCGCCTTCATGGAGACGAAGACCGTCTGGCACCCCAAGGGTCGCTGACTCTTGCCCCGGCCTCGAAAGGGCGTCTGACCGCCGGCGGAGTTGATCGGCCTTGTGCCGCGCGAGCCACCCCGCCTCTGCTGGCGGCTTGTCCGCTGGGCGGCTCGGCGGGTAGTGGCCGTGTCCGCCCGCCGGTCAGCGGTGGTGCCTGCCCGGCCCATGCACGCACCGTCATCCCCGGTCAGTTCCGAGCCCACGCCCACCGCGCGTTGGGTCGGCGAGGTTCACCTATCCTCAAGATGATGTTGGCTTTCGTGGGTCGCGTCGTGGCTGGTTGCGTGCACCTGGGGACATGGCCGTGTCTGTTGGGTTGTCGGCGTGCCGCACCATCGACATCGACTCCGTGGGTGGTGGGTTGTGGGCCTTGAGGTTCCGCCGTGGGCGGCGGAGATGTTCCATGTGCTGACCGGTGATGGGTGGCCGGCGGTGGATGAGGACGAGATCGAGGATCT